>DATNBU010000008.1:0-300000 GCA_035571835.1 Candidatus Limnocylindrales bacterium | reverse complement strand
CCGCTTCTCGACTTCGGTCCGATCGAGGATCAGCTCGAGATCCTCGTGCGCGACCGCGAGATCCTCGCGGTCGATGCATGGACTCATGCGATCACATCGGTCGACTTGTTCCGCGGCGAATCGGTGCTGTGGACAGGCGTGCGCGGACGGGTTGCGCTGGCCATCACCGACCGCCGCGCGCTCGCAACGGTTCCGGGACTGTCGTCGTGGGCCGAGCGCGCGTTCGAGCTGCGCGAGTCGAGCCCGGAGCGGATTCTTCTCGGCGATCGCGTCGCACTGCTGGTCACCGACCGCAGGGTGTTCGGGTTCGAAGGCGTAAGCGGGAGCTGGAGCGAAGCCGGACTCGGCCCGCGCGAGGAGGTCCTGCTGGCCGACGCGGGAACCAACGTCGCTGTTGCCGTCACGCGTACGCGCGTGCTCGGTGTCGCCGCCGCACGCGGCGGTCTGTTCCAGGCCGACCTCGGAATCCGCGAGGAGGTGCAGTCGCTGCATGCGCACGGAAGTCTCGCGACGGTGACGACGCGACTGCGGCTGCTCACGTTCCGTGCTCCCGACGGAATCTGGCAGTCGACCGATCTGTCTTTCCGTTGAAATGAATGGCTATTGGTATGGGTGCTTCGAGGTCCTGAGCCGCGCGCAACCAGCCTGATTTCCACGCCCGGCCGGCGCCGAAGAAAGCGTCGAAAACGATGAGTGACTGTTACCCATGTACTCGGTCTGATTCGTTACCCATGTTCCAGTTCGCACCGACATCGCGACGACGCTTCAATAACAAAAGTGGCATACCGCCCGTGATTCGCGCCCGGCAGGACGCAACCAGATCAGTGAGCGAGGTCGACAGGACACTCTCGACCTTGCCGTTCCGCTGACGTCGCCCGACGCGGCGCGTATCCAAGCCCGACGCCGCGCGTGTATGATCCGCCAAACCCTCGGACCCGTCGCCACCGGTGCAGGTGCTCAAGACACCGATCCCCCGAGGGTGATGCATCGAACGAAACCTGGATCACATTCCCCGCGGAATGCTCGTGCGCCACGACCGCGCGGGCCGCGCTGCGCATCGCAACAACAAACCCATCGCCCGTAGCGGCATCGACATAAGCAGCTGCCCAGCCGCTACTCGTGCGCACCGTGTGCGACGAGGAAGTCGACGGTCGCCGCATCGACTCCTCGGGCCTTGGCTTCCGCCAGCGGCCGTCGGCCTTCGCGATCGACGGCGTTGACGTCGGCACCGGACTCGACCAGCAGCCGTGCGGCTGCGTCCTGTTTCTGCTTGAGCGCGAAGTGCAGCGGCGTCTTCGAGGCCAGGTCGGAGAGATTCACGTTCGCACCGCGCGCGATGAGCACGCGGATCACCTCGATCTTGCCGTCCATCGACGCGGCAATCAGCGGCGTATAACCGTACGCGTTGCGGACGTCGGGATTGGCGCCGCTGTCGATCAGCGCCGTCACCGTCTCGATAAAGCCGTTCTGCGCGGCGTAGTGCAGCGGCGCCCGGTCACTGCCGTCGAGGGCGTCGACCTTCGCGCCTTTCTTTGCGAGGAAGCGCACCATGTCGGGTTTGTTGCCCCAGACGGCCGAGAAAATCGGAGTCGCGCTGTTGCGCCCGAGCGTCTCCACGCCGTAGCCGGCGTCGATCGCACGCTCGACGCCAGCGATATCCCCAGCGCCGGCGGCTACGTGAATCGCGTTCTTCGAAACCGGCTCGGCCGGCTTTGAGCAGGAAACCGCGAGCAGAGCGGTAACGCCGGCGAGTGCGGCCATCCATTTTTCGGGAGCTGCGCTCCCGGCGCGACGATAGTGATGCATTCCAAGGACCTCGATCGGGACGCTATCGCGAGCCGCCCGGGCATGCACGGCGAATTCTCGTTGCGTGTGCGCGGGCCCGAGTTGCGAACGAGCACGCGCGTGGCTACACCGGACGCCTGCCCCTCGGATCGTCTCCATGTTCTGGCTTTACTCCGGTTTCCTCGTCCTCGTCTTCGCGCTGCTCGCGCTCGATCTTGGAGTGCTCAACCGCAAGGCCCACATCATCGGGGTCCGCGAGGCGATGGGCTGGTCGGCGATGTGGATCACCCTCGGGCTGCTCTTCACGGGCTTCATCTATGTCGCCTATGACGGACACTGGTTCGGGCTCGGGACAGCCATCGACGTCGTCGACCGCACGACGAACGACGGCGCGCGGGCGGTGCTCAAATATGTCACCGGCTACCTCGTCGAGCTCTCGCTGAGCGTCGACAACCTGTTCGTGATGGCCGTCGTTTTCTCGACGTTCGGGGTGCCGGGACTCTACCAGCACCGCGTGCTGTTCTGGGGGATCCTGGGCGCTCTCATCATGCGCGGCGGCATGATCGGCGCGGGCGCGGTGCTGATCCACAACTTCGACTGGATCCTCTACGTGTTCGGCGCGTTCCTGCTCTACACGGCGTACGGGATGCTGCGCTTCGAAATGGACAGCCCCGAGCCGCAGAACAACGCCGTCGTCCGTTTCGCGCGGCGCTTCCTGCCGGTGACCCGCCACTACCACGGCGAGAGCTTCTTCGTCCGGGCCGGCAGCGAGGCCTCGCTCCGGCCGCCGGTACCCGGACATGGGGTCCACGATCGCGACCCCGCGGTCGACGCCGCCGCTCCCGGCACGCTGATGATGACGCCGATGTTCCTCGCGCTGCTCGTCGTCGAAACCTGCGACGTCGTGTTCGCCGTCGACTCGGTGCCCGCGATCTTCTCGATCACGGCCGATCCGTTCCTGGTTTTCACCAGCAACATCTTCGCGATCCTCGGCCTCCGTTCACTGTTCTTCGCGCTCGCGGGCATGCTCAACCGCTTCCACATGCTCGAGGTTTCGCTGGCGCTCGTGCTGGCGCTGGTCGGCATCAAGATGCTTGTCGGCGAGTGGCTCGGGAAATTCTTCGGCGAGAGCTACAACCTGTACGTGCTCGGGCTCGTCGTGCTGATCCTGATCGGCGGCGTCGTCCTTTCGCTGGTCCTCCCGCAACCCGACGAGCACGACAAAAAGTAGCCGTCAGGTCGTTGCGGTCGCGCGTGCGGGAGCGAGCGCACGCGACGCATCGTCCGCGAAGCGCAACGCGTCCGCTGTCGATAGCCGCGAGACGGTCACGCGCAGCCCGGGTGCGCTGCGCACGCGAAAGCGCTCGCCGGGTGCGACGCTCCAGCCGGCCAGCGCCAGCACCTGCATTGCGTACGCTTCCTCGCGGACCGGAATCCAGAGGTTGAGGCCCGATGCTCCGGTGGCGGCAATGCCGCGTGCCGCGAGCGCATCGATGACGGCGCGGCGCCGCGCTTCGTAAGCCTTTTCCGCGCGAGCGACCGACGCGCCGACCGATGCGTCCGCCAGTGCTGCGACCACCAGGCGCTGCAGCAGCCGGCTGACCCAGCGCATGCCGACGATCTGGCGAGACTCGACCCTCGCCACGACGTCGGCGGATCCGGCCAGCAGCGCGACGCGAACGTCGGGCCCGAGCGCTTTTGCCATCGAGCGCAGGTACGCATGCCGCATTCGCCTCGGCGATCCGAGCGATTCGAGCGGCGCACCGGCCACACCGGCCGCGTGATCGTCTTCGACGAGCAGCACCGACGGATGGCGATCGAGGATGCGGCGCAGCTCGGCCGCACGCGACTTCTCGATGCGACCGCCGGTCGGATTCTGCGCGCGCGGCGTGATCACGACCGCATGCACGCCGCCGGCAAGCGCGCGCGCGAACGATTCCGGAACCGGACCGTCGGCATCGATCGCGAACGGAACCGGCACGAGCGCAAGCGCAGCCAGCAGGTCGAGAAGCCCCGCGAACGCCGGATCCTCGACGGCTACCTTGTCGCCGGCACGAAGCTGCGTCGTCAGCACGCGTTCGATGCCGTCCATTGCGCCCGAGACCACGGCAAGCGCGGGCGCTTCGACACCGTCGGCCGCAAGCAGACGGTGACCTGCGGCGTGAAGCTCGGGCAGCACGCACGGCGCGCCGTAGAGGTCGCGCGGAAACGGCAGCTCACGCAGCAGCGGCTCGAGATCGGGAAGAAGCTCGGGATCGGGATTTCCGTCGGACAGATTGATGGTACCGGCCGCGTGCGGAATCGGCAGACGCGGCGGCGCCGATTCGCGGCGGGCGATGCGCGTGCCACGCCTGCCCTGCCCCACGACGAGCCCGCGCTGGCGAAGCGTGCGGTACGCCGCGGCGACGGTCGTCGGGCTCACGCCGAGCGATTCGGCGAGCGATCGTACCGGCGGCAGCGAGGCTTCCGCCTGAAGCCGTCCCGACTGCAGCGACTCCTCGATGCTGCGCGCGATTGCATCCGCGCTGCGACCTGTGATACCTGAACGTGCCGACACAATGAATGGTTTGTAGTGTAACAAACTCCGGCGCGGTTGGCAAGCCGGAAATCCGCAGCCCGAAGGGCGAGGATCAAGACGTCCGCAGCCCGCAAGGGCGAGGATCAAGAAAGACAGGAGAAGTCCCATGAGCACCTCGACGATCACCGAATCCCCGAACCCGACCACGTATCCGGCGACCCCGCGCACGACGCTCAAGCGTCTGGCCGTGCGCGGGCGCTACGATCGCGCGGCCGTGCATGCGGTGCTCGACGAGGCCCTGGTCTGTCACGTTGCGTTCGTGGCCGACGGTTCGCCGGTCGTGATCCCGGTCGCCTACGCGCGCATCGGCGACGACCTGTACCTTCACGGCTCGACCGCCAATCGCATGCTTCGCACGCTCGCCGGCGGCGGTCCGGCGTCGATTGCGGTCACGCTGCTCGACGGCCTCGTGCTGGCACGCTCGGCGTTCCATCACTCGGTCAACTATCGTTCGGTGGTCGTGTTCGGCACCGGAGAGCGCGTGACCGATCCTGACGAGCATGCGCGCGCGCTCGCCGCGGTCGTCGAGCACGTGGTGCCGGGAAGGTCGGCGTACGTGCGCGGGCCAAACCGCGAGGAAAGCCTGCGCACGCTCGTCGTACGCTTTCCGATCATCGAAGTGTCGATGAAGGAGCGCATGGGCGGGCCGGTCGACGACGAGGAAGACTACGACCTCGGGATCTGGGCCGGAACGATCCCGCTGACGACGGTCTTCGGTGCTCCCGTCGACGATCCGCTGCATGCTCCACGCGCCGAGCCGCCGGAGCACGCACGAAGCTATCGCCGCCCGTCCGTGAACGGCGCCGTCCCCGAGTAACCGTGCGCTGCGGTCTGGCCACTGGCGCGCCCCGTCGCTATGGTCCGCCGCAGCAATGTCCGGGGAGAGCGATGCAGCGTCCGTCGTCGAAAGCGGCCGCCTTTGGGAAGAGTTCTGCGATGCGCTGAAGGACGCCGGCAAGATCGTCGCGTGCGATCTTGCCGGCGATCCGCTCGACCGCGCCGAGGGCTACCGTTACCTGACGAGGCTCACGCGTCTTGCGCTCGAGAAATTCCTCGAGCATGCCGATCCGCTCGCGCCGACGTTCTACCGGCTCAGCCATGAGACGGCCAAGATCGGCTGCGACAATCCCGACAGCTTCTACCAGAACGCCGCCATCGACGGCTCGTGCGAATATCGCCTCTACGGAACGCGCGGCACCATCGCGTATCTGGGCATCGGTGCGTATTACGGGCACTACGGATCGAGCGCGCGCTCGGGCTGCAGCGACTATCTCGAAAGCACGCGCATGAAGGTCGGGCCCGACGGCCGCCTCGAAATCATCCTTTCCGCCAGGCCGCATCCGGGAAACTGGATTCGGCTCGAGCCCGATTCGTCGATGCTGATCGTGCGGCAGAATTTTCTCGACCGCAGCACCGAGACCATCGCCGACCTCAAGCTCGAACGCATCGGCGCCGACGGCCCGCCCTCTCCTCTTACCAGCGAGCGGCTGGTCGCCGGCCTTCGCGGCGCGGGCTCGTACGTAGCCGGAACGGCGCGACTGTTCGCCGACTGGGCGCGCGCGTTTCGCACGCGGCCGAACCGCATGCTCGCGCTCGATCCGAAAGTGACCGGCGGCGCGCACGGCGATCCCAATATCTTTTTCTACATGGGATGGTGGCAGCTCGCGCCGAACGAAGCGCTCGTCATCGAAGCCACGCCGCCCGAATGCGAATACTGGAACTTCCAGCTCAACAACGTCTGGATGGAATCGCTCGACTACCGCTACCTTCCCGTCTCGACCAACAAGCACACCACGCGCTATCGCAGCGACGGATCGTTCCGCATCGTGATCTCGGCGGAGAACCGCGGCTTCGCGAACTGGATGGACACCGGCTCGCACCAGCGCGGCACGATGGGCCTGCGCTGGATCAAGGCGAAGGACCATCCGCAGCCGTCGGCGCGTGTCGCGCTTCTGTCCGAGCTCGAGCCCGACTGACGACAGAGCGGCCGAGATTGCGAAATCTGCCACGATGACGACCGAGCGCGACCAACGCCTGCCCGTACGCCTGCTGAACGCGGCCGCACGAACGCTCGAGAAGCTCGGCCGCCGCCGCAAGGGATTCGTCGAATCCGAAGAAGCGATGGTAGAGGCCGCGAGCAAGGCCGCCGGCGGCGGGACCGATCTTGGCGCCGACGACTATCGCGACGGCCTGTCGGTGCTGCTGCGCGCGTACGACGAAGAGTCGCGCCTGAATCCGTTCGGGCGCTGGATGGTCACGCAGCAGCTCGTCGGGCTTTTCCGCGGACGCCTCGAGTGCGAGCGCTGGCGGCGCGAGCGGCCGGAGATCTTCGGCAGTGAAATCCGCCGTCCGATCTTCATCCTCGGTCTGCCGAGAACCGGAACGACCGCGCTGCATGCGCTGGTCGCGCAGGATCAGGCCAATCAGGCGCTCGAATACTGGCTCGGCGCCTCGCCGAAACCGCGCCCGCCGCGGGAGCAGTGGGACAAGGATCCGCGCTTCAAGCAGGCCGCGCAGGGCCTCGGCCTTTCGTACTGGCTCGACCCGCGCCTGAAGGCGATCCACCTTCTGACCGCCGACGGTCCGGAAGAATGCCGGCTGCTGCTGCAGCATACGTTTCGCGACGACAGCTTCGAGTGCAACGCGACGATTCCGAGCTATTCGGCGTGGTACGACTCGTGCGACATGAAGCCCGCGTACCTTCGCCATCGCGACCTTCTGCGCCTCGTCGGCGCAGGCGATCCGGACCGGCGCTGGGTGCTCAAGTATCCCGCGCACCTGCGCTGGCTGCGCGAGATCCTCGACGTGTATCCCGACGCGTGCATCGTGCAGACCCATCGCGATCCGGCGCGCGTGCTGCCGTCGCTGTGCAGCCTGATCGCCGGCTGGCGCGGCATCTACGAGGACAATCCCGACCGGCGCGCGATCGCGCAGTGGGTCGTCGAGCTTTACGCAACGACGATGGAGAACGCGATGGCCGCGCGCCGCGAGCTCGGCGAGCACCGCTTCTTCGACGTTCCGTTTCGCGAGACCGTCGGCGATCCGGCGACCGCGGTCGGCAAAGTCTACCGGCACTTCGGCATCGACTATCCCGAGGCGACCGAAGCGCGCCTTCGCGAGTGGCACCGCACGCACCCGCAGCACAAGCACGGCGAGCACCGCTACAGCGCCGCCGACTTCGGCCTCGTGCCGGCGGCGATGCGCGAGCGCTTCTCGAAGTACATCGAGCATTTCGCAATCGAGCCGGAAGACGCGGCCTGACGCGCCGGCGCAGATACACAGGACTGGAGAACACCCATGCTGCTCAAGGATCGCGTCGCCATCGTTTCCGGCATCGGCCCCGGCCTCGGTCAGGCCATCGGACGCGCGCTCGCGCGCGAAGGCGCGGCGGTGGTGCTCGCGGCACGCAGCGCCGATTCGCTCGAGACGCTTGCCGGCGAGATTCGGGCGGCCGGCGGCCGCGCGCTGCCGGTTGCCACCGACATTTCGGACACCGCGTCGTGCCGCAACGTGGTCGAAAAAGCGCTCGCCGAGTTCGGCAAGGTCGACGTGCTCGTCAACAACGCGTACCACCCCGGCACCTACGAGCGCATCGAGACCATCGACCTCGACACGTGGCGTCCGCCGTTCGAGGTCAACGTGCTCGGATCCCTTCGCCTGTCGCAGGCCGTCGTGCCGTCGATGAAAGAGCGTGCGGCCGGCTCGATCGTGATGATCAACAGCATGTCGATGCGCCGGATGATGCCGATGTTCGGCGGCTACGCCGCGTCCAAGGCCGCGCTCAACGCCGCAACGCAGACGCTTGCGCTCGAGCTCGGCGGCTACGGCATCCGCGTGAACTCGGTGGTGCCGGGATACATCTGGGGACCGCCGCTCGAGCGCTACTTCGAAGGCGAAGCCGAGCGCGCCGGCACGACGCCCAAAGTCATCTACGACGCGGTCGCCAGCGAAACCGCGCTCAAGGCGATCCCGACCTCCGAGCAGATCGCCGAGAGCGTCGTCTTCTTCGCATCCGACATGTCGACGATGATCACCGGCCAGTCCCTCGACGTGAACGCCGGCCACTGGTTCTGGTAAAGGGGTGTAAAAATGTACCAGGTACATTTTCGCAAGTACGCGAAATTGCGCCTGTCCCCTTTCGCCTGCCCGTGATACGGATTGCCGCTGATGCGCGGACACGAGGACATCGAGAAAATCTACGCCGAGGCCGAGGCCTCGCTGCCGGCGCGTAACTGCACGAGAACGACGCGCTGCTGCCGCTTCGTCGAAACCGGCCGCGAGCCGTACGTGACGCGGGCCGAAACCGATTACCTGTTCGCCGTGCTGCGCTCGACCGGACGCCGCCTGCCGCCGCCGCGCAGCGACGGCGCGTGCCCGTTCCTCGACCGCGACGAAAAGACCTGCTCGGTCTACGAAGGCCGGCCGTTCGGTTGCCGCACGCATTTCTGCCGCGAAGCCGGAGGCGCCGTCACGGCCCAGGAGCTGCGGCCGAGCCTCGACAAGCTTGCCGCGCTCGACGAAAGCCTCGGAGGCGAAGGCCCGCGTCCGCTGACGCGGGTGCTCGACGGAATCCTGCGCGCGCAGCAGACGCGTGTGAAGAAAAAGTGGATCCCGCGGCGTCCTCCGAAGTAAACGCCTCGCCCGAATCCACTCGTCTGCTTCTTTGCGTGCTCGATGCTGCCTGCGGTTATTTGTTGTGCGGAACCGTGACCGGCGGTGTCTGCGGCTCCGGAGCCGGTGCTGCCGCTTCGGTTGCGGGCGATTCGACGTTGGTTCGCGACTTCATGCCTGCGTAGTAGCTGGCCCACCACAATCCGAACACCGTGCCGATGACCGAGATCCCGACGAAGATCGCTATCGCCAGTTGAAATTCGGGCTTGTTCTTCATCCGGGACTCCTTTGCGGCCTTCGGACCCGCCCCCGACTGTTAACCGGTTCACCGCCGAAGGAGCAAGCTGGTTTGTTTCGTGTTCCTCAGCCGAGTGCCGTGCGTGTGCGCAATCTGCGCGAGATCAGCGCCGACGCCGGCCACGCGAGAAGCATCAGCGGAAACAGGAACAGGTAGATGTCGGCAAAATTGATCACGCCGAACGACGCCCCGTCTGAGAGCGATCCGAGCGGCACGATGAGAAAATCGACTACCTCGTAGGGTGGATAAACGTACGAAACCGCGTTGGACAGAGATCCGGCCGCAAGCAGCGTGAACGCTGCACGCGCAATCGGCGCGCTCGAAGCAAAATAAAACGCGAGGCTCACCGCGAGCACGGCAAGACGAATGGTCGCAACGATCATGCTGGCCGGAAGCGGAATGTGCGACAGCGGCGCGGCGATTGCCTGCGCGGCGAACGCAACGCCGAGAAACACCAGCAGGCCGGCGAAGACCTGCCATCCGAACGCGATCGATGACGCGCTCAGTCGCACGATCGCACCGGCGAACACGATCAGACCGGCTGCCAGCAGCACCGTGTAGGCCGGATTGGCCGTCACGCGGCCGATTCCCTCGACTCCTCCCATGACTCCCCATTCGTTGACGGCCAGATAGAGCCGCACTCCTGGCAGCAGCGTGACCGCCCGGCCGTCGGGCAGGAAATGAAACGCCGCAACCTTGCTGGCGACATCGGCGGCGACGAGCGCGGCGAGAAACCGGTGACGCTCGAGCGCGGACAGGACGCGTCGCGCAAAACTGCTCGCCGGCCTCCTCACGGGCCTGATGAATGGAAATCGCATCGGGGAGCCGATGATGTCAGCGGAAGGCGGTGGCGCAACTTCGCGGCGCCATGCCCGTATTTTCGTCGCACACCGACTGGGATGGGACGCGTCTGCCCGCTACACTCGCGCAAATGCTCGTCACCGAAGATCTTGCACGCTCATTTCTCGACGGCTCGCGGGGGCGCGTCGAAGCGGTCCGCGGCCTTACTCTTCGCGTCGATACCGGAGAGATCTACGGCCTTCTGGGCCCCAACGGCGCCGGCAAGACGACTACCCTGCGCCTGTTCGCGACACTGCTGCGACCCGAACGCGGCCGCATCGAGATCGACGGAATCGATGCCGTCGACGATCCGGTCGGCGCACGTTCCCGCCTCGCCTATGTTCCGGCCGAAGCCGGCCTGCCCGAGCGCCTCACTCCGATCGAGACCGTGCAGCTGTTCGGCGAGATCCAGGGCATCCACGACGCCGGCCGCCGCGCCGCCGACCTGCTCGAGCGTCTCGGCGCGGCCAACTATGCGCGCACGCCATGCTCGTCGCTGTCGACCGGCATGAAAAGACGCGTCGTGCTGGCGCGCGCGCTCATCCACGATCCGCCGCTGCTGCTTCTCGACGAGCCGACCGACGGCCTCGACGTGGGTGGACGCCGCGACGTGCTCGAGCTCGTCCGCGGCCTCGCCGGAGAAGGCCGCGCGGTGATCGTATCGTCGCACATCATGGGCGAGGTCGAGGCCCTGTGCTCACGCATCGGCGTGATGTCGGGCGGGCGCATCGTCGCCGAAGGCTCGGTGGCAAGCCTGCTGTCGTCGACCGGGACGCGCGAGCTCGGCGACGCGTTCCTCCATCTTACTCGCGACAACGCAGCGCCGGCTCGCGATAACGCAGCCCCGCCTCGCGATACCGCGTCGCCGACCCGCGAAAACGCCGCGTGAGCATCGCCGACGATCCGCAGGAAGCCGGCGCTCGCCGCGGCAGCATGGGTCTGCCCGCGGTGCGCATCCATCCGTCGAACCTTCGCGCGCTCGCCGGAATGTCGGTCGCGATCATCGTGCGCCTTCTGCGCGAAGGGCTCGTCGTGCGCGCGCTCGCGTGGCCGGGGCTTCTGACGGCGCTGTCGATGTTCATCTCGGCATCGGTGACGATCGCGTGGAGAAGCAATCCGGTGATCTACGTGAGCGATGCGTCGGTCGTCGAGCCGCTCAAGGCCGCCGATTTCCAGGTCTTCGTCGTCGACGATCCCGAGGCCACGCTCAAGGACGGACGCGCCGAGCGCGCGGTGTGGCGCGAAGGCGACAAGCTCGTCCTCGGCGTCACGTGGGGCGGCTCGCTCAGCTACAAGGCCGAGTCGGTGCTGCGCAACCTGACCAACGAACGCTGGCGCCTCGAAGTTCCTGCGCCGCAGAAACGCCGGCGCGACAACGTCGAGCTGCGGCCCGTCACCGGGCTTCTCGCCGGCGTCGTCGCGCTCTTGTTCACGCTGTACGGCGTGGTGATCGGCGCCGGCTCGCTGTACCGCGACCGCTCGAGCGGCGTGCTCGAATCGGATCTCGCACTGCCGGTGCCGCGCTGGATCCATGCCGCTGCGAGGATCGTCGCGCTTGCGGCAGTGCTCGGCCCTGCCCTCATCGTCAGCCTGTTCATCGTCGACGGCCTGCTGCCGATCTATCGGCTCTACCACTGGATGTTCGCCGGCTTCTTCGCTGCCGTGCTCGGCGGCACGCTCGGCGTCGTGCTGATGGCGCGTGCCAACTCGGTCCGCGGCTTTTCGGGACCGCTCTCGCAGGCGCTGATGGTCAGCATGGGCCTGATCTCGCTCGGTTACTGGAGTCCGGCCGTCGGACGCTTCCTTCCGCTGATGTCGCTCGGCTCGTCGTTTTCCGGAAATGCGGCGTCGCTGTGGATCGTACCGGTCGCCGTGCTGATCGCCGCTGTCGTCTCCGTCGATTTTCACCGCCGTGAGTTAGTGTGAGCCGCCGGCCACTGCTCAGAATCGGGCGTCTGCTGTCGGTTGCGCGCTACGAAGTTCGCAACCACATGAGCGGCCGTCCCGCGCTCAAGCTGCTCGGCGTTGCCGCCGCGCTTCTGCTTCCGGCCGGAGCGATCCCGACGCCGCGCATCCGGCCGCCGGCGCCGCCTCCGGTCGTCGTGCAGGCCGACCCCGATCTTCTCGGACCTCCGCGGCCGCCGAAGATCGCCGCCATCGGCGAGATTCCGGTCGCGCTCGCCGATCGATTCGAAACCGCCGACCGCGCGAACATCGAGTTGCACGGCGAGAATCCGCTGATCGTGCGCGCCGTCGACCTGTCGCCCGAGACGCGCGCCGCGCTCGAGACGCTCGACGGGCCGAAGCGTTTCGAAACGCGCAACTTCGTCCTGCCGGGTCGCCTGCCCGGACGCTCGCTGCTGATCGCGATCCTTGCGATCTCGCTGCTGACGGGACCGCTTGCCGATGCGCTCCCGGGCGAACGCGCGCGCCGGACTCTCGAAGTATTGCTCACGGCCGGAATCACCCGCGGCGAGCTGATCGGCGGCAAGTGGCTGGCGTGGACGGCGTCCGCAACCTTGACCGCATTCGTCGCGGCCGCCGTGGCGTGCTGGCGCGGCGTGCAGGCTCCCGGATGGTGGCTTCTCGGCCTGCCGATGTTCATCGGTTCCGCTGTTGCCTTCGGACTGTGGCTCGTGCGCCTCGTCGACGACGTGGTCGGCGGCTCGGCGGCGCCGATGCGCGTGCTGCCGGTTGCCGCCGGCGCGATGGCCGCACTGTCGCGCGCGATCTCCGGAACGAGCCCGGTCGCCGCAGCGGCAATTCCACTCGGCGGCCCGCTGCTGATCGCCGCCGATCTGTATTCGTCGCCGGGTCAGATCGTCGCGGCCTCGGTCAGCACGGCGCTGTTCATCACCGCCGTGCTGACGAAGACCGGACGCGAGCTCGACCGCATCGATACGTACTCGTCGCCGACGCGTTGGGGCGCGGCGGGCCTGACCGCCGTCGCGATCCTGCTGTGGTGGCTTACGGTCGGCGGTCCCGGAGTGTGGGGAGCCGGCAGCGGCGGCGTCGCGACCGACCTGATCACGCCGACCGTGCATTCGATGATGGTCGGAGGAATGGCGCTGGTTTCGTGCGCGCTGATCGCGCTCGTGCGCGAGCCGCAGCAGAAAGCCGTCGAAAGGACGCGCGTGCGCCACCGCGTCCCGCCGGTGCTGTTGATCTCGCTCGTCGCGGCGGTCCTCGGAGCGAGCGGCCCGCTGCCGAAGCTCGACCTGTCGCCGGTCCTGCCGGCCGTCGACCTGATGCTGTCGCGCCTGCGCGACGCCGCGGTGCCGTCGACCATGTTCGTGTCACTCGCGGCGGCGGCGTGCGCCGTGATGTCGGTGTTCGGCCAGGTGGTGCTGTTTCGCGGCGTCGTTGCGACGCGGCTCGGATGGATCACGGCGAGCGTGCTGTGGTGCGTTGCCGTCAGCCCGTGGGCGCCGTGGTCGGCACTGGCTGCTTCGCTTTCGCTCGGTGCGCTCGCCGAATGCTACGGATGGACGGCCGCGTTTCTTGCGCAGCTGCTGTGGTCGCTGGTGGCCTCGAGCGGCTTCGGAACGGAAGGAGTGGCTTCGCTCGCGATTCAGATGATCGCGCTGGCAATTGCCTCCGGAGTGTTGAGGGTCGTGCGCGGGGTTCCGAGCCGCCACCAGTTGTAGGCGGCAAGCACCGCCGACGGCAGCATCTCTTCGAGCTCTTCTTCGTCGGCATCGTCTTCGAGACGGCGCCCTTCGGCTTCGAGCACCGCACCGAACCTCGTCGACAGCGCGATGATCGGACACAGGATCCGGCGCATGGCCGGATCCTCTTCGATGTGCTCGACCCACGGACGGGCCTTCAGATCGAGCCCGACGAGAAATCCGTCACACCACGAGCGCGCCGAAACCTGCTCGCACGTTCCCGGGAACGCGATCAGCGGCACGTAGTTCTCCTGATTGGTGGTATCGAACAGCGAGCGCGCAATCTCGTTGCTCATGCGCATGACCACGGCGACCATCGCCGAGCCGATGCGCCCTTTGGATCGCTCGACGTCGCCGCCGAAGACCACCGGAAGCCACGTGCGCGGAGGCAGCGGTCCGGGAACGCAATGCAGCGACGTCAGGAATCCATGAAGCTGCTCGAGACCGAGCGCAGGCCTTCCGCAGGGTCGTTCGACGAGGAAGCCTGCGAGCGAAAACAATTCGTCGTCGCTCGGAGGATCGGTAAGTCCGGGGCGTGCTCTCACGGGGCCGCATGATGCAACGGGCATCCGCGCACGATCAACCACAAACTGCGGATTCCGACGAATCCGTAGAATCGGCATTTTTTGCGTTGCGAAGCCGGATTGCTGCGAGAACAGCGGCAGACGCGCGATCCGCGCGCCGCAATACGCGTCCCCCCGATTCGACTAGCGGCCGCTTTTTCCCTAGCTACGCGCCGTGCGCGTCGTTTACAGGCCAGGATCGGCGCGGATTGCACTTTTTCCGGTCGCTGCGGTTCTGCTCGCCGCGACGGCGTGTCCCGCGCGCGGCGATCTCGACGACGCGGCACTGATCCAGGCGGCAGCAAGCGAGGCCGCGTCGCAAAGCCGCCTGCTCGCCGAAAAGGCAGGCCCCGGCTACCAGGCTCAGGCTCTCGAGAAGATCCGCCGCTCGTGCGCGTCGCGCGGCGTCGTGCGGCTCGACGAGATCGAGCCGGCGAGCGTGAAGTCCGAGGCGGCCGCCGCCGGCAGCCATGCACTTTACGAAATCGATTTTCGCGCGCACCCAGCGACGGCCGGCGCTGCGACGGCGCGCATTGCCGGCGCAGGCAAACAGAAACAGGACGAGTACACGCTCGACGAACGCGGGCTCGAGCTTCGCGGCGGGATTCGGACGGAGGACGCATTCGCGATTGCCCGCGACTCGATCGGCACGATCGAGATCGAGATCGAGACTTCGGCGCGCAGCTACGTGCTGGTCGGCTGGAGCAGGAAGGCGGACACTCCCCGCATCAAGCGCAACAGCGCACGCATCGAGCTCGTCGGCGACGGCCGCGTGCATACATACTCGATCGACGCCGCGAGCAGCCTCGCCCGCGGCCTTGCCAACGGCGAATCGGTGCGCCGCTGGTTTCTCACTGCGCATGCGGACAAGCCTATCATCGTGCGCAGCTTCCGGGTGCTGGCGCGCTCGGCGCGTTTTGAATCGAGACCGTGGGGAACGGCCCATGAACAGCTCGGCGAGGAGCTGCGAAGCGTCCTTTACATGCGCGCGACGACGACGCTCGAGTTCGATGTCGCGGTACCGTCGGACAGCCCCGTCTTCGAAACCGGCCTCGCGCAGACCGGGGCCCAGGATCAGGTGCGGGTCGAGGTCGCCGTAACCGACGGCCGAGCGCGCACGGCCGTCCTCGAACGTCCGGCCGGCAGCGCAGCGTGGGCCGACGTCTCGATCGACATGAGTCGCTGGGCCGGCCGGCGCGTGCGCTTGTCACTCACCGTGCACGCACGAGGCGACGCAGTCGTGCTGTGGAGCTCACCGGTCGTGCGGCCCCGGTCGAACGACGATCGCACCGAAGCGTTCTTCCTGATTCTCGAGGATGCGCTGCGCGCCGATCGCCTGTCCGTCTACGGCGGGCCGGTCGCGTCGCCGGCGCACGAACGCGTCGCCGCCGGCGGTGCCGTCTTCGAACGGGCTTTCTCGCAGGCCACGCAGACGCGCGCATCGGTGTCTTCGCTGATGACGTCGCTGCTGCCGAGCGCGACCGGCGTGTGGGATTTTTCCGATTCGCTGTCGGAGAGCTACGTGACGCTCGCCGAGGCGCTGCGCGCGTGCGGCTTCGCGACGGCGTCGTTCCTGCAGAACGGCAATGCCGGCGTTTATGCGGGCCTTGCGCAGGGATTCGACGTGGTGTTCGACGAGCGCAGCTCGGGCTCGCGGGCCGCGGATCTGGTGCGGAGCGGCGGACCGCTCGACCGCTGGGTTTCGCGCCAGCGCGGCCGCCCGTACTTCGCGTACGTGCACATCCTCGATCCGCACGGGCCGTACGATCCCGAGCCGCGACCGCCTCTCAACCTCTCATTGGAAGCGGGCTTGCCTGCCGCGTCCGGCGCAACGCTTCGCCGCGATCCGTCGCTCGACGCCGCATGGCTCGAGCATCCGACCGCGAGCGCGCGGCGCGCGCTTTACGACGCGGAAGTCGCGTCCAACGACCGTGCGCTCGGCACCCTTCTCGACCACCTCGATGCGCGCGGCGATCTCGCGCGCGCAACCATTGCCGTCATCGCCGACCACGGCGAGTATCTCGGCGAACACGGCGGCATGTGGCGGCATCATCCGCCGGCGCACGTCGAAATCGCGCGCGTGCCGTTTCTTCTTCGTGCACCGGCTGCGAAGCTGCATCCCGCCGCTCGTCCAGCATTGCTGCACGCGCCGGCAGCGCCATCGCGGCGCATTCGCGAACCCGTCGCTCTGCTCGACGTTGCGCCGACGCTGCTCGAGCTCGCGCACGTCGATGTCTCTACGCTCGTCGTCCATGGAACGTCGCTTCTGCCCGTGCTCGCCGGCAACGACGCAGCGGTGCGCGCAATCGTCGCCGACGAAATGAGCTTCGAAGACGGCGAGCGGCGCGCGCGCGGCTGCGGTTCGTTCGCGACGCCGAACGCACTGTGGCTGCTGTCGTGTACCCGCGACGAAGACTTTTCACCGGACCGCCTTCTCCCGGCCAGAGCCGGAAAGGCGACCGCGCTGCGGCGCATCGACCTCGTACCCCCGAGCTTCGGCGTCGAAGCGGCGGCCGCACCGGACTTGCTCAAAACAGTCGACGAGACGGCCCGCCGCGGTCTCGAGGAAATCCAGACCGAAGGGCTGCGCGCCTGGCGGCAGATGATGGGCGGACAGGCACAGAGAATCCCGAACGAACCCGCTGTGAACGAGCGCCTGCGAGCACTCGGCTACGCAGAATGACGCAGTGCGCACCGCCGTCGCGGAAAGTTCCGCCCATCGTCTCGTGAAACGTGCATTCAGCAATGACGCGGCGCGCGCGATGTTCGCGCAAACAGATTGCGTTCCGAGTGCAAGGTCTTCGTTGACTTCGGTCTGGGCCGAAGCCTAACTTTCGCCGGTAATCTGGGGACGCGCGGCACAGGGTCGCGCTGGGCAACCTGCCTTCAACGGCTTTCTTCAAGCGAGGTTCGAAATGCATTCATTGATTCGTCGATCATCTGCGACGACCGCCATGCTCATTGGCTGTCTCGCCATGGCATCGGCCGCGCAGGCTGGCGGTTTCGCCGGCGACGCCTGCGTCGCGAAAAAACAGGCCGCTGCCGGCAAGTACGCAGCATCGGTCGTCAAGGCGTGGGTCGGCGAGCCCGACGACGCCGCCGCTCGTAACGAGAAGATCACAAAGGCCGTCGAGAAGCTCGACAAGGCCTGGACGAAGGAAGAGACGAAAGCGGCCGGCAAAGGATCGGCGTGCAACGAGTCGACCGCGACCTCGCTGCAGGTCGAGACGCTCATCGACGGCGTGATCACACCGATCGGAGCCGATTCCACGCTGTCGCAGCTCGGCGACTACGCAAAGGACGCGACCAAAGCCCAATCGAAATATTTCAAGGACAAGACCAAGGATCCGGGCAAGGTCACGCTCACGGCCGCGATGGCCGACGCCAGCACCGAGAACCTTGCCGGCGCGTCCGCCAACGTGATTGCCGGCGCGACGGCTGTCGTTGACGGCATCGTCGAGCAGACCACCACCGCGCCGAACTACCCGACGACGTTCCAGACCATCCAGCCGAACATTTGCGCCGGCGGCGTCTGCGGCGGCACGGACAGCGCGTGCACGACCAACGCCCAGTGCGGAACGATCGTCTACCAGAAGAAAGAGCTGCAGCCGATCTGCATCGACGGCGACCCGTACATGTACTTCGCCCGCAAAGGCACGACCAACAACGTGCTGATGTACTACCAGGGCGGCGGAGCATGCTGGAGCGACACTTCGTGCAACCACATTCCGCCCAACGGCGCGCCGACCAACAGCATCTGCTCGCGCACGGCCGACGCGAACGACAATCCCGCATTGTCGACGACCGGTTTTGCGAACTACAACAATCCCGACAACCCGTTCAAGGACTGGAACGTCGTCTTCATTACCTACTGCACGTGCGACGTGCACTGGGGTGAGAACAGCGCCAGCTACGGCTCACAGCATTACGGGCGCTCCAATGCGGCCGTGGTCGAGAAGTTCGCACGAGAGCACTTCGTCAATCCCGACCGCGTGTTCGTGACGGGATCGAGCGCCGGCTCCTACGGCGCGATCATGAACTCGTACTTCCTGATGCGCGACGTGTGGCCGAACTCCGACTTCGCCGTCCTCGGCGACGCGGGCGTCGGCGTCATCACCAAGCAGTGGCTCGACAGCTACATCGACAACTGGGGTGTCGCGAACAACTTCCCCGCGGATCTGGGGCTTGCTTCGGATGACCCGAAGGACCTGTCGCTGGTCGACCTGATCGACGGCCTTGCCGACCACTTCACGAACGCACGTTTTGCGAACTACGACAGCTCGTACGACGGCGGAAGCGGCAGCCAGTCGAACTTCTTCCAGGTGATGCGTTATCCGACACCGCCGGACATCAACATCATCAGCAACTGGGGCAACTACCAGGAGTCGACCTGCGACTGGAACGCCTGCATGCGCCAGTTCAAGGGTGAGAACGCGTCGCGTGCGACCAACTACCGCTACTTCACCGGCGCCGGCTCGCGTCACACGATCTTCGGTTCCGACAAGGTCTACACGGAGCTCAAGAGCACGGACGCGCTCGGCAACAGCCAGACGTTCGCCGAGTGGGTGCAGGCGATGATCGACGATTCGCCGGCGTGGGTGAACATGGACTGCGCCAATCCGGACGGCGCCGAGGGCAGCGACTGCAACCTGTCGAACACCTGCCAGGGCGGCCAGAACGCCGGCCTGACGTGCACGAGCAGTGCGGAGTGCGCTCCGAAGACGTGCGTGCGCGGGACCAACGACGGAACCGTCTGCGTCGACGACACGGCATGCACCGGCGGCGGCGTCTGCCGCGGCAGCTGCGAGTTCGATCCGGATTCGGGCACCGCACCGTACGCCAACAACGATACGGTCACGTGCGCGCCGACGACGTGTCCGTGCGGCACCGCGAATGCGCGGTGCTACGGCGGAGTCCACGCGGGCGCTTCGTGCGATCCGTCGAAGCCGCTTGGCGGGAAGGAAGACTGCAAGAACGTTCCGGGCGACGTCAACGAGGTTGGATCGTGTTCGTACGTGAACTGCGCAGCCCCGTGATCTGAAACTTCGGCGAATCGTCGCCGACCAGCAAAAGGCCGGTCCCGCTGACGCGGGGCCGGCCTTTTTTTCGTGTCGTCGTGGCCTTGTGTGGATCCCGGTTTCGGGGTTTTTGATCAAACGGGTTCCGTCAGATCAGCGACAGCGTGCATGAACATTCCGCGCGGAATGTGCTGCAGTGAACTCTCAGCCGATCGTATCGAGCCAGTCCGGCGCCGGAAGCCCCTTCGAGCGCAGGAACGCCGCGTTGAACATCTTGCTCTGGTAGCGCTGTCCGCCGTCGCAGAGGATGGTCACGATGGTGTGGCCCGGCCCGAGCTCGCGCGCGAGGCGGATCGCTCCGGCGACGTTGACGCCGGTCGAGCCGCCGACGCAGAGCCCTTCGTCGCGAAGCAGCGCGAACACGACGCCGAGCATCTCGTCATCGGGAATCTGGTAGGCGAGATCGACGGGCGCGCCCTCGATGTTCTTCGTCACGCGTCCCTGCCCGATTCCTTCGGTGATCGACGAACCGCTCGATTCGAGCACGCCGCGCGTGAAGTACGCATACATCGCGGCGCCGAGCGGGTCGGCCAGCGCGATTTTCACGGCGGGGTTCTGTTCCTTCAGGTACATGCCGACACCGGCGATCGTGCCGCCGGTGCCGATCACCGAAACGAAGCCGTCGAGCTTGCCGCCGGTCTGCTCCCAGATCTCGCGGCCGGTCTGATGATAGTGGCCGTCGCGGTTGGCGGTGTTGTCGAACTGCTGCGCCCACACCGCCCCGTGCGGCTCGGTCTTCGCCATCTCGGCGGCCAGCCGCTCGGAGACGTGCACGTAGTTGTTGGGATCCTTGTACGGAACGGCCTTGACGAGCCGGAGGTCGGCGCCGAAAAGGCGCAGCGTCTGCTTTTTCTCCTCGCTCTGCGTCTCCGGCATCACGATGACCGCGCGATAGCCGCGCGCCGCCGCGACCAGCGACAGGCCGATGCCCGTATTGCCGGCCGTGCCTTCAACGATTACGCCGCCCGGCTCGAGCAGACCGCGCTGCTCGAAGTCGTCGACGAGGAACCACGCGGTGCGGTCCTTGATCGATCCGCCGGGGTT
This sequence comes from Candidatus Limnocylindrales bacterium, assembly GCA_035571835.1. Classification (NCBI taxonomy): domain Bacteria; kingdom Bacillati; phylum Chloroflexota; class Candidatus Limnocylindria; order Candidatus Limnocylindrales; species Candidatus Limnocylindrales bacterium. Next base: position 279,535 of record DATNBU010000008.1, on the reverse strand, counting down.
CAGGAACTCGGCTTTGCCGAGGATCTCGCAGCCGGTGGCCTCCGACGGGCCGCGCAGGCGAAGAAGAGGAGTATTGCCGATCGCACCGACAAATCCGTCACGTACGTTCATCGGACGGGTCTTATCCGGAAACGGGAGGAAAGGTGAAAACGAAAGCTCGAAAGGAAGAGGCGGTCAGTGCGACATCGGGGCGCCCGGGTCGACCGGCCCGGCCGAGACCTCGAGCGGCAGCTCGCAGCTGCAGATCGCGCTGAACGGTTCGAGCGAGCTCCCGAACGTCACGCACGGCGCCTCGGCGACGTAGTGATGGCGGTCGAGCGCGTCGTCGCGGCGCTGGGCGACATCGGTGGTACGCTCGTAGTCGCGCGTAAGGTCGAGGTCGGCCGACGGAAGCGCGATCACGTGATAGTGCATGAGTCCGTTGTTCGAGCCTTCCTTGTAGTAGGCAAGCTCGCCGTCGAGCGCGAGCTGATCGAACAGTGACTCGATCCGGTCCTGGCGCTCGGCGCTCATCTGCGTTCGCGCGATGTCGAACGCGACGCCGAGCACGTGCGTCGGCGGCACGCCGTCGGGCGTGCGGTCGGCGTTCGGATTCACGTCGGCAAGTCGCAGCTGGTAGTCCCAGGTTCTCGCGAGGCTGGTGATTTCGAGCGGCTGGTACGCCTCGCCTTCGATCAATCGCAGCCTTCCGGCGATGCGGTAGAGAAGACCGGCCGCAGGTCGCGTGAGCCGGCACAGAAGCATCTGGCGATACGGATCGTCGACGAGCTCGCCGATGCGCGACGGGCCGTCGAGACGAAGCCGGATGCCGCGCCCTTCCGGATCCGACGGAACGTCGACGAGACGTCCGACCGCATACGCGCGCTCGAGATCCTGCCAGTCCTGCATCCACATCCGTTCGACGAGGTCGTCGGGAAATTCGCGCAGCAGAAGCGCGCGGTCGGCGGTCTCGTGTCGCGCGCGCAGGTCGCCGATGTCGGGCGCAACGTCGATGATTTTCGGCTCACTCACGTTGATGATCTTCGGAGGAAGCACTGCGCTCGGCGAAGCCTGTCCCGGGATCGGGAGGTCGATCGCGAACGCAGGCCACGCGACCGCGAGCGCAGCCGCCGCGACGAGGGAACCGATCACTCGAATGGGCACCGGGCGAGCATATCTGTTTCCACGGCATTGTCAGCGCTTTCGGGGGATGTCGCCGTGCTTTTTCTGCATTCATCCGCCGGCGCGGCGCGGTCCGCATCTGCCGGAAATCGCGGCGATTTCGGGTGATTTCTGTACCTGTACTCAATTTATCGCTAGACCGCCCCGATGGCCCTCGTCCTCGGAGCGCAGTCGATCGCAAAAGCCTACAGCGCGGCGCCGCTGTTCGAGCGGCTGTCGTTCGGCATCCACGACGGCGACCGCATCGGCCTCGTCGGTCCGAACGGATGCGGCAAATCCACGCTGCTGCGCGTTCTTGCCGGACTCGAAGAGCCGGATTCCGGAAGCGTGTCGCTGCGCCGCATGACGCGGCTGGCATGGGTCGCCCAGCATCCGTCGTTCGCACCGGGCAAGACCGTGGCCGAAGTGCTCGAAGCCGCGCTCGAAGACTCCGGGCTCGATCCGACCGCGCGAAGCGCTCGCGCACGCGCAACCCTCGGCCGCTGCGGCTTCCAGGATCCGGACGCACGGCCCGAACATTTCTCCGGCGGATGGCAGAAACGTCTCGCCATCGCCGAAGCGCTCGTCACCGAGCCCGACCTCATGCTGCTCGACGAGCCGACCAACCATCTCGACCTCGACGGCATCCTGTGGCTCGAGGATCTGCTGTCGGCGCCCGCATCGAGCACCGTCGCGTTCGTCGTCGTCAGCCACGACCGCTGGTTTCTCGAGCACGTGGCGACGCGCATGTTCGACCTCGACCCGGTGCACGACGGAGGCTTTTTCGAGACGCGCGGGCGCTACAGCGAATTTCTCGAACGCAAGGACATCGCGCTGCGCGAACAGACCCGCTGGCAGGAGACGCTTTCGAACCAGGCGCGGCGCGAAGTCGAATGGCTGCGGCGCGGGCCGAAGGCGCGCTCGACCAAGGCGCGCGCACGCATCGAGGAAGCCGGCCGCATCCAGCAGGATCTTGCCGACGTGAGCGCGCGGCTCGACCGCCGCGTCGCATCGATCGAGATGACGTCCAGCCAGCGGCGCACGCAGCGCCTTCTCGAGTGCGAATCGGCGGGCAAGGATTTTGCCGGACGCACGATCCTCGCGGGCGTCGACGTGCTGCTGTCGCCGGGCGTGCGCGTCGGCCTGCTCGGACCAAACGGCAGCGGCAAGTCGACACTGATCCGCATGATGACCGGCGAGCTCGCGCCCGACCGCGGACGCGTGCTGCGCGCCGACGATCTTCGCATCGCGCTGCTCGACCAGCACCGCGCGAGTCTCGATCCGTCGCAGACGCTCGGGCGCGCGCTCGCGAGCGACGGCGACCAGGTCATCTTCGCCGGCCGGCCGATGCATGTCGTCGCGTGGGCCAAGCGCTTCCTGTTCCGTCCCGAGCAGCTGCAGATGCCGGTCGGCAAGCTTTCGGGCGGAGAGCAGGCGCGCGTCTCGCTCGCGCGCCTGATGCTCACGCCGGCCGACCTGCTGATCCTCGACGAGCCGACCAACGACCTCGATATCCCGACGCTCGAAGTCCTCGAGGAAAGCCTTCTCGAGTTTCCCGGCGCCGTCGTGCTGGTCACGCACGACCGCTATCTGTTCGAACGCGTCGCCACGACCGTCATCGGGCTCGACGGAAAAGGCGGCGCGCAGGCGTACGCGGACTACTCGCAGTGGGAGAGCGAGCGCCGCGCGGCGGCCGCACCGGTCGCGGACGAAGCGCCCGCCCGTGAGGAGCGGGTCGCGCAACCTTCGCGGACGAAAAAGCTCGGCTATCTCGAGCAGCGCGAATGGGACGAGATGGAAGCGCGCATCCTCGCCGCCGAAGAACATCTCGAAGCGGCGTCGCGACGCGCGCACGATCCGGCCGCGCAGTCGGATGCCGGCGAGGTCGCCGTGCGCTATCGCGAGCTCGACCAGGCACAGGCCGAAGTCACGCGCCTTTACGATCGCTGGGCCGAGCTCGAGGAGAAGCGTCACGCGCTGTCGTAGGCGCATGCCGTTCGGCCGGCGCACGCTGCGCACGCTCTGCAACTCGTGGACGCCGGCGCTTGCCGCGGCGACGCTGATCGCATGCGCACCCTCCCCGCCTCTGTTCGATCCGCTGCCCGGAGCCGAGCCGCTGCCCGCGCAAACTGTCGGCGCGATCCGTGCCGCGTGGACAGCGCGCGATGCGAACGAACCACCGCATACCCGGCACCTGCGGCCGGACGGCTCGCCGCGCTATACGAACCGCCTGCTGCTCGAAACCAGCCCGTATCTTCGCCAGCACGCGCACAATCCGGTCAACTGGTATCCATGGGGCGACGAAGCGTTCGCCGACGCGCGACGTCTCGGTCGGCCGGTGCTGCTGTCGATCGGCTATTCCACGTGCCACTGGTGCCACGTGATGGAAGAGGAGTCGTTCGAGGACGAGGAGATCGCGCGTGTCCTCAACGAGCGCTACGTGGCGATCAAGGTCGACCGCGAGCAGAGGCCGGATCTCGATTCGATCTACATGACGGCCGTCATCGCTGCGACGGGCGGCGGCGGCTGGCCGATGACCGTCTGGCTGACGCCGGCGCGCGAACCGTTCTATGCCGGCACGTATTTCCCGGCGCGCGACGGCGATCGCGGATCGTCGCCGGGTTTCCTCAGCGTGCTCGAGGCTGTCGAAAAGACCTGGCGGACCAGGGCGGATGACGTCGCCGGTGCGGCCGCCGACCTTTCCTCTCGCGTTCGCGGCGAGCTTGCCGCTTCTTCCAGTGCGCAAGCCGAAGACGTCGACATCGCCGCGCTCGCCGTCGATGCGCTCGACAAGGCCGCGTCGGACGCACGCACGCGCTACGATCCGGAAAACGGCGGAACCCGCGGTGCACGCAAGTTCCCGACCGGCCTTCCGCTGCGGCCGATGCTTCGCTACGCGCGCCGAAGCGGAGATGCCGACGCGCTCGCGATGGTCACGAACACGCTCGAGCACATGGCGGCCGGCGGCATCCACGATCATCTGGCCGGCGGCTTTCACCGCTACAGCGTCGATCCGGCGTGGCGCGTGCCGCATTTCGAGAAGATGCTCTACGACAACGCCCTGCTCGCAATGACGTACACCGAAGCGTCGCAGGCAACCGGCCGCGCCGACTTCGCCGCGGTCGCGCACGAGATCGTGGCCTGGGTCGGACGCGAGATGACCGCGCCCGACGGAGCGTTCTACTCGGCAACCGACGCCGACAGCCGCGCGCCCGACGGAAAGCTCGTCGAAGGATGGTTCTTTACGTGGACCGCAGCCGAGACGGGCGCCGCGCTCGGAGAACGCGATGCGCGGCTTTTCGATGCCGCGTACGGTGTACGCGCGAGCGGAACGAGCGGCGACGGCGACGTCAGCGAGATCGACGGCCGCAGTGTGCTTCGTATCGCGTCATCTCCGGCCGATCTCGCGCGCGAGCTCTCGACGACGGAGGAAGACGTGCGGTCGCGGCTCGAATCGAGCCGTGCCCGGCTTCTCGACGCGCGCGATCGGCGGCCGCGTCCGCTTCGCGACGAGAAAATCCTGACGACGTGGAACGCTCTGATGATCAGCGCCGCAGCACGCGTCGCAATGGCCGAGGCCGATCCGGCCGCGCTTACGCTGGCGCGCCGCGCGGCCGACGCGCTCATGAAAGACCGCGGCACGGGGACGCCCCTCGTACACAGCCGTTTCGGCGCACGAACGCAGCCCGACGTGTTTCTCGAGGACTACGCGTTCACCGAAGCCGCGCTGCTCGACCTGTTCGAAGCCGACAGCGACGACCGTCGGCTCGCCCAGGCGGTCGATCTCGATCGCATCGTCGAGAACCAGTTCGAGGACTCCGCCGGCGGGTTTTTCCGCACACCGGCCGGCAAGGCCGATCTGCTCGTGCGCGAAAAGTCGCTGCACGACGGCGTCGAACCATCGGGGAGCTCGGTCGCAATCCTCAATCTGCTGCGACTTGCCGAATGGACCGGCGACGAGAAGTACCGCGCGCGCGCCGAGCGTGCGCTCGCATCGATGTCGGCGTTGTTCCGGCAGGCGCCGCTCGCGCTTGCCGACGGCCTCGTCGCGCTCGACTTCGCAAGTGACGCGCCGAAGGAGATCGTTCTGGTCGCCACGCGTGAGCGCGCGGACCTGACTGCGTTTGAAGCGGTGCTTGCGAAGACCTTCGTGCCGAATCGCGTGGTGCTGAGGGTAACGGGCCGCCCGGCGCTCGCCGAGCTTCCGCTGGCGGAGCGCAAAGTGGCAATCGACGGAAAACCGACAGCATACGTCTGCGAAGGCCGTGTCTGCGATCTGCCGGCGACCGATGCCGCCGTGTTCGCGTCCGAGCTGCGCCGCGTCCGTCCGCTGCGCCCTGCACCTTCTCGCCAGCCGGTCGCTCACTGAACAGCTCGCTCGCTGACCGGTCGCTCGTCAGCGGCTCGCTGTCAGCCGTTCGCGAGCGAACCGTAACCGTCTACCGCAGCCTGCTACGCAAACTCGACGCGAACGCGTCCGAGCGTCGCAAAATCGGCTTCGACGCTGTCTCCCGCTGCGACGCGCGCCGGGGTCGTGCAGGCTCCGCAGAGCAGCCAGTCTCCGGCCTGGATCGATTCGCCGTGGCGGGTCAGGAATTCGACGACGCCGGCGACGAGGTCGAGGAGGTCCGCCGGAACAAGCGCCGGGTCCGGCACGCCGAGGACTTCCTCACCGCGAAGAAACAGCGGGCACCCTCCGCCTATCGCGGGAACGTCGGCGAACGGTTGCAGCTCGCCGACGACATATCCCGCATGAAAGCTCGACGACGCGGCGATCGACATCAGGTCGGGTTTCGCATCCTTCCAGTCGACGACTTCGATCGCCGGGGCGACGCCTTCGATCGCCTTGCGAATGTCTTCCGCGGCCGGTTGCCGCGGAACCTCGGCCGAAAAGCGAATCGCAAATTCCGGCTCGACGGCGAGCACCGAGCCTTCTGCGACGATCCAGCGGTCGCCGCTGGCGAGCTCGCGCGAACCGTCGAGGCAGCCGACGAACGAGCGCTCGAGGCCGAGCTTCTTCTGCATCTGGGGATCGTTGATACAGACTTTCCAGCCGCCACGCGGCTTCCCGGCCGCCTGACGGTTTCGCCACGCGTGGATCTGTTCACGGACGCCGGCTGCGAGAACGGCGGCGATTACCTGTCCATCCTGTTTCATTGGTTGACCGCCTTTGCGATTGCGCTCGATGGTTTCACGAGCGCGCTTCTAGCGGATGTATGCGATCCGGTAAATGAAGCCGCCCTTGTCGTCGCTGACGTAGAGTGCGCCGTCGGGCCCCACGGCCACGCCGACCGGCCGGCCGAGAATCCGGCTCTGGTCGGCAATTGCGAATCCGGTCGCGAAATCCTGCGCCGCGCCTTCCGGCTTGCCGCCGGAAATGTGGATGCGCACGACCTTGTAACCGGTCGGAACCGAGCGGTTCCACGACCCGTGGAACGCGACGAAAAGATCGCCGCGATACTCCGGCGGAAACGACGTGCCGGTGTAGAACGCAAGGCCGAGCGGCGCCGAATGCGCCTGCAGCAGGACCGCGGGACCCGGCACGCCGCTGCAACCGGTGTCTGCGCCGAAATCCGGATCGGAGATCGTGCCGGCATCGCAGCGCGGCCATCCGTTGTCCGAGCCTTCCGTGACGATCCGCACGGTGTCGGGCGGAAGGTCGTCGCCGAGCCAGTCGCGCTCGTTGCAGGTTGCCCAGAGCTCGCCCGTCACAGGATGGAGCGCGAGACCGACCGCGTTGCGAAGGCCCTTCGCGAAGACTTTCTCGCCCATGGCCGACGGCCCGTCGTAGGCGACGATCGCTGCGCGGCGCGGATCGCTTTCCTTGCAGACGTTGCAGCTCGATCCGACCGACACGAGCATGCGCCCGTCCGGGAGGAACAGCACCGTGCGCGTGCTGTGACCGTCGGTCGGATAGTTGTCGATGAGCACCTTGCGCGCATCGGCCTTTCCGTCGCCGTTTTTGTCGCGAAGCTCGATGACGCCGGTCGGAACGCCGGCGTAAAGCGCGCCGTCGTGCCAGACGACCGAATGCACCGACGGCAGATCCGACGCGAAGATCGACGTCGCCTCGGCGGTTCCGTCGCCATTGCGGTCATGGAGAACGGCGATGCGGTTGGCGTAAGCCTCGGCCACGTACAGGAGGCCGCCCGGTCCGAACGTGATCAGGCGCGGTCCGGCAAGGCCGCTTGCGAACACGCTGGCCGCAAATCCGTCGGGAACGACGAGATCCGCGCGGCCGGCCGCCGACAGCATCGCAGCCGTGGAAAACCCGCCGCGCAGCGTAAGCAGCTGGAACGCGAGGACGCCGAGCGCGGGCACCAGAAGAATCAGCGAGATGCGACGTCGGAGGCGTGACACGCGATCAGCCGATCGCTTCGTCAGCATGGCGGGAGATCGCGAGCGTGAGCCGGAAGTCTGCAAGTGTCGGCCGGATCCGCGGATCCGGCCGACGCTCGCGAGTTGTTCTGGAAATTGGTGGGTGCGCCTGGGGTCGAACCAGGGACCCGCTGATTAAGAGTCAGCTGCTCTACCAACTGAGCTACGCACCCACAGGCCGGCTCTGCTACCCGATGTTCCGCCGAAGGGCAAAGCGTCCGCGAGCGAAGTGCACAAATCGCCCTGTTTTCGTTCAGGAAGAAGAAGTTGGGGTGGGCGACGGGATTTGAACCCGCGACAACCGGAACCACAATCCGGGGCTCTACCAGCTGAGCTACGCCCACCACGTTCCTGTGCGCGAATCGGCGAATCGCCTGTGCGAATCGGCGAATCGCCGGAACCGAACGCGCGAGCGTAAGAAAAATAACAGCCGGAGTCCAGTCGGCGGCGCGCGGCGCGTGTCCGCACCACGGGATGGTGCTCGAGCCGCGCGGCGTCGTCGCGCGGCTCGAGCCTGGATCCCTTCGAGCAGTGCCGAATCCTTCAGAAGCAGCTTTGCGGTGCGTCCGGCTTGGTGATTCCGCCGCAGATCGGGTCGTCGATCGAGCCTCCGCAAACTCCGCAACAGTCGCTGTTGCCGAGGCACGGACATCCGTCGGGCGAGTCGTTGCTCAGCGAGCCGCGCGGCCTGCAATCCTCGCCGTAGCAGATTTCGGGCGCGCCGGGCTTGCGGGCGCCGCCGCAGATCGTGGTTGCCCCCGATCCGCCACAGACGCCGCAGCAATCGCTGTTGCCATCGCACGGACAACCGTCCGGCCGCGCGTTGGAGCCCGACGACGCGCTGCAATCCAGCTCCAGTGTGCTCGTCGTCGTCGATGTCGTGCTCGTCGTGGTCGTACTGGTGGTAGTGGTCGTCGTCGTGACGCACAGGCTGTCGACGCAGATGCTGGTCGTGTCGCACGAGCCGCAGTCGAGCAGGCTCCCGCAGCCGTCGCTGATCTGTCCGCACTGGGCGCCGACGGATTGGCACGAATCCGGCGCGCAGCACACGCCGAACTTGTCCTGCGGCTGAAGGCGAACGCAGAGTCCGCTCCTGCAACTCTTGCTGACATGGCATGTCGAACCGTCGGGCCTGCCCGCGGCGATGCTGAGGTCGGCGGAACCGGCCACAACGACCAGCACAGCCACGAACCCGAAAACTATCCCCGTGATCTTCTTTCCCATGATCTTCTCCTCGGTGGTTGCGAAAAGCCGCGACCGCCCTGCGTTCGCACTGCCTGGCTGGCGATAGTTGCCGGGCCACAGGGCGGCGTTCCGGCGGCAACTCTGCCTTGGAGACGGGTCCTGGATCTTTGAGAAGATCTTGAACTTCTCTTGAAACGGCCGGCGCAGCCGTTTCTGCGCCGCAGAAGGGTGTCGCGCCCGCGATGATGCCGCCGCGCGTCCGGCGCCATCGCGCACGCGCGCGGCGGCCGTCGAGGTCAGCTCGGTCGTCGAGTTTCGGGGAGTAATGCTGCAGGCCGCGTCACGCGACCCGTTCCACGATCTGCCACGGCGATTCGACCTCGGGATCGCGCCCGCAGCTGGGCGGCGTCGAGACCGCGGACGACTTGCAGCGGGTTACTCGCACAATCGAGGTGCATTCACCGTGAAGGTCGGAACGCGCGCACATCTCGACATGCCAGTCGCTGCCGGCAGCATCGACGTTCCACGAAAGCGCAGCGGCCGGGAATGCGCTACCCGACGCGAGCCACAGATCGCGCTCGACGATCTGCGCTGCCTCCGGAAGGCCGCAGTGTCCGCGATAAATCGCCGCGAGCCGGTCGACGAGCGGCTGGCCGCCTCCGAGTACGGCCTCGGCGTCGCCGATCGTGAGCCGCCCGAACATGCGTCCGCTCGGAAGATCGAGCAGCGTCGGCGCGAAGCGGTGACCGCCGAGATGGCTCGTTCGCCAGATCTTTACCGGCTCGGAACCGGATCGGGCGTTGCCCGCGAGCCGGCACAGCTCGCGATAGATCGGATAGCCGAACTTGCCGCAGCACGCGTCGCGCGCACCGTGCGTGCAGACGAGGATGTCGCGCCGCGCGGATCCGGCCTCGCCGCCCGCGACCGGCTCGATGCCGGCGTCACCGCCGGCCGCAAGCCGTTCGATCGTCTGCGCGAGAGCACCTCGCGGCACCTCGTACTCATGACGCACGAAACGCGCGGGATTGCCGGGATCCCGCGCCAGCCACAGCACGCGCACGCCGGCGCGAACCGCGTCCGGCTCGAGAGCGAGCACGCGCACCTTGCGTCCGTGCCGGCCGGCGAAGTCCATCGCCGCATCGAGCGCGGCATCGCTCGCGCGCGAGCCGACCAGCCGCGCGGTCCACGGCGGCGCGAGCTCGAACGCGAGAATGGCATCATAGGAGCCCGCGCTCCCGATCAGCGGAAGTCCACGGCGTGACGCGAGCTCGCTGCACAGGCCACCTGCGCGAAGGGAGGCGGTGTTGTTGTGGCCGGTCGAAGTCACCGCGGCACCCTGCTCATCGCGTCCGCGCTTCGCCGTTGCGGCCGTCAGTACAGCAGCGCCGGCTGCTGGCAGTAGCCGGTCGTCGTGTTGCACTCGTAGAAGTCCTTGCAGTCGGCTGTCTTCGTGCACGGCTTCTCGCACGTGTCGGTGTTCGGATTGCAGCGGAACGTCGTCGGCAGCGCGCCGCAGTCGCTGTTGTTGTCGCAGCGTACAGGAATCGTCGTGGTCGTCGACGTCGTGGAAGTGGACGTGGTCGACGGAGCGGTCGTCGTCGGGCCGCACGGCACACAGTTCGTCGTGACGGACTGTCCGACGGCCTTCTTGAGGCAGATCAGCGCATCGACCGTGGTGAGGGACGAGCTGCTGTTGACGTCGCAGACGCACAGCGCGCAGGTTTTCGAGCCGACCGCGGAGCGCAGGATGAAGCTGCAGTCGCTCGTATTCGGACCGGTCCCGCTGGAAACCGGCTGCGAGCAGTCGCCCTGGGCGGCCAGCGCGGGCACCTCGATCATCGCGACGGCCGAGAAAAGCGAAAAAGCGAAGGCCACGGCTCGCATGCACGATCGGTTCGACAAGATTCCTCCGGAACGGGCGCATGAGCGTCCGAAACCGGCAGTGTGCCGGGGTCGCCACCTGCGCTCAACCCGGAATCTGCCGGCCGAGATCATTTCGCGGGTCTGCCCTGGCTCTCGCGGTAGTGGTGGCGGTTCCAGATGTCGTTGCGGCCATTGGTCAGCCTGGCCACGAGGACCTCGGCTTCGCCGTACGGCTCAGCCGGGTAATGGACGGCCTCTTCGAGCAGGCGCGCACAATCGAGCCCGTACTCGGCCTGGCCGATCAGCCGATCGAGGAGATCGGGCAGATCGGGATTGCCCACGAGCATTTCGGGCTCGCGGCGGGCGCGCTCGCGAAGCTCACGAAGCTCGGCATGGGTGAACATCTTCATCGTCTGCATCGTGATTGCACCTCTTTCCGAAGCAATAAGCCGATACGTCTCTTACGGTAAGAGTCGCTTATCAGCGAATCTCCGCCATCGCCCGCGATTGCCCGATACGGTCGCGCGAGCATGCGACCGCAATTTCCTGCACGGATTGGCTCGCAACTGCATCGCTGCCGACTAGAATGAGATGCCTTCGCTCGATGGGCCAATGGGCAGATGCCATCGTGAAACCCGTTGTCCCCAACAGTTTTGAAATACTTCCCGAGGAGCGGCGCTGTGAACGAGCCGCCTTCTGCGACCCTGACGACCCGAACGAGCGCAGGCCATGAACAAGCCCGACTTCGCCAACATCTCCAACGCTGATTACGTCGACTCGCTGTATCGCCAGTACCAGGCCGACCCGGCTTCGGTCAGCGAGGACTGGCGCATCTTCTTCGCAGGGTTCGACCTTGCCGGCGGGCGCGCCGCCGCGCCGGCGCTTTCGGCGGCCGCTGCACCAGCTGCGCCGGTGGTGCGTGCCGAAACCGTCGAGGAAGCGCGCAAGGCGTCGCGCCGAGGCGGCGCCGCCGGGCCGAACGTCAGCGTGCTCGATCTCATCCATTCGTATCGCGAGCTCGGGCACCTCGTTGCCGATCTCGATCCGCTCGGAGAGAACCAGACGACCCATCCGCTGCTCGAGCTGTCGCAGTTCGGGCTGGTCGAAGCGGACCTCTCGCGCGCCGTCGAAATTCCGGCGTTCAAAGCCAAGCCCGTTGCCCGGCTCGGCGAGCTGATCGAGCATCTTCGCGCCACGTACTGCGGCACGGTCGGCATCGAGTACATGTACTTCCAGAACAAGGAACGGCGCGAGTGGATCCAGGAGCGCATCGAGCCGTCGTCGAACAAGCCGAACCTCGCGCCGGCCGAGCGCATCCAGATCCTCGAGCAGCTGCTGCGCGCCAACATGTTCGAGCAGTTCCTGCACAAGAAGTACGTCGGCGCCAAGCGTTTCTCGCTCGAAGGCGCCGAGACGCTGATCCCGCTGCTGCACGAGATCGTCGAGGAGACTGGCCGCATCGGCACGCGTGAAGTCGTCATGGGCATGCCGCATCGCGGGCGACTGAACGTGCTCGCGCACATCCTCGGCAAGCCGTACGAAATGATCCTGTCGGAGTTCGAAGGAAACTTTCTCGCCGACAGCGTGCAGGGCGACGGCGACGTCAAGTACCATCTCGGATATTCGCGTGACCATCGCACGCGCTCGGGCGACGACATCCACCTGTCGCTGCTGTTCAATCCGAGCCACCTCGAGGCGATCAATCCGGTCGCCGAGGGCATCGTCGCCGGAAAACAGCAGTATCTCGCCGATTCCACCTGCAGCCTGGTGCTGCCGCTGCTGATGCACGGCGACGCGGCATTCATGGGCCAGGGGATCGTCATGGAAACGCTCGGGCTGTCCGAGCTCGATGCGTTCCGCACCGGCGGAACCATCCACCTGATCGTCAACAACCAGATCGGCTTCACGACGTCGCCGAAAGACTACCGCTTCACGCGCTATCCGACCGAAGTCGCCAAGCTCATCTCGGCGCTGACGCTGCATGCCAACGGCGATGATCCGGAAGCGGTGGTGCAGGCCGGCCGCATCGCCGCCGAGTTCCGCAACCGCTTCCATGAAGACGTGCTGATCGACCTCGTCTGCTACCGCCGGCACGGCCACAACGAGCTCGACGACCCGACGTTCACGCAGCCGCTGATGTACCGCAAGATTGCTGCCAGGCCGCCGGTGTCGCGCCTGTACGCCGATCGCCTCGTGCGCGAAGGCGTGCTCGACGAAAACGGCGTCGCCGCGATCACCGGGGAGATCGACGCTCAGCTCAACGAGGCGCTCGACTACGCGCGCGACTTCATGCCGAAGCAGCAGGTGTTCTCGTTCGGCGGTGCGTGGAAGGGCATGGGCTGGGCCGGCGACGACTGGTCGGCCACCACGCGCGTCAGTGCGGACGAGCTGCGCCGGATCGCCCGCGCGGCCGCGACGCGACCGGAAGGATTCACGCCGCATCCCAAGGTCGAAAAGCTCTACGCCGAGCGCGCCCAGATGGTCGAGACCGGAACCGGCATCGACTGGGGTTGCGGAGAGATGCTCGCGCTCGGCTCGCTGCTCATCGAGGGTGCCGACGTACGGCTTTCCGGCCAGGACAGCGGCCGCGGCACGTTCAGCCATCGCCACGCAGCGCTGTACGACATGGAAAACGGCCAGCGCCTCGTTCCGCTCGACCGCATGACCGCCGACCAGGGCCGCTTCACGCTGATCGACAGCAACCTGTCGGAAGCCGGCGTGCTCGGCTTCGAGTACGGATTCGCGTCGGCCGACCCGGCCAACCTCGTGATCTGGGAAGCGCAGTTCGGCGACTTCGCCAACGGCGCGCAGATCATCATCGACCAGTTCATCGCGTCGGCCGAATCGAAGTGGCAGCGCAGCAACGGCATCGTGCTGCTGCTGCCGCACGGCTACGAAGGCCAGGGGCCCGAGCATTCGAGCGCCAGGCTCGAGCGCTTCCTCAACCTTTGCGCCGAGCAGAACATGCAGGTCTGCAACCTGACACGGCCTGCGCAGCTCTTTCATGCGCTGCGCCGCCAGGTGCGCCGCAACTTCCGCAAGCCGCTCGTCATCATGAGCCCGAAGAGCATGCTGCGGCACAAGCTGTGCGTGTCGGCGATCGAGGAGTTCACCGACAGCGACTTCCGGCTCGTGCTCGACGAGGTCGAGGACATCGACCGCGAGCACGTGCGCCGCGTGCTGCTGTGCAGCGGCAAGGTCTACTACGACCTCCTCGCCGACCGCACCGAGCGCAACATCCACGACGTCGCGATCGTGCGCGTCGAGCAGCTCTACCCGTTCCCGCTCACCGAGGTTCGCGAAGTGCTGTCACGCTATCCGGCCGACGCCGAAGTCGACTGGGTCCAGGAGGAGCCCAAGAACATGGGAGCGTGGCGCTTCGTCTTCGACCGCAACCACATGATCCTCGACGAGCCGCGCATGCTCTATTACGTAGGCCGCGAAGCGGCAGCGAGTCCGGCCACGGGCTCTTACAAGAAACACAACGCCGAGCTCCGGCAGCTTCTCGACAACGCGTTCCGTCCGAGCCGCTCGCAGTCGGTCTCGTGGGTGAGTCATGCCAGCTGATCTCAAGATCCCGCAGCTCGGCGAGTCGATCACCGAAGCCGAGATTCTCTTGTGGCGATGCGCCGACGGCGACGTCGTCGCCGTCGACGAGATCGTCGTCGAGCTAGAGACCGACAAGACTACGGTCGAGCTGCCGTCGCCTGCCGCCGGAACGCTGCGCATTCTCAAGCCGCAAGGCGCGCTGGTCGCGGTCGGCGACGTGATCGGACGGATCGAAGAAGCATCGGCCGCGAAACCGGCCGGCGCGAAGGCCGCAAAGAGCCAGGCCGCTGCCGCGCCGTCTTCGGCCGCTGCGCCGGTGCAAGCCGCACCGGCACCGGCTGCTGCGACGGTGCCGTCAGCTGCAGCGGCGCCTGCTCCGGCGGCAACGTCGGCCGGTTCCGCGCGGCTCGGTCCTGCTGCGCGGCGCGCGGCCGAAGAACAGAACGTCGATCCGCGAGTGATCGAAGGAACCGGACCGGGCGGACGCGCTACCAAGTCCGACGTCGCAGCCGCCGCTGCGCGCCAGGCCGCACCGCTGCCCCAGGCGCCGGCCGCCTCTGCGCCCGCAATCCAGAAAGCGCCCGCTCCTTCCGCTCCGCGAAGCGCGGAGGACGTCGAAGAGCGCACGCGCATGTCGCGCCTGCGGCGCACGATCGCCGACCGGCTGGTTGCCGCACAGCACACCGCTGCGATCCTGACGACGTTCAACGAGATCGACATGAGCGCAGCGATGGAGCTTCGCGCGCGCCACAAGGAACGCTTCGAGAAGACCCACGGCGTCTCGCTCGGCCTGATGTCGATTTTCGCGCGCGCATGCCTGCTCGCGCTTCGCGACGTACCGGTCGTCGGCGCACACCTCGACGGCGACGAGATCGTGACCAGCCGCCGTGTGCATCTCGGGATCGCGGCGTCGACCGACCGCGGCCTCGTCGTCCCCGTCGTCCGCAATGCGGACCTGATGAGCATGGCCGACATCGAGCGCGAAATCGGCCGGCTTGCGGGGCTTGCGCGAGACGGCAAGCTCGGCGTCGAGGATCTTTCCGGCGGGACGTTCACGCTCTCGAACGGCGGCGTGTTCGGCTCGCTGTTGTCGACGCCGATCCTCAATCCGCCGCAAAGCGGAATCCTCGGCATGCACAAGATCGAGAAGCGCCCTGTCGTCGTGGCTGACCAGATCGTGATCCGGCCGATGATGTACGTGGCGCTTTCGTACGATCACCGCCTCGTCGACGGACGCGAAGCGGTCACGTTCCTGGTTCGGGTCAAAGAGCGCGTCGAGGATCCGGCCCGCCTGCTGCTCGAAGTCTGAGCGCCATCACTTTGCGCGATCAGAGCTCGCGCATCAGGAGAACACCTTGCCCAAGCAGCGTTACGACCTCGTCGTGATCGGAGCCGGTCCCGGCGGCTACCAGGCGGCCATCCGCGCGTCACAGCTCGGCATGAAGACGGCCGTCGTCGAGAAGGACGGCCCGCTCGGCGGCACCTGTCTCAACGTCGGCTGCATCCCGAGCAAGGCCCTGCTCGAATCGTCGGAGTTGTATGCGCAGGCACGCGAAGGCCTGGCCGTGCACGGAATCGGCGTGGCCGGCGTCGAGCTCGACCTTGCGCGCATGATGGCGCGCAAGACGGACGTGGTCGACGGCCTGACGCGCGGCGTGCTCGGGCTGATGAAGAAGAACAAGATCGACGTCTGGCACGGGCGCGCCCGGATTGCCGCGGCGCCGCCGGCAGGCGCAGCTTCTTCAGCGGCAGCGCCGGGCGCTGCCGCTGCGGCATCCGGCATCGTCGAAGTCCGCGGCGAGAACGACGGCGAGCTCGAAACTCCGCGCATCCTGATCGCAACCGGCAGCGTGCCGATCGGGCTCCCGCACATGCCGTTCGACGGCAAGCGCATCCTGTCGTCGACCGAAGCGCTCGCGCTCGAGACTGTGCCGGCGCGCATGCTCGTCGTCGGCGGCGGAGCCATCGGTCTCGAGCTCGGCTCGGTGTGGGCACGCCTCGGATCCAAGGTGCGCATCGTCGAGCTGATGGACCAGATCGTGCCGGGCGCCGACCGCCGCAGCGCGCAGCTTCTCGAGCGGTCGCTTCGCAAGCAGGGCATCGAGATCCTGCTCGAGAGCCGCGCCGTTTCCGCGGACGTGGCGAGCAAAGCCGTCAAGGTCACGATCGAAGGCAAGGACGGCAAACAGACGACCGAAAGCTACGACGTCGTGCTGGTTGCCGTGGGCCGCCGCGCGTTCCAGGAAGGTCTCGGCCTTGCCGAAGCGGGCGTCGCGACCGACGAGCGCGGCCGCATCACCGTCGGCGCGCATTTCGAGACCAGCGTTCCGGGGATCTTCGCGATCGGCGACGTCGTCGCCGGTGCGATGCTCGCGCACAAGGCATCCGAAGAAGGCATCGCGTGCGTCGAACGCATGGCGGGCATTGCCGGACACGTGAACTACCAGGCGATTCCATCGGTGGTCTACACGTGGCCGGAGCTCGCCAGCGTCGGGCTCGGCGAGGAAGCCGCGAAAGCCGCGGGCTACGACGTGCGCATCGGAACCTTTCCGTTCACCGCCACGCCGCGCGCGCGCTGCACCGGCGAGACCGAAGGCGCGGTGCGCATCATCGCCGACAAGGCGACCGACACGGTGCTTGGCATCCATATCGTCGGGGCCAACGCGTCCGAGCTGATTGCCGAGGCGGCCGTCGCGATCGAATTCGGAGCCACGTCCGAAGACATCGCGCGCTCGGTGCACGCGCATCCGACGCTTGCCGAGGCGCTCAAGGAAGCCGCGCTCGGCGTCGACGGGCGTTCGATCCACATCTGACGTCCCGACCGGCAGAACGACCGGCGGGACGACCGGAAGGACGACCAGAAGAATCCGCACACCGCGCCGGGTCGTCGCCCGCGAAAAGCACCGCTTTCCCTTTGCGTGAGAAATCCCGCGCGCTACCATTGGGCCATCCGGAACGCTGGGGCCGCTTGTCCGGATGACGCCCGACGTATCGCATGCGGTTGCGACGCCGGCTTCAGGGGGGTTCGTACAACATGCTTCGACGCGATCACCGCGCGTTCCGGCCGCAGCCGGCCGCGGTCTTTGGTCTTCTGATGCTGATGTCCGCCGGTTGCGTGCCGGCGATCCCGCCCGTGCCGCCGGTGCCGGATGCACCCGCCGGCGCGCTCGCATCCGACGCGTCGCCGCTCGAATCCGCGCTCGGAGCCGCGACCGATACGATGGATCAGGCCATCGAGCTGGACCTCGCCGCCAATCGCCTCCTGCCCGAGCCGCGTTACGACTGCAGCGACGACGCGGCGACTTCCGGCAGCATCGCCGAGGAGCTTCTCGCTGCCGGACAGCGCACAGACGCGCGCAGCAGGTTCGCCGAAGCTCTCGCGATTTGTCCGGGCAACGCGCGCTGGTGGATCGACGCTGGCGATGTCGAGCTTCGCGACGGCAACCTCGACGCCGCGAAGCAGATGCTTACGCGCGGCCTTGCGATCGAGCCGTGGGAGCGCGACGGGCACCGCTACCTTTCGTACGTCGAAACCGGGCTCGGCAACGACGAAGAGAGCTGGCGGCAGTCCGTCCTGGCCGTGGTGAGCGATCCGACCTGCGAAACCTGCTGGGCCGCGCTTCGAAAAGCGACCGACAGCCGCGGCGGAACTTTCCTGCGGCAGTACGAGCGCAAGCCGGTCGCGCGCGCAGTCTACGGGCATCTCGATCTCGAGCTCGATCCGGTAAAGGAAATCGCCAACTCGCGTGGATGGATCGCCTATGCGATCGGTCTCGGCACGCGCGAGCTGCGCCGCGCCGATCTCAGCGAGCGGCCATCCGCCGCCGCAGCAAGACCGCAAAAGACGCTGCACAAGGAAAAGATCGACGACGAGTGGGCGAAGTGGTCGCCGCTCGAGCGCGAGCGCTACCTGGTGCGGACCACGCTCGCGAGCTACCGGCCCGAAGCGGACCGTCCGCCTGCCGCGCCGTCCGCATCCTCCGGACGTACACCGAAGACGTGGCCCACGATCAGGAATGCCGTCGACGAAGGCTATCTCGACGAAGCGATCTTCATGCAGCTTCTCGACGCAGCGCTGGTGCCGCAGTTCGTCGCCTATCGCCGCGCGCATGCGGATCGCCTGTTCGATCACGTCACCAATTTTCTGGCCGTGCTGCCGAGCGGAGTCGGCAAGCGGCGCTCGTCGCAGAACGCCCGCGCCGCGACCGTCGAGCCGCAGAGGCTGGCACTGCGATGAGCATACGACGCGGAGCGGCAGGCCAACCTGAGAAGTTGCAAAGGCGCAACGACGACCGTTCATTTTTGCGCGAGAGCGCGACGGCGGGTCGCCGACGTCCGGCACACATGCGGGGGTTGTCTCTTGCCCCACATGCGTCGAGCGTTATGATGCAGCCATGATCCACAGCGCACCGAAATCCGGACGTTACAGCGTCGAGCACTACTTCGAGCTCGCCCGCAAGGGTGTCATCGCTGCGCACGATCGCTGCGAGCTGCTGGACGGCCTCATCGTTGCGATGGCACCGCAGACATCTCCTCACCTTCTTGCCGTGCATCGTGTCGGCACCGTGCTGTCGGAGAAGCTCGGCCGCGACGTCGTCGTGCGCGTGCAGATGTCGTTTCTCGCCGGCCGCGACAGCGCGCCGGAGCCGGATCTCGCCGTGGTTCCCGGCAAGCTCGAGGACTACGCGAAGAAGCATCCGACGCGCGCCGACCTGATCGTCGAGGTGGCCGAGACGTCGGTCGTGCAGGATCGCATCACCAAGGCCGCCATCTACGCGCGCGCGGGAGTGCCGTGCTACTGGATCGTCAATGTGCGCGATCGCCGCGTCGAAGCGTACAGCGCGCCCGACCGCTGGAAGTCGCAGTACATGAGCTTCCTGCGTGTGACCGGAAAGCAGCCGGTCACGATCGAGGCGTATCCGGACGTGGTGTTCTCGGCGGCCGAGCTGCTGCCGCCTCCGCCGCCGAAGACGAAATAGCGCCGCGCGCTCGCCGGCGCGTGCTGCCGGGCAGCGCGACGACGGATCAGCGCGCGCTCTTTTTCCTGTTCGGTTTCGACTCGACCCTGCGAACGGTCTTCTTCTTCCGAACGGGTTTCGCAGCCCTCTTCGCCGCGCGCGGCCGCACGTCCACGTATGGACGGGTCGGGACGGTATCGTCTTTCGGGACGGCGGCGGCGATCGCGTAGACCAGCGAGATCGCGCGGAACATCTCCGGATACATCACCGGCTTTCCGCTGGTCATGATCGCGACCGACAGGTGCCGCTCCGGATCGGCCCACGCCACGACATTGGTCAGCCCGAGATGGCCGAACGCGTGATGGCTGCCGAAGCCGTACATGCTGAGGTACTCGCCGCCGAGCATGAAACCCATGCCGTAGCGCAGCGGAATGCCGAGCGTGAAGTCGAGCTCGTTGTAGGATTGCTCGGACGTCGCGCGCCAGACGGTGCGCGGCTCGAAGATGTGCTTTCCGCGCAGCGTGCCGCCTTCGAGCAGCAGCTGGTAGAACTCGCAGAGCTCGTCGGCCGTCGCGATCAGATTGGCGGCGGGCAGAACCGCCATCAGGTAGCGGGGATCGTTGGAGAGCTCGACGGCTTCGACGAAATCGAGACCGAGAATGCCGCGCACGATTGCGCCGATTGGCGGAAACAGCGGCAGCCCCGTGAAATAACTGCGCGCGACCTTGTCGACGTCGCGGCGCTTGACGCCGAAGTTCATCCAGCGCCAGCCGAGCGGCTTGCAGAGCTCTTCTTCGACCACGTTGCGGATGTTCTTCCCGGTGATGCGGCGAACGATCTCGCCGAGAAGGAAGCCGCCGGTCACCGCGTGGTAGGCGAGCCTCCCGCCCGCGCGCGACGTCGGCCGCGCATCGCACAGGATCTTGATCGCCTCGCGGTTCTGGATGTCCTCGAGCAGCGTCAGGTCCATGGCCGCATCGGGAAGAGTCGGGATCCCCGCGCGATGCGTGAGCACGTGGCGGATCGTCACGCATTCCTTGCCGTGCTGGGCGAACTCCGGAATGTACTCGCAGACCGGATCGTCGAGGTGCAGCAGGTGGCGCTGATCGAGAAGGTGGACGATCATCGCCGGCATCGGCTTGGACGCAGAGAAGACGTTGAACGGAGTCTCCGGCGTCGCCCGCACTTTCGGCGTGCCGTGCGGATCGCCGGGACCGCCGCCGTGGGCGTAGCCGATCGCACGGCGGACCAGCACCTGGCCGCGCACGCGGATGCAGATCGAGATGGCCGGATGGATGCCTGTGCGGTACCAGCGCAGCGCCGAGGCCCAGATGTTTTCGGCCGCATCGGGGTCGAGGCCCAGCTCGACCGGCGACGTTTCCGCACGCGAATCGACGGTCTGGACCGCCGCGAGATCCTCCGGCACATCCGCGCGGGTCACGATCGACGGCAGAAACGGCAAATCAGAAAATCCAGGTACGTCCATCGAAAAGCCGCCACAGCGCGCCGGGTCCTTTTAGAGAAGGGGCGACCAGGGCGCCAGCCCGTATCGAAATGGATCGCCAGACCGTATCGGAATGGATCGCCAGACCTATCGGAACGGATCGCCAGCCCGTATCGAAATCGATCGCCAGCCCGGGTCAGCCCGGGGCATCGTCCGGCCCGGAACGGCGCCCTCCCCCGTGACCCGGAATCAACAAGCGGCTAGTGTCGTCGCATGCCGCGGGTGAAGCTTTTCATCGGAAACAAGAACTATTCGTCGTGGTCGATGCGTCCGTGGGTGCTCATGAAAGAGGCCCGCATCCCGTTCGAAGAAGTGATGCTGCGCTTCGACGGGTTTTCACCCGGATCGAAATTCAAGACCGAGATCGCAAGTGTGAGCGGCGCCGGACGCGTGCCGGTCCTCGTCGACGGCGAGCTCCACGTGTGGGATTCGCTCGCGATCGCGGAGTATCTGGCCGAACGCTTCCCGGACAAACGCCTGTGGCCGAGGCGCACCAAGCGCCGCGCGCGGGCCAGAAGCGTGTGCGCCGAAATGCACTCCGGTTTTTCCGACCTGAGAACGCACTGCCCGATGAACATCGACGCGTCCCTCCCGGAGGTTGGCGCAAGAGTGCTCAGCGAGCACCACGGCGTGCGCGCCGATCTCGACCGCATCGTCATGCTGTGGAGCGAGCTTCTGTCCGACTACGGCGGTCCGTTTCTGTTCGGGAAATTCTCGACAGCGGACGCGTACTTTGCACCCGTCGTGATGCGCCTGCGCACGTATGCGCTTCCCGTACCGGCCGGCATCGAGTCGTACGCCTCCGAGATCACCCGGCTCGATTCCGTCTCGGAATGGATTCGCGATGCGATCGCCGAGAAGGACTTCGTTGCGTTCGAGGAGCCGTACCGCGCCGGAGCATCGCGACAGGAAGTCGAGTGAGCGGCAGCGAGGACGTCCATTGACCGGCAGCGCGAGCATCGAGCGCGCTGCCGCGGCGGTCAGCCCGTGGCTCGTCGAAGCGGCCACGCCGGCGCCCGTGCTTCGCGGCGACGTCCACGCCGATGCGGTCATCGTCGGCGGCGGATACACCGGCCTGTCCACCGCGCTCGCGCTGCGCTCCGAAGGCATGCGCGTCGTGCTCATCGAAGGCCAGGCCTGCGGCTTCGGCGCAAGCGGCCGGAACGCCGGACATCTGACACCGACGATCGGCAAGGACGTACCGACCCTGCTCCGTCTGTTCGGCAAGGAACGAACGTCGCAATTCGTCTCTCTGGCCGACACTGCCATCGCGGAAGTCGAACGGCTGCTCGCGGCCCATGCGATCGAATGCGACTACGAGCCGGTCGGCAACGTGATCGCCGCCGTGCATCCGAAGCAGTTCGGCGCCGTCGATCGAGCGGCCGAAGCCGCGCGCGTGCTCGGGCTTCCCGGAGAGCTCCTCGAGCACGCGGAGATGCAGCGCCGCGGACTGCCGGGTTCGTTCCTTCGCGGATTTCACGAAAGCCATGGCGGAATTCTCAATCCCGGTCGCTACGTGCAGGGACTGCGCCGCGCTGCCATCGGCGCGGGCGTCGAGATCTACGAGCGTTCGCCGGCGATCTCGATCGAAGACGGCGCCACGCCGCGCGTGCGAACACGCGAGGGGTCGGCAACCGGCGACCTTCTGGTGCTCGCGCTCAACGCCTACGCGCTCGGACTCGCGCTGCCGCGTGAGCTCGAGTCGCGGATCCTGCCGGTCTACGTGCAGCTGCTGCAGACCGCACCGCTGACGCCCGAGCAGCTACGCCGCGTCGGCTGGCACGGTCGCGAAGGCATCTACACGGCACACGAAGCGCTCGAGAGCTGGCGACTGACCAGCGACAACCGCATCGTCGGCGGAGCCAAGCACGTTCGCTACGGCTATCACGGCCGCCTGCTGCCGGATCGCGATGCAGGCGTCACGCTGCGGCTCGAAGCGGTGCTGCGCTGCCGATTTCCCGAGCTCGCCGAAGTCGAAGTGGCGTCGGTGTGGGGCGGGCGCATCGGCTTTGCGCTCGACTTCCTGCCCGTCGTCGGACGCGCCGGCGCGCACGGCCGGATCCTCTATTCGATGTCGTACGCCGGCCACGGCATCGCGATGGCGAGCTATGCCGGACGGATGCTGTCCGACCTTGCCGCCGGCCGCGACGGCCCGGGCGCCACGCTGTGGAAGCGAAAAACACTCCCGCTTCCGCCCGAACCGCTGCGCTGGCTCGTCTTCCGCATCCTCAGCGGCTTCTTCGACGCAATCGATCGGCGCATAGACCGCCGCGTAGCGGCTGGTCGTTGAGATGCACGCCGCGTAGCGGCTGGTCGTTGAGATGCACGGCGCGTAGCCGCCGGGCGTTGAAATGACCGGCGCGTAGCAGCGAGGCGTTGAGATGCACGCGGCGTAGCGGCCCGACGTCGGTCGCCACGCAGCTTCGAGCCATCCTCCGCAAGACGCGACAACTTTACGTGCGCTAAAACCTCTCGTTGCTGCTGCGCTGCGCCATGCGGTGGATCGAATGCGGGTGCGGCAATTTTGCGTGATTCTGCGTTCCTATCGCTCGTTCGCGTGTTACCATCACCGCTCCTCCAAATGACGAATTTTTCTCCGACGTTTTTCCGGCGCCTCGCGGATCTCTGCGCGAGTCGATATCAACCCACCCTTGTTCGCCACAGCGCGTTCGCTGTCGCGATCGTGATCGCTGGTGCGACTGCGTCGAGCGCGGAAATTCCGTCGTCGATTCGAAAGCACGACGCGGCATCCGTCGAAGGATCGCGAGTCCCCGGCCCCGACGGACATACGCATCTGCGGATCAGGACTGCGGCGCGCGCGTTCGATCTCGTGCTCGAGCCGTCGCCGGTCGTAGCCGCGGGTGCGCAGACCATCGTCGTCGACGATGACGGTGAACATCGGCAGCCGTCGGAGTCGCTGGTCTATCGCGGTCACCTCGCCGACGATCCCGACTCCGAAGTCCATGTTGCGATCGCCGGATCGTCTGCGGTCGGCAGCGTGACCACGGCGGGAGAAACGTGGCTGTTCGAGCCGCTGCGCCGCTACGAGCATGGCGCGAGGGCAGAAGACACGATCGTCTACCGCAAGAGCGACATCGACGTCAGCGCCGATCCCGGCACCTGCGCCGCCGAGTCGGCACCGATCGCAGCGCTCGGCGCTTTGCAGGACGGCGGCGCCGCCGGGGTTGCCGCCGAATCCGCGGTGACCGACACGATGGGCCTCGTCGAGCTCACGCTGGTCGCCGATCACGCGTTCTACGCAGCGCACGGCGCGGATACGTCGGCCTACATGCAGTCGATCGTCGATCAGGTCGCGTCGTTCTACACAACGAGCATCGGTGTGACGGTCTCGATCGTGCAGACGGTCATCTATCAGAGCGCGGGCACCGAGCCGCTGTCGTCTTCGACGGCGAGCGGAACGCTGCTGTCGAGCCTCGCCGAGGCACGCGAGTCGCATCCGGCAACGCTCGGAGCCGGAGACATCACGCACCTGTTCACCGGCCGCGATCTCGACCAGAACGTCATCGGCATCGCGTACCTCGGGACGGTCTGCGACAGCTTCTACGCGGCGAGTATCGCGCAGGACTTCAATACCAACCTGCACCTGATGACCCTGCTGACCGGACACGAGCTCGGCCACTCGCTCGGCGCGTACCACGACGGGCAGAGCGGCTCGCCCTGTGTCTCGACGCCGATCGGCTGGGTGATGTGGCCCGTCGTCTACAGCTCGCTCACCGAAGCGTTTTCCGCGTGCAGCCAGGCCAGCATCGACCCTGTCGTGCAGCTCGCGTCGTGCATCGGTGACGCGATCCCGACCAACTGCGGCAACGGCACGCTCAACTCGGGCGAACAGTGCGACGACGGCAACAACTCGAACGGAGACTGCTGCCGCGCCGACTGCAAGTTCGACGCAGCCGGCTCGCTGTGCGCGGCTGACGTCAATGCGTGCACCAACGACGTCTGCAACGGCAGCGGATCGTGCACGCATCCGAACAACTCCGCATCGTGCGACGACGGCGACGCGTGCTCGGCCGACGGGCAGTGCTCGGCCGGCGTCTGCCTCGACTCTACAGATTATGCCCCACTCTATTCGCCGCGGTTCAAGGCGCATCTTCGCGGCGGCGGCGAGGATGCGCTGGTGTTCAGCGCGTACGTCGACGCCGGACTGGCAAGCCGCCCCACCCAGACCGGTGCGGCGGTGCGCTTCCTCGACAGCGCCGGCGGGCTCCTTCACGAGAGCTTCGCCGCAGCCTCGGGATGGGTCGACCGCAAGGACGCCGGCACGACGTTCCTGTTCGCACCCGCCGATAGCGCGCTCGCGGCGACATCGGGCGGAATTGCAGCCATGGTGGTACGTTTCAAACCGGCCGCGTCGCTCGCGAAGATCCGCCTTCGCCTGAAGGATACCGACCTGTCGTTTCTCGACGGCCGTGACTCCGTCGACATGCAGATCCTCATCGGCGACGCCGTCACCGGGGATTGCGGGACGACGATGAACCTGGCGTGCGAAGTCTCGGCTGGGCTTCTCGCCTGTTCGTAGCTCGAGTCGGCAACGGCTGACGCCGTTGTCCCCGTCAGCGACCGGCCGTGACCGGGTGCAGAGTGCACCGCAGCGGCCGTCCGACGCTATGCTTCGACGCGTGCTCCCGCTACAGAGCCGCGATGTCCCGCAGCAGCAAGTCCCCTAAGAAGACCTCCGCACGAAGCTCGAACGGAACGCGCGCATCGATGGCCGCGGCCGCCGACAAGTACGACCTGTACGTGCGTTCGGTGCAGTCGCCCGACATCGAAGTCGCGTTCTTCGACCGTGCGTTTCGCAGCCAGTACGGGCGCAGGCCGCTCACGCTCCGGGAGGATTTCTGCGGAACGGCCGCGGTCTGCTACGAGTGGGTCCGCAGCGGCGCCGAACGGCGCGCGACAGGCGTCGATCTCGACGCAGAGCCGCTGGCCTGGGGCACGAAGCGATTTGCCAGCAAGCTCACCGACGACCAGTCGTCGCGGCTTCGCCTCGTCCATGGCGACGTGCGCACCACCAACTCGAAGGCCGAGATCGTCGCCGCGCAGAATTTCTCGTACTTCTGCTTCGAGACGCGCGACGACCTGCGAGCGTACTTCCGCCACGTACGCCGCTGCCTGGCGAGCGAAGGCATGCTCGTGCTCGACGTCCTCGGCGGCTCCGAGATGATGGAGGACAACCGCGAGGAAGAGACATCGCACGGGAAGTTCAAGTACGTCTGGGACCACATCGACTTCGACCCGGTCTCGCATCATTGCCGCTATGCGATCCACTTCCGCTTCAAGGATGGGTCGGAGCTGAAAAACGCGTTCACGTACGACTGGCGCCTGTGGAGCCTGCCCGAGCTTCGCGAGCTGCTCGCCGAAGCGGGCTTCTCCTCGTCCGACGTATTCTGGGAAGCCACCGACAAGAAGACCGGCGATGGCAACGGTGTGTATCGCCGGCGTGCGCGCGGCGATGCCGATCCTGCCTGGGTCGTCTACCTGGTGGCGTGGAAATAGGTCACCGACGCGTTCGTGCGGGAGCTGCCGCCGGAGCGCGGCGGCTTGCTGCGGTCCTCATCGCGCTTGCTTGCCTGCTGCCCGCGCCTGACGCGCGCTCAGAAAATCCGCCCGCTGCCAGAACGCTGCGAGTCGCGACGTCCGGCGACTACGCGCCGTTCAGCTTCGTGTCGACCGAGGCATCCGCGCCGACCGAATCCGTCGGCTCGCTCGACGGCTTCGATGTCGAGGTCGCGCGGCGGTTTGCCCGCGACAAGGGCTACGCTCTCGAGCTCGTGCGTTTCCGCTGGCCCGAGCTCGGCGGCGAGCTCTCGCGCGGCACGTTCGACGTCGCCATGAGCGGCGTGACGATGCGCGCCGAGCGTTCCATCAGCGGCCGCTACAGCGTGCCGGTGGCGGCTACGCACGCTGTCGCAATCACATGGAACGGCTCGGGAGTCACGACCGCGAGCGACCTCGACCGCCCGTCTCGCCGGGTCGCCGTCAACGCCGGAGGCCATCTCGAAAGCGTCGCCCGGCGTGCATTCCGTCGCGCCGAGATCGTCGCCGTCGCCGACAACGACGCCGTGCGCATGGCGCTGCTCGACCGCGCGTTCGACGCCGTCATCACCGACAGTTTCGAGGAGAAAGTCTGGACCGCCGGCTTGAAGGGCGTCGTGCGCATCGGCCCGCTCACCAACGACCGAAAGGCGTATCTACTGCCGGCCGCGCGCGGCGCTCTCGCCGAAGAGCTCGACCTGTGGCTTCTCGCCCGCGAGAAGGACGGCACGCTCGGCGAGCTTCGCGCCCGCTACTTCGGTGGAGGCAGCACCGAGCCGACGTCGGACGAGAAGCTCGCGACGGCCGAGCCTCTCGCCGCGTTGTCGAGTGCAATCGTCGAGCGCCAGTCGCTGATGCCGATGGTCTATGACGCCAAGCACGAGGCCGGGCGGCCGATCGAGGACAAGACGCAGGAAGCCGCCGTGCTCGATGCTGGCGCGCGCGCCGTGGCCGACGCAGCATCGCGAAACGGTCGCACCGCGCCGCCCGAGCCGGCAACGAAACGGTTGTTCGAAGTGCTGATCGCGATGGGCAAATCGGTTCAGCAGGGCCTGGCCGACGAGGATGCGAAGAGACGCCCCGGCGTGATTCTTCGCCGTTCGTCCGGTTCCGCGAACGCGCCGGATGCGGCGTCCGGGCACGCGACCGCTGCGTCTTCCGGAAGAGCGTCCGACGCCGGTTCCGCACAGGCGGCCGGCGCCGGTTCCCAAAAGACGGCGCCTGTCGCCGGTACACAACAGGCGCCGCCCGGCGCCGCGCCACCGGGCGCCGCTGCAGTGGATGCGAACGCCGATCAGCCCGCGCGGCAGCCCGGCAGCCGCCGGATCTATGCGCTCGATACCGAGCTGCGTCCGGCGCTCGCGCGAATCACCGAAAAGATCGCGCGCATCGTTCTCGCCATCGACAGGCCGCTCAGCATCGTCGAAGTACGAAGGGCCTTCGGCGACAACCTTGGCCCGCAGGGCGTCGCCGCGAGCCAGCTCGACGCACTTTCGGCCGCCGTCAGCGAGATCTCGTCACACGCTGCGCCGAACCCGTAGCGCGCGGCGTTTCCACGCACCGCGGCGAAACTCGAACGCGAGCAGGACCATTCGCGCAACGTGGTCGAAGACCAGCACCGTCCACAGCCAGACCAGCGGCAGATGCCAGGACGCCGCGAGCGCGGCCAGCGGCACGCGAAAACCCCAGTTGCCGAGCGCGGCACCGACGAGCGGAGTCCACGTGTCGCCGGCTCCGCGGAAAGCGCCGCCGAGCGTGAAATGCACCTGCATCATCGGCTGCGCCGCGGCCAGCACGAGCATGAACGGTCCGAGCGCTTCGATGGTTGCCGCGTCGTTCGTGAACATGCGCGCGAGCGGCTCGCGCGCCAGCGCGCCGACAGAGGCCAGCACGACCGCGGCGAACAGCGCGATGCGTGCGGCGAGCCAGCCGGTGCTTTCGGCATCGTCAGGTTTGCCGGCACCGAGCGCATGCCCGACGAGCGTCGCGGCTGCGGCGCCGAAGCCGGTGCCTGGAATCCATGAGAACGCCATGACGCGCACGCCGATCGTGTAGGCGGCAATTGCAACGGTGCCGTACGAGCTGAGCGTCGCGAAGTATCCGAGCAGCGCAAGGTTGAGCACTACGCGCTCGCCGACTCCCGGCATCGCGACCCGGATCACGTCGCGCAGCAGGCCGCGGCTGGCAACGAGGTCCGCCCGCCGGAGCGCCATCGGCCCCTCCGGATCCTGGCGGCGAATGACGATGCCGAACAGCACGATCGCGACGATCTGCGACAAGAGCGTGGCCACGCCGGCGCCGACCACGCCGAGCCCGCCGATGCCCGCCACGCCGAACATCAGCACGAAATTGAGCGCGATCTTGACGAGCGTGACGACGAGCGAGACGCGCATCGGCGTGCGCGTGTCGCGGCTGGCGCGCAGGCCATGCTCCAGCGTCAGCGAGACCGCGAGCAGCATCGACGATGCGAACAGCAGCTGCATGTACGGCACGGCGAGCTCGACGACGTCGGGCGCCGCGTTCAGCAGCGAGAGCACCTGCCGCGGCGCGAACAGCATGACCATGGCCACGACCGACGCCGTCGCGACCGCGACGATCAGCGAAGCGGCCAGCGCAGCCCGGGCCCTCGCCCGGTCGCCGGCGCCAATCGCACGGGCCATCAGCGCGACGCACGCAAAGCCGACCGCGAACAGCGCGGACTGCGACATGAAGTACAGCTGCGTCGCATAGCCGACGGCTGCGACCTGCTTCGGCCCGAGGCGGCCGACCATCGCGATGTCGATGACGCCGACCGCCGTGACCAGCACCTGCGACATCATGATCGGGATCGCGAGCCGCCAGATTTCCCGTCCGGTCGCGAGGCCGGTGCCGCTGACACGCCCGAGAAGCGACGGCACCGCCGCTGCGGCGAGTCCTTCTTCCGGATCAAGAGGCTGGCTTTCGACTTCGGAGTCCGGATCGAGCGGATTGTTCGGATCGAGCGCGTCCGCGGAGTTCGGATCGGGCGCGTCTTCGTCGAACCGATGACGCTCTAAGTCTTCAGATTCCTGCTCGCGGGAATCGTCGGCGGTTTTGTCGTTCACGCGAGTCATCGGGAGAAACATCGTTGATGGTCATGGGCAACGAGAATTTGCACCCACCCACCAGCGAATTTTTTGTCACCCATTCACGCCAGGTGTTGCGGCGCATGCAATGACCCGTCAGGGTAGCCGCGGGTTCGGGGACAGTCCCGTGCGGAAACACTGCACGGCTTAGCAACAACAAAGACAGGAGAAAGAAGGATGAAAAAGGTGGGGACAGGATTCGTGTATCTTGCGTCCGGCGCATTCGCGCTGGCGATGTCAGGTGCGGCTCACGCTGGAAACGGCGCGCCGAGCGGCTCGCACTTCAACCTCAATCTGATCGGCGCTTCCAAACCGAAGCTCGCGGATCTTACCGACTCGCAGCGTCATACGATCTTCGTGCCGCTGTCGGGCAACTGCAAAATCGGGCTGGCCGAAGGCGATTTCACGGTGCTCGACGGCAACTGCACCGACGGCGACTCGGCCTTCCAGCTTCCGAATCCGGATGCAGACAACGACGGCTCGACGACCTACTCGGTGTTCGCCCGTGCGCTCGGCAAGCCCGGCGGCAGCTCGGTGACCACGACATGCGCGACCGATCCGAGTGACGGCAGCACGGTGTGCTCGACGACGTCGATGACGCTGCTGCGAAGCAAGGGCAAGTCGAGCTTCACGAACGTCAGCAAGGACCTGCTGTATATCTACAACGATGTCGACGGCGACGGCACGCTCGACCGCGTGTCGCTGTTCGACTCGAAGCTCGAGGACTACTACTGGAACTACGACAACAACGGCCTGCGCAACGCGCAGCTCCGTTTCTACGAATGCGCGACGATCGTTCCGGATGCGACCGATCCGAACGGCGCGCAGCTCGATACCGACTGCTTCAGCAAGTAATCGGCCTTTCCCGGCGGGTCGGGACGCTTCTCCAGGAAGCGTCCCGACCCGTCGGCGACCGCTCGTGCACCGCCCGATGCGCACGGCATCGTCGGCCGTGCTAGATACGGTTTCCGTCGTGGAAATCCGCAACTTCACCGGCCGGTTCGAAAGGGGCGAAGCATTCGTGCGCGCCAAGGCCGCGCTCGTCGACACCGGCTCGCTCTCGGTCCACATCAAGTTCACTCGAGCGCGCGGGCGCGACGTGAACGGATATTACCGCTGGGACGACCAGCGCATGGTGCTGGCGATCAAGCAGCGCCTGCGCTTTCCACGCTCCGCTGCGTACGGCGTCGGCACCACGGCGCGCACCGACCGTCGTCTCGGCGGCCTGCCCTATCGTCTCGTGTGGCACGAGGAGCGCTTCGAGACCGCCGACGACCTGCTGGTGTTCGTCGCGGGGCACGAGTTCTGGCATTTCCTCTGCCACAGCGGCCAGCGAAAACGCGATCACGAGACCAAGGCCAACTGTCACGGGTTTGCGTGGCTGCGTGAGTTTCACGCATGGAACGGACCGGATTCGGAGGTTGCGCCCATCCCGCTGATTCCGCCGCGGCCCGATCAGCCGGCGCCGGCAGTGCTCGCTCCTGCCTCCGTTACGGTCGCCGGCGGCGTGCGCGAAGCAGACAGGCAGCTGCAGCTGTTCGACTAAGCGCGGAGCTCAGCGAAGCACCCAGTCTTCGCCTTCGCGCGCGACGCGGCCCTGCTTCGCAAAGCGCCGCAGGTGCGATTCGACCGAAACTCCTGCCGCGCGGTGCAGGAACTCCGGAACGTCGGTGTAGATGCGGCGCACCAGATCCTCGGTGCGGCGCACGCCGTCGCGCAGGCCGGCCAGAATCTGCTCGTCGCGAAGCGCCCGGTGCGCGAGATACTCTTCGATCTTGCGCTTCGGCTCCTCGATCGCAGGGCCGTGCGCGGGAAAAATCCGGTCGATGTCGAGCGCGAGCAGCCTTCTCAGCGAATCGAGGTAGTCGCCGAGGTCGCCGTCGGGCGGGATGACCGTGGTGCCGGCGCCGAGAACCATGTCGCCGGTAAACAGGACCTTCTCTTCACGCAGGACGAAGCAGAGATGGTCGCTCGCATGGCCGGGCGTCCAGACCGCCTCGAGCGTCGCGCCTTCGACCTCGACGATGTCTCCGTCGCCGAGCGGCTCGACGGCCAGTCCGCGATCACTAGCCGGCAGCGGCATCTTCCGGAGCGGCAGGTCGCCGTGGCGCGCGCGCACCTGCTCGACGCCGCCGATATGGTCCGGATGCGCATGCGTGAGCACGATGCGATCGAGCGAAGCGCCGCACTCCGCGAGCGCACCGGCAAGAAGCTCGCCGTAGCGGTCGATACCCTGTCCGGTGTCGAGCAGCAGGCGCTGCGCTCCGGTGCCGACGATGTACGTGTTGGTGCCGGGCCCGGTAAACGGCCCCGGATTCTGGCCGAGCACGACGGTGACACGCTCCGACCAGCGCGCGACGTCGGGCATCGCCATGCCGATCATCGACGACGTGACGACCCGGCGAGGCTCGGCGTCGTTCCCGGATGCAGCCACAGGCGTTCCTTATCCCTGAGCGGAACCGGCCGGAAGCGCCGGCCGGACCTTGAGGACGCGCTCCTTGCGGATCGTGACGGTGCCCGGCTCCGCGCCGCGGGGCTTGGTCACGTTGGATGCGAGCGTGCACGAAACCGGCACGACGCCGCCTGCCCTCGCCTTGCTGTGCCACGCTGCGATGGCTGCGGCGGCTTCGATCGTGGCCTTGTCCGGCTCCGCATCGTCGCGCGAGCGAAGCAGCACGTGCGAACCGGCAACCGCACGCGCGTGGAACCACCAGTCGTTCGCACGCGCGAGCTTGATCGACAGGTAATCGTTGTCGGACTCGGTGCGTCCGGCGAGAACGGTCCAGCCGCCCGGAAGCTCGTACTCGCGCCAGCGCTGCATCGACGTGCCGGCGTCAGAACTCGAACACGAGGCCTTCGTCGCCCGCCTTGATCACGACGTCGCCGCCCTTGGCCAGGCGTCCGAACAGGATCTCGTGGCTGAGCTTGTGCGAGATCTCCGATTCGATCAGCCGTCGCATCGGGCGTGCGCCGAACTTGGCATCGTAGCCCTTGCGCGCGATCCACGTGCGTGCGGTCGGATCGAGCGTCAGGTGCACGCCGCGCGCTTTCAGCCGCGTCTCGAGCTCGGCGATCATCTTCTCGACGATCTGCTCGGCGATCTCCATGCCGAGCGAACGGAACTGCACGACGGCCGTGAGCCGGTTGCGGAATTCGGGAGCGAACGCCTTTTCGATCGCCTTGTCGGACTTGCCGGCGAAATCGCTCGTCTGCTCGAAGCCGATCGCGTTGGCGAGGCCTTCGCGCGCGCCAGTGTTGGTCGTCATGATCAGGATCACGTTGCGGAAGTCTGTCTTCCTGCCGTTGTTGTCGGTCAGCGTCGCGTAATCCATGATCTGCAGCAGCACGTTGTCGATGTCGGCGTGGGCCTTCTCGATCTCGTCGAGCAGCAGCACTGCGTGCGGGTTGCGATGGATCGCTTCGGTGAGCTGGCCGCCCTGGTCGAAGCCGACATAGCCGGGCGGCGAGCCGATCAGGCGCGAGACCGCGTGCTTCTCCATGTACTCGCTCATGTCGAAGCGCACGAAGCCGATGTCGAGCGCGCTCGCGAGCTGCTTGGCGAGCTCGGTCTTTCCGACGCCGGTCGGACCGGCGAACAGGAAGCTGCCGATCGGCTTGTCGGGCTCTCCGAGCCCTGCTCGAGCGAGCTGGATCGCCGCGACCACCTGCTCGACCGCGGCATCCTGCCCGTAGATCGTCAGCTTGAGATCGCGGCCAAGGCTTTCGAGCCGCTTGCGATCGTCGACCTTCACGCTGCGCGTGGGGACCTTGGCGATGCGCGAGACCACGTTCTCGATGTCGCGGCTGGTCACGCGCGGGACTCTGCGGGCCGGAGCGGCCGCGTCGCCCGGCCGCGCGCCGGCATTTCGCGGCGGTGCAGCTGCCTCGATCGTCTCGATGACGACTTCGCCGGGCGCTTCGGGATCTTCTTCGACAACGGCGGCGGCCGACGTGCTCGCGGTCACGAGCGCAGGCTCGCCGGCGAGCCGGCTCGCGCGAAGCTTCACTTCCGCTCCGGCTTCGTCGAGCACGTCGATCGCCTTGTCGGGCAGGAAGCGGTCGTTGATGTGCTTGGCCGACAGCTCGACGCAGGCGCGCACTGCGTTTGGCGCGTAGGCGACGCCGTGGAATTCCTCGTAGCGGGTCTGGAGACCCTTCAGGATCTCGACCGACTCTTCGATCGTCGGCTCGCCGACGTCGACCTTCTGGAAGCGCCGCGACAGCGCATGGTCCTTTTCGAAGATCTGCCGGTATTCCTTGTACGTCGTGGTGCCGATGCACTTGATCTCGCCGCTGGCGAGCGCCGGCTTGAGCATGTTCGATGCATCCATCGCACCACCGGAGACCGCTCCGGCGCCGATGATGTTGTGGATCTCGTCGACGAAAAGGATGCGGCGATCGCGGTCCTGCTTGATGCCGTCGATGACGGCCTTCAGCCGCTCCTCGAAGTCGCCGCGATAGCGCGTGCCGGCGAGCAGGCCGCCCATGTCGAGCGCGTAGATCGTGACGTCCTTCAGGTACTCGGGAACGTCGCCCTGGTGGATGCGCAACGCGAGGCCTTCGACGATCGCGGTTTTTCCGACGCCCGCATCGCCGACGAAGATCGGGTTGTTCTTTCGGCGCCGGGCCAGGATGTGCACCGTGCGCTCGAGCTCGCTCTTCCTGCCGATCAACGGATCCAGGCGGCCCTCGGCCGCTTTTCGGTTGAGGTTCGTGCAGAACTCTTCGAGAGGATCCTCGACGGCACCGACGCCGTCGGCTTCGCGCTCGCCGGCGCCGATGCCGCCGCCGCCTTCCTCGGCCGGAAGGTTTCGCGAACCGATCTTGGAAACCTTGTGCGAGATGTAGCGCACGACGTCGAGCCGCAGCACGCCCTGCTTCTTCAGAAAGTAGGCCGCGTGCGATTCCTCGTCGCGGAAGAGCGCCGCCAGCACGTTGCCGCCGTCGATCTGTTCCTTGCCGGACGACTGCACGTGCGACGCAGCGAGCTGCAGCACCAGCTGGCAGCCGAGCGTGTAGCTCGGATCCGGCGTCGAGCCGTCGGGTGCCGCCACGTGCGACGGAAAGGACGGCATGGTGTTTTCGAGGAACGCATCGACCGCGGTGCGCAGCGCCACCAGATCGGCGCCGCAGTGGAAGAGGATGTCGGCCGCGACCTTGTCCGACGTCAGCGCGAACAGAAGATGTTCGGGCGCAACGAACTCATGGCGGCTGGCCTTCGCGCGATCGACCGCGCGCTGGAGTGTATTTTCGAGCTCTTCGGAAATCAGCATCGCTTTTTTCCTTTCCTTCGCGCTCTCGCGCTTCTTCCGGCCTTCGCGCTCTCGCGCTTCTTCCGGCCTTCGCGCTCACGCGCTTCTTCCGGCCTTCGCGCTCACGCGCTCATACTTCTTCCCGTCTTCGCGCGCTTCGTCCTCATCCCTCGCAGGCCTCGATCAGGCAGGCGAGCGGGTGTTCGTGTTTGCGTGCGAGCTGCTCGACCTGCACGGCCTTGGTTCGAGCCACGTCGTGTGTGTAGACGCCGGCGATGCCCTTCCCTTCGTGATGCACCTGCAGCATCACGCGCGTGGCTTCGTCGCGGGGCTTGAAGAACAGCGTCTGGAGGATCCAGACCACGAACTCCATGGGCGTATAGTCGTCGTTCAGCAGCACCACCGCATACATCGGGGGGCGCTTCACGCGGCTCCGCTCCTGGACGACGATTTGTCCCTCGGAGCGGCGGACAGGAGTTTCGGGCTCGGACATGTTTATCGATTCTAATGCGCAGCGGACCGTGGTCAATGCAGAGCTTCTGCGTGCAACGCGCAGGCGGCCGGAATTCCCGAGGTGCGGACTTCGCTGGCCCGGACTTCCACGCAAAGGATCGCTCAAAAGCGCGATCTCTCGCTCTTGACAGGCGAGACGCGGTTATAACCGTCGATCATCGCTTCGTTCTGCTCGCGCTCCCGCTCGAGGAAATCCGAGATTGCGCGCCTGCCGCCCGGGTGAGCAATCCAGTGGGCGCTCCAGGTCGGACGCGCGTTGAAGCCGCGCAGGAACTTGTGCTCACCCTGGGCGCCCGCTTCGACGAGCCGCATGCCGTGGGCGATCGCGTACTCGATCAGCGTCCAGTAGCAGCATTCGAAATGCAGCGACGAAAACTGGCCGATCGATCCCCAGTAACGTCCGAACAGCGAATTTTTTCCGCGGACGTTGAACGTACCGGCCACGTAGCGGCCGGACTTCTTCGCCAGCACGAGCACGAGCCGCCGCCGCCACGTGCGGGCAAGCTGCTCGAACGTCGCGCGCACCAGATACGGCTGCGACCACTTGCGGGCCGCGGTGGCGACGTAGAACTTCCAGATCGCATCGACGTGCTCTTCCGTGATCCGGTCGCCGTCGAGAACCTCGATCTCGATTCCCTGCGCCGCGACATCGGCGCGTTCATGCAGGACCTGCTTGCGCTTCTTCGAACGCAGGTCGGCAAGATAATCGTCGAAGCTGCGGTAATCGCGATTTTCCCAGTGATATTGATGCGTGACGCGCGACAGGAATCCGCGCGAAACAAGAAAATCGTGCTCGGCTTCCCTCGGAAACAGCACGTGGACTCCGGATAGCTCCAGGCGCTCGGCGAGGCGCGTGAGACCGTCGACCATCCCGCACGCGACCGGGTTCGCATCCAGTGCCGCTCCGGGCGCAACCAGGATCCGTGCGCCGGAAACAGGCGTGAACGGCACGGCGGCCACTCCTTTCGGATAGTAGCGAAGCCCTGCACGCGCGTAGGCTTCCGCCCAGCCGAAGTCGAAAATGTACTCGCCGTACGAATCCCAGCGCAGGTAGAACGGGATCGCGCCGACCAGATGGCCTGCGTCCCACGCCGTGATGTGACGGGCCTGCCACGGTGTTCCCGGCCCGACCACGCCGGTTTCCTCGAGCGCGACCAGAAACTCATGCTCGAGAAACGGATCGTCCTCTCCGACCAGGCGATTCCAGGCAGCCGGATCCACTGTCGCGAGAGACTCGCGGGCTTCGATGCGAATGGTTTCCGACATGCTGCCTTGTCCGGATACACGGGTTTGGTCGGCAGTTCGATTTCACGTAAGAGCGCGCGCGATGGACCCGCAGACAAACCGCCCCGGGAAGACCGAGCTCGAA
The DNA here is from genome assembly GCA_035571835.1 of Candidatus Limnocylindrales bacterium. Taxonomy (NCBI): domain Bacteria; kingdom Bacillati; phylum Chloroflexota; class Candidatus Limnocylindria; order Candidatus Limnocylindrales; species Candidatus Limnocylindrales bacterium. The sequence continues at coordinate 243,164 of DATNBU010000008.1, read as the reverse complement.
GAGCTCGTCTTCCCGTTTGGCGACGGCGGCTGCTTCGGCTGCTCGAAGCTCAACCCGGACGGACTCCAGCTGCGCTTTTTCCGCGGCCCGAGCGAGATCGACGGGAGGGATGAGATCGTCGGCACGTGCCGCGTGCCGGATCGATTTCACGGCGCGCCGGGCATCACGCACGGCGGCATCGTGGCAACGATCCTCGATGAGTTCTCCTGTGCAGCAGCGGTATTCCTTGCCGGCGTCCGCGTCGTTACCGGCGAGCTTCAGGTGCGTTACGAGCGTCCGTGCCCGGTCGAACGCGAGATCGTCGTTCGCTCGCGTGTCGCGAGCGATGCGCATGCGCGCTACCTCGTCATCGAGGCGGAGATGCACCTGGGTGCTGAGCGGCTGGTCCGTTCGAGCGGAAAGTTCTTCCGTCAGCCCGCGAGCGGCGCAGTCGTCACGCCGTAACGCGGCGAGCCGTCAGACCGGAAGCTTGCGAAGATCGACGTGGTTGCGACCCGGTTCGTCACCGGAGACCACCGGCAGTCCGCGCGGTGCCCATCCCGCGCATGCGACGGTGCCGTCGGGCGAGACCTCGCCGTAGAAACCGCCGCGCATGTCGACAAGGTTGCTGAACCCGGATTCGGCGAGCATCGCCGCTGCGCGCGCCGAGCGTCCACCCGCTTTGCACGCAACAACCAGAGGCTGCTCCGGCTCAAACGCCGCGAGCACTTCCAGAAGAAAGTTCGGGTTCGGCCTGAGGCCCTGGCCCGGCTCGAAATCGAGCAGTGGAATATTGTACGCGCCGGGCGCGTGGCCCTCTGCGAACTCGGCAACCGACCGCACGTCGAGATAGGTCCAGCCTTCTTCGATGAGCTGGGCCGCTTCATCGGGTTCGACGCGCCGAACTGCCATGAGGGTGGACCCTAGGTTCGCGGCAGCGGTCCGTCAACTGCCCGGGCGGGGACGAGAGGTTTCTTCCTTCGTTTCTTCTTCGTTTCCTGTTCCCCTGGAACCGGCCGAAGGATTACGATGCCGGCGGCATGGGCTCGGAAAAAACTGATGGATCGGTTTCAGTGCGGCTCGACAAGTGGCTGTGGGCAGCACGGTTTTTCAAGACAAGGTCGATCGCGAGCCAGTCGATCGCGGCCGGCCACGTCAAAATCGGCGGCAACCGCGCGAAGGCCGCGCATATCGTCAAACCGGACGACGAAATTGCAGTCGTAATCGGCCCTTACACCCACGTCGTCCGGGTGCGCTCGGTCTCCGCCGTGCGCCGCGGGGCTCCCGAGGCGCGCCTCCTTTATGAGGAGAGCCCGGAGAGCATCGCCGCCCGCGAAGCGCTGGCGGCGGTTCTCAAAGCCGACCGTGGATCGTTCCAGCCGGCCGCTTCGAGGCCATCCAAACGCGACCGCCGAGCCGTCGATCGCCTTCGCGGTCGCTGAAACCGGACGGACCCTGCTGCCGTCGGGAAGCACCGCGGCAAGTTTCTGCGCAGAACCTGAGGAAAATCGAGAATATTCATTCCCTATGGGCGTCAGAGGCCCCAAGAGGAATGACAATGGCTGACAATACCGCGAAGCTTTTCGAACCCGACGCTCTCATGCCCGAGCAGTTTTTTGCCGGTCTCGGCAAAGAGGCCGGCGCAATGAACGAGCGCGGCCTGATGCTCGCGATCCTCCGCGACGCCGTCGAATGCTTTCAGAAGTATGCGCTCGCACGCGATCCCCAGGGCGAAGACCTGCACCGCGATGCCGCCGAATGGATCTTTTCGAACGAGCGCGAGTGGCCGTTCTCCTTCGAGAATATCTGCGACGTGCTCGGCGTGAGCGCCGAATACATCCGCGCCGGGCTCGCGCCGCTGCGCAAGCGAACCGCACGGAAGGTCCGCAAATCGCCGCGGATCATCGGCCTTTCCGGCCGCCGGCCGGCGAGCCACGACGATGGTCGGTTCGATCGCTTCGACGTCGAAAGCCGGATCGACGCCGTCGACGCGGCGGGCTGACCAACAGGAGTTTTCGGCACGGTCCGCTGATCAGGCGGGTTCTCTCCTCCCCCTGCCGAAACGGAAAGGCGGTGCGACGCGAGTCGTACCGCCTTCTGCTTTTTGGATTTTCCAGTGCCTCGGCTAGGTTGCCGCCCGATGAAAATCGGGGTGGTTACGGAAGCCCGTCCGGGCGAGCGCCGAGTCGCGCTGGTTCCCGAAAGCGTCAAGCGTCTGACCCACAAGGGAGCGGAAATCGTCGTTCAGGCCGGCGCCGGGACTCCGGCCGGGTTCTCGGACGACGAATACCGGGCCCAAGGGGCGGCAATCGTCGATACGCGAGAGGCGCTGCTTTCGGCCGCGGACACGATCGTTCAGATCAATGTGCCCCAGGCGGGTGCCCTGCAGAGCGTGAAGAAGGGAGCGGCGTCGATCAGCCTGCTCTTCCCTCTCGTCCAGCACGACGTGGTTCGCGGGTTCCGCGACGCTTCGGTTACCGCCATCGCGCTCGACCGGATCCCGCGCACGACGCTGGCGCAGTCGATGGACGTTCTCAGCTCGCAGGCAACCGTGGCGGGCTACCGGGCCGTCATCACCGCCGCCAATCATCTGCCGAAATTTTTCCCGCTGTTCATGACCGCTGCCGGTCGCGTCGAGCCTGCCCGCGTCGTGATCCTCGGCGCCGGCGTTGCCGGCCTCGTCGCTATCGGCGTCGCCCGGCGGCTTGGCGCCGTAGTCGAAGCTTACGATGTGCGGCCGGTCGTCAAGGAGCAGGTCGAGAGCCTCGGAGCCACGTTCATCGACGTCGGCGCGACCGCCGACGCCCAGACCGCCGGCGGCTATGCCAAAGAAGTCAGCGAGGATTTCCAGAAGCGCGCCAACGAAGTCATCGCCACGCATCTCGAGAAGGCCGACGTCTGCATCACGACCGCGCTGATACCCGGCCGGCCCGCGCCGCGCCTGGTGACCGCCGCGATGGCCCGCCGCATGCGCCCCGGTTCTGTGATCGTCGACCTCGCCGCCGAACAGGGTGGAAACTGCGAGCTGACCAAACCGGACACGGAGGTGACCGACTCCGGCGTGCTCGTGCTCGGCCCGACCAATCTGCCGAGCGAAGCGGCACGCGACGCGAGCCAGATGTTCTCGCGCAACGTCGAAAAATACATTCTCTATCTGCTGAAAGACGGACAGCTCAATCTCGATTTCAGCAAGGAGATCGTCAAAGGCTCGGTCGTCACGCACGACGGGCAGATCGTCGATACGCAGGTCGCCGAAGCGATCGGCGCCTGATCGCAGATTCGAGCAGTCTCCAGGAGAGCCTTCCCATGACGCACGAGATGATCCTCGGACTGTACGTGTTCGTGCTGGCCGCTTTCGTCGGCTACGGCACGATTCGCGGAGTTCCCCCGCTGCTTCACACGCCGCTGATGGCGTTCACCAATGCGATCTCCGGAATCTCGCTGGTCGGCTCGATCGTGGCCGCCGGTGCCGAGAAGAGCACGTTCAGCACCGTGCTCGGCTGCATCGCCGTGCTGTGCGCGAGCATCAACGTCGTCGGCGGATTCCTGATCACCGACCGCATGCTCAAGATGTTCCGCAAGCGCGGCGGCGCCAAGGGCGAGGCAAAGAAGTGACGCCGTACGCCGAGCTCCTCTACTTTATCGCTTCGGTCCTGTTCATCCTCGGTATCCGGGGACTGACCAGCGCCGAAACTGCGCGCCGCGGCGTCATCTATGCCGAGATCGGCATGGCGTTCGCCGTCGCCGGCACGCTGATCAATCCGGAGATCCATACCTACCGCTGGATCCTCGTGACCGCCGGCATCGGATCCGCGATCGGCATCGCGATGGCGGCACTGATCCCGATGACCAAGATGCCCGAGCGAATCGCGCTCTCGCATGCGTTCGGCGGCCTCGCCGCCGCGCTCGTCGGCGTTTCGGAATATTCGATCTACCAGGCGGGCATTCACGTCGACCACCTCGGGCATGCCGTCCAGCTGTCGCACGGCACGATGGGCGCACTCGGATTCGAAGTGCTGTTCGGCGGCCTGACGTTTACCGGAAGCCTGATCGCATTCGGCAAGCTGCAGGGCTTCATCCCGGGACGCAACATCACGTATCCGTACCAGAACCAGTCCAACATCGGCATTTTCGCGACGGCCGTGCTGCTGCTGGTGCTGCTTACGGTGTGGCCGTCGCTGCAGATCCTGTTCTACCTGATGTTTCTCGTCGCGCTCGTGCTCGGCGTGCTGTTCGTGATCCCGATCGGCGGCGCCGACATGCCGGTCGTGATCTCGCTGCTCAATTCGTACGCGGGTCTTGCCGCCTCGGCGACCGGCTTTGCTCTCGACAACAACGTGCTGATCATCGCCGGAGCGCTCGACGGCGCGTCCGGATTCATCCTGTCGATCGTGATGAGCCGCGCGATGAACCGTTCGTTCAGCAACGTGCTGTTCGGTGCGTTCGGCCAGGGCGACGGGTCGGCCGCGGCCGTCATGGGCAAGGACGCTGCGCCCGTTCGCGAGGCAAGCGTCGGCGACGCGGCCATGCTGCTGTCGAGCGGCACCAAAGTGATCGTCTGTCCGGGCTACGGCATGGCGGTCGCGCAGGCCCAGCATGCCGTGCAGAAGATGGCCGAGCTGCTCGAACGCGACGGCATCGAGGTCAAGTACGCGATCCATCCGGTCGCCGGACGCATGCCGGGGCACATGAACGTGCTGCTTGCAGAGGCGAACGTTCCGTACGATTCGCTGAAAGAGCTCGAGGAAATCAACGACGAGTTCGCCGAGGCCGACGTGGCCCTCGTGGTCGGCGCCAACGATGTCGTCAATCCCGCGGCCAAGACCAACACGAACAGCCCGATCTACGGCATGCCGGTGCTGAACGCGGACCTCGCAAAATCGTGCATCGTGCTCAAGCGCAGCATGAACCCCGGATTTGCGGGCATCGAGAACGAGCTGTTCACGATGCCGAATACGGTGCTCGTGTTCGGCGATGCGAAGGATACGATCGAGAAGATCGTCGAAGCGCTGAGCTAGAAGGTGGGCGTGCGTCGCGGGGCGGGTACCGGCGCGCTCGCTTTAGTCCTCGCTTCGCTGCGGAACGACTCGCACGCCGGCACCCGCCCCGCGCCGCACGCCATCATCCGGATTGGCCCCCCGCACCTCCCGCCGGGTTGCTCTGGTTCTCGCGTCGCAACCCTGCTCGCAGCGCCACTGCTCCCGCAACGCTTGCCGGATTGGTGATGGAAGAAAACATCGATCGATCAGTGCGGCTCTCTCGCGACGACCTTCGACATTTGATGGCCCGCCGCGATTTTCCTGGCCTCGTCCTCTTCTTCTTCCAATCCTTTCTCTTCCTCTTCCTCTCCGTTGCCACGGTACGCCTTGCGGCTGCCGGCAGTCCGCTTCGGTTCGTTGCCGTCTTCCTCGATGGGATCGTGCTGCTCACGTTCTTTGCGTCGATGCATGAGGGCGGGCACGGGACGGCGTTCTCGACGCCGTGGATCAATCGGGCGGTGACGTGGGTTTCGGCAGTGCTGATGCTGCAGTCGCCGACGTTCTTTCGGGAGTTTCATTTCGAGCATCATCGACGGACGTCCGATCCGAACGGCGATCCGGAGATTTCCGGCGCGCCGAAGCTGCTCGGGCCGTGGCCGCGCAATCCGGTTCTCTATTTTGCGCAGGCTTCCGGACAGCACCTCATGGTTGGCAAGGCGCTGTTCACCGTAGTGCCCGCGACTGTGCCGACGGACGCAGCGTTCGAGCGGTTTTTTCCTTACGTGCGGCCGGCTCTTCGTGCGCAGGTCATTCGCGAGAGCAGGATCGCGACGCTCCTCCTCGGCGGTTCCTGTGCGCTCGGGCTCGCGCTGGTTCCCGGGTTTTCGACGCTGCTGCTCGCGTGGCCGATCGGGCATCTCGCGCTCGGGATTTTCGTGATGCCCGAGCATACCGGGCTACCGATCGACGGCAGCCAGATCCACCGCACGCGCTCGACGAAGAGCAACGCGTTCGTGCGCTGGGCGATGTGGAACATGCCGTGGCACGCCGAGCACCACGGATATCCGGCGGTACCGTTCCACGCGCTTCCGGAGCTCAGCCGGCGCATCGAGCCGGAGCTCGAGCATCGCGTGAGCGGCTATCTTGCGTTTCATGCGGAGGCGCTGAGGCGCTCGCTCGGCCGCGCGGCCTGACGCGTCCTCATCACGCATCCGAATCTAACGTCGAGAAGATCGTCGACGCGCCGACTTCAAGATGCAGGTGCGACAGTCCGCACGCAACGAAGCGCGTCGTCGACTATTCGATCAGGCACATCCCATCGCATCCGTCACCGGCTGCGGTGTTGCCGTCGTCGCAGGTCTCGGCGTAGTCGATCTCGTTGTTGCCGCACACCGGGCAGCCGGTACCGGCTTGCGGAAACAGACTTGGCGCCGGCGTCACGAGCCCGTCGAGCACCGGCGGATTGCCTTCCCGATAGAAGATGCTGTGGAAGCCGGACGCGGCTGCTCGAATCGAGCCGCCGGACTCGACGTGCACGGTTTCTCTCATCGAGAAGAAGTTGGAGTTGCCGCCGTCGTACTGCTTGCCGACCGCCGCATCGATCTTGCCGCCGCTCTTCACCAGGAGCCGGCAGCCGTTGAAGGACATATCGCCGCAGCCCTCGGGACCGCCGTTGCGGATCTGACCGGCTATCGAGATATCTCCACCGTACACGGACACGTTTCCGCCATAGCCGTACGCGTTGCCGCCGTAGGTTGCCGGGATCTTGCGCCCGGTGACGTTGATGCGCCCGTCGATCGAGATCGGACCTTCGTTCGCGCTGAACAGATTCACCTCGCCTGAACGGGCGCCATTGACCGAGATTCGGCCGTGGCGACCGAGATGAATGGCATCGCCCGCATCCATCGACACACCATGCAGGCTGTACCCGTAGCGGCCCCAGGCTCGCGCAAGAACGGTCGAATCCATCGAAATGTCGTCGCCCGCCTCGAAATACCAGTCGCCGGAGAGCGGCGACGTGTCGGTGGCGCCCTTGGATTGCCCGCTGTCGCCCCACAGCAACGCCTTGTCTCCCGCGATGAGATCGCCGCCGGCGCGCAGGAATCCGTAGCCTCCCGGTCCGCCGTACGTCACTCCGTAGTAACCGCCTTTCTTCCAGCCGCCGCTCATGTTCAGCACCGGCCGCGAAAGCTCAGGATCGCGAACGATCTCGAGATCGCGCCCTGCGGCAAGATCGATCGTCCCGCCGAGGCTGTCCGCGCCGTATCTGCCCTGCGCGAAGATGTTCGCGAGCACGAAGATGTCGTTGCCGGCATCGACTTCGATCTGCGCGTAACCGCCGGTCGCGTAGATGTGGTTGCGCAGTGTCACATCGCCTGCGGCGCGGATCGTCACCGATCCGCCGGCGCCGGGGCCACCGTAGTAGTCGTTGATGCCGGCATTGACGTCCACGAGCGAGGCCGACTCGACCGAGCCGAGCGTGCTTTCGATGTAGATGGTGCCGCCATCGGACACCGGCGGCTTTCCGGGCGCGGAGATCTTGCCTTCGAGCGCGATGTCGCCGGCCGCGCGGAGCATCAGGCCCGATGCGTTGCCGGTAAAGTCTCCCGCGATGCGAATGCCGCCGTCGCCGGCGCTGCACGTCCCGAGGCCGAGATCGCTGCACGCGGTGTCCGTAAGGCACGGCGTGCCGGCGTCGAGCGAGCAGCCACGGCTCGCGGTGATCGTCACGTCGCCGACGATGTCCGGCGAAAGCACCGTCATCCACGTATTGCCGGGTTCGGCTTCGAATGCGCCGCACGAGAGGTCGAGCGAGCCTCGAAGCTCCCCGCTGAACGAGACGCGCACGGTCCGCAGGCCGAAATCGAGAGGATATGCCGAGTCGACCTCGACCGTCGTCGAGATCACGCATGGGTCGGCGGCCGGCGCGCAGACGTCGTCAGCGGACTGGACGGGATCCGCGACGGCCGCCCCGCTGCGTGCAAGCACGATCGAGAGACACATCAGCATCGCCTTTTTCATCGTGAGCCCTCCGCTCCCTTCGGAACACGGCCGTTGACGCGGAAATCGTCGCGCGCGTTGTCTTCGCAGCGACTGACTTCCCAGGTCCCGCCCCTGCCGCGCGTCACGACACCGTCGCGGCCGTTGCCGACCGACTCGACCTTCTCCAGATCGTTGTCCGTGCCGTCCACGATGACGCCGCTCATCGCGTTGCTGCTCGCATGGACATTGACGGCGGCGTTGTCGGTGAAGAGCCGAATGCCGTTCTCCGAGTTCTCGCTGACGCGCACACCGGCAAAACGGCCGCCGCTGCCGCGCACGCTGATGCCGTCGCGGCCATTGCGCGTGGCGACGACATCGTCGAATACGGTGCCCGCGATCGTCAAGCGCACGCCTTCGTCGTGGTTGTCGCGCAGCTCGAGGTGCGTCACGCGCGCGATCGCATCGGGTCGTGCCGCCGTAAGCCCGATTCCAAAGCCTGCGACGGCTCCGCGCGCCGGCGCCTTCGCGCCTACGATCTGCGCGCCGTCGGTCCCGCCGTACATCACGCGGATGCCGACACCTGCGCCGCTGCCGCGGATCTCGCGACCATCGAGGTCGAGCGTGATCGTTTCCGTCTCGCGCGCGGCGCGCACGATGAGACCGTCGACGCGGCAGCGGCTCGTTGCGACCGGATCCGTCGCAAGAATGCGCGCGTCGGTCGTGACGGTATCGCCGCAAGCGCAAGCAACGCGACCTCCGGGGAGCGCGTCGCCGCACGGCTTCGCATACGCAGGGATCGCCGCAAGAAGGAATGCGACCAGAACGATGCCATGACGGTGCACGCGGCGATGCTACTCCTGCGGCCACAGCCCGGCCAAGGGCCGCAATGCAGAAATGTCAGTTCGCGTAGCCGAACGATTTGAGCTGCTGCTCGCGGCGCCGAAGCGCGGGGTCGTCCTCGCCGTCCTTTTCGCCGTGCTCCTCCTGCTGCGGCTGACCGCCGGGCACGGACGGCTTCGCGAGCGACTGCCGTTTCCTTCGCGTGCCGAACCGCGGCGGATGCTGGCCCGACCAGCGGTCGAGCTCTGCCACCAGAGCGACCTCTGCGCGGGATCCGCTGGCGATGGGCTCGGCTTCGAGGCGATCGCGAGACTGGTCGAAAGCGGTGCGGCGACTGTTCGCAGCCCATTCGATGAGCTTGTAGCCGTCGTTCGAAAGCGCGACGACGTGACCGTCGCCACCGTTCGAGACGGCGCGCTCGGTCTCGCTCACGATCGGCGCGGCGCGTACGCCGGCCCCGCGCGCCTGCGGCACCAGCGACGATCCCGGGAACGGATGCTGCCCGATGCCGGCGAGCTCCATGATCGTCGGCGCGATCGTGACCGACGCCGCGACCGGCTCTTTCACGCGCCGCGGCTCGAGACCGGGCGCGACCACGATGAGCGGCACCTCGAGCACCTCGCGATAGAGCGTCGAAATGTGGAAACAGCGGCCATGCTCGAGGAGCTCCTCGCCGTGATCGGACAGGAGGATGAGAATCGTCTTCGACAGCAGCGCGCGACGCTCGAGCTCCGCGACGATCTTGCCGACATAACGATCGGCGCGCCGGATCGCCGCATCGTACTCGTCGACGAACGCGCTCATCTTCTGCATGCCGGCCTTGCACGCTCGCCGCATCCTCCCGCGCGGCGGCGGCGACGTGAGCCCGATCGCGCGCCGGTCGATCTCATCGCCGTGATAAGGCGTGTGCGCGTCGTAGCCGTGCGCAAACAGGAAAAACCGCCGCCCGTCGTTGTGGTCGAGCCACCAGCGCATGTCCTCGAAATTGTCGCGGAACGAGCGGCCGTTGTTGCGGTACACGTCGAAACCCTGGCCGAACCCGAAGCTCGCCGCCAGGTTGATGCCGCCGGAAAATCCGGCTGTCGCCCACCCGCTCGACGCGAGCACCGATGCGATCGTCGGAACCTCCGGCTCGAGCCGCCGCGAATCGAGCAGCGCGACGAAGCCGTGCTCGCGCGGGTACATCCCCGTGAAGATCGACATGTGCGCCGGACGCGTCCACGACGACTGCGCGACGGCGTGCTCGAACAGGACACCCTTCTTCGCGAGCGCGTCGATGTTGGGCGTGGTGGGCCTTGAATAGCCGTATGCGCCGACGTGGTCGGCGCGCAGCGTGTCCACCGAGATCAGGACGATGTTGCAGTCACGGCAAGCTGCGAAAGGCGCGAGGGGCGGCGGCGAGCAGGCCGCCGCGAACGCCGCGCCGACGGCAACGGCGAAGCGAAAGCAGCCGATCATCGCCCGCCAGAAACGGAGGGGAGCATCACGTCTGCAGGCCCCTCACCGATCGCTGGTCGCGCCAGACGCAGCGATTCGCTTTCGTCAAGCACGGGCGCCCGGTTCGTCTTTCACGGCTCGAGCAGACACGTCGAGTTGCAGCCGTCGCCCTCGACGGTGTTGCCGTCGTCGCAGGTCTCGTTCTCGTCGATCTCCGAGTTTCCGCAGACCGGGCAGCCGTCAAATGGAAACACGGCGAGGACGGGAGCGGGCTTGACCGTGCCGTCGAGAACGGGAGGCTTGGCGGCATCACGGTAATAGATCGACGTCTGTGAAGCGGGCCGTCCGAGGATCGCGCTGCCAGGCTCCGTCGTCATGCTCTCGCGAATCCAGAACTTGTTGTACCCGGTGTAGCCTTCCTGGTGTCCCTTGCTGCCGTTGATCTCGCCACCGGACTCGAGGCGCAGCCGGCAGACGTCGAAGAACAGCGTGGCTCCCCCGTAGGCCCCACCGGTCTCGATACGTCCGCCGACCGATACGTTGCCGCCGTAGACGCGCACATCGCCGCCGCCGCCGTATCCTTCGCCGTAGTACGAGAGGGCGCGCCCGCGGGTGTTGATGCGGCCGTCGATGGTGATCGAACCAGCTTCCGATGCCTCGAACGAGACGATGGCGGAGTGTGCGGATGCCGTGGTGATCCTCGCTCTCCTGCCGATCGTGATCGAGCCTCCGGCAGCGAAGGAAACTCCGTGAAACGCTGCACCGAAAAAGCCCTTTCCCCTGGAGGTAAGGAAGCCGGAGAACGACGTGTCCTCGCCGCTCTCGAAGTACCAGTCGCCGGCGAACGGCGCGTCGTCGGCGTAATGGCTGATGCCGCTGTCGCCCAGCATCCGTACGCGCTCGCCAACGACGATGTCGCCGCCGGCATTGAGGAAGCCGTACCCTCCGGGATAGCCGGCGGTGCTTCCGTAATAGGTCTCATGGCCGCCGTTGATGTTCATCACGGCACTCTCGCCGGGGATGCGCACCACGAGAAGATCGCGACCAGCCGCGAGATCGATGGTTCCGCCGATACTCGCGTCCTGCGCGACACCTTGTGTGAGGATCGAGGAGCCGATCGCAATGTCGCGTCCGGCGCTCATATCGACGTAGGCGGCCCCGCCCGTGGCGCGGATCGGACGGCGCACCGTGACATCGACGGCCGCGTCCAGCTGCACCTGCCCGCCGCGGCCGACAATGGTGCCGCCGTAGTCATGGTCGACTCCTGCGTCGACGTCGATGTCGGCGTTCACCTCGATCGATCCCTGGGTCGAGTCGATCTCGACACTGCCGCCGTCGGTCATGAGTGAGTTGCCGGATGCGTCGAACCGACCCTCGACACTCACGTCGCCGACAGCGCGCAGGGTGATGGTCGAGGAGTTGCCATCGACGTCGCCCGCAAGCCGCATTCCTCCGTCCCCTTCGGAACAGACGCCGGCGCTTGCACCCGCGCACACCGAGTCGTCGAGACACGGCAGCGACGGGTTTGCCGAACAGCTCCGGCGCGCCGTTATGGTCGCAAACTCGGGCGTGCCGTTCGGACCGAGCTTCAGCCACAGCCCGGGACCATCGGTTTCGAACGCCCCGCACAGAAGATCGAGAGTGCCCTCGAAACGTCCGCCGCTCGCTACGCGCACGGTGCGAAGTCCAAAGTCCAGGGGGAAGTCCGCGTCGACCTGTACGACGGTGGAGACGATGCACGGGTCGCTCGCCGGCGGACAGATGTCATCGGCAGTAACCGCGACGGCAGCGGCGGCCGTGATGCTGCTCGCCAGCACGACCGCCGTGATCAGGCCACATTTCGCAGCCGCCGCGATCGCGACACGACCGAATGTCGAAGCGGTCGTGATCATCGTCCACCCTCCGCACTTTGCGGGGGTCGCCCGTTGACGCGCAGGTCGTCGCGGGCATTGCTCTGCGATTTCACGATCTCCCATGTGCCGCCGCTTCCGCGTACGACGATCCCGTCGCGGCCGTTGCCGACCGCCTGCGCCCCGTCGAGGTCGTTGCCCTCGCCGTCCACGATCAGGCCGCTGCGGGCATTCCTGTCGGCAGCAGCGTCGACCGCAGCATTGTTGCTGAAGATACGAATCCCGTTTTCGCCGTTTTCGAAACTTGCCACTCCCGACAAACGCCCGCCGTTTCCGCGAACGTGGAGTCCGTCGCGTCCGTTTCCGCTGGCGACGACATCCTCGAAGACCGCGCCCGCCATGGTAACGCGCGCACCTTCATTGCGGTTGTCGCGCAGGTCGAGTCGGCTGACTCGCGCGAGCGCAACAGCTTCGGTCGCCACGAGTCCGACGCCGAAGCCCGTGACGATGCCGTGGCGCGGAGCCGGTGAGCCGATCACCAGCGCGCCGTCGCTTCCGCCGTCTGCCACGCGAATGCCGATGCCGACTCCGCTGCCGTGAAGCTCGAGACCGTCGAGCTCGAGCCGTATCGATTCGGCCATCGCGGCGGCGCGGATTGTCAATCCGTCTAGGGTGCAGCGCGTCGTAACGACGGGATCGTCCGGCAGCAGGCGCGTGTCGGAGACGACCGTATCGCCGCAGCGACAGGCGATGCGCTTTCCATCGACGTCGCCTCCGCACGGAGCAGCGAGAGCGAACGTCGGAGAGGCGAGGATTGTGAAGATACAGAGAAAAACGAATCGCGCCCCGCCCATGCGGCGCAACGTATCGGAGCGGCTCGAGCTGCGTCAACCGGGCGATGCGCGATTCCCTGGTCTTCGCTCATCGAGCGTCCGATGCACTGCTGCTCCCGGCAGACAGCGTAGTCGCTGGTACGGAGCCTTCCTTACGGCCGTGCCGGTAGACCGCGCCTTAGCTCATTACGTAGCGAATCGGCAGCCGCTTCGGCCCGCCGACGAATGTTGCCAGCGTGAACTCCGGATCGCCGTCGAGCTCGACCGACTCGAGACGCGGCAGCAGCTCGCGAAGGAATCCGCGAAGCTCCATGCGCGACAGGTGCGCACCGAGGCAGAAGTGCACTCCGATTCCGAACGCGAGATGCTCGCCGGCGTTCTTTCGCGTCACGTCGAATGCGAACGGATCCTCGAAGACCGACTCGTCGCGATTCGCCGACAGGTACGACATCAGCAGGCCGTCGCCCTTGCGGATCGGTTTGCCGCCGAGCTCATAGTCGACCTGCGCGTAGCGCATGAAGTGCCGCACCGGCGTCGCGATGCGGATCATCTCGTCGACCGCATTGTCGATGAGTGACGGATCATCTTTCAGCAGGCGCAGCTGCTCGGGGTGGCGGGCAAGCAATAGCAGGCCGGTCGCGAGCGCGCTCGACGTGGTATCGTGCCCCGCCGTCGCGACGATCGTGTAGTAGCCGGCCGTTTCGAGCTCGCCGAGCGGCTCGCCGGAAATCTTTCCGTTGGCGATCGTTGTCGCGAGGTCGCTCGTCGGATGCGCGCGGCGGTCGGCCGTCATCGCTGCGAAGTACGTCGCGAAATCCATGAGCGCCTCGATCAGCGCCCGCGTGCGGTCGTCGCCGGCAAATTCGACGTCTTCGTTGCCGAACAGCTGCTGCGTGAGCTGCAGCATGCGCGGCTCGTCGGTGTCCGGAACGCCGAGAATGCTCATGATCACGCGCAGCGGGTAATACAGCGCAATGTCGCGTGCGAAGTCGCAGCGGCTGCCTCGTTCGGCCATGCGGCCGACGAACTCGCGCGAGAGCTCGGCGATGCGCTCCTCGAACAGGCGCTTCAGATTGGCCGGCTTGAACCAGTCGTTGGTCACCGCGCGGTACGCGCGGTGCTCGGCGCCGTCCATGTGAACCAGCGTCTTGATCTCGACGCCGATAGCAGCCCGCTCCTCGAGCGACACGCGCGGGAACAGCACCGACTCCATCGTGTTCCAGAACTTGTCGTGCTGGCGCTCGATCTCGGCGACGTGCTCGTGACGGGTGACCGCCCAGAACGGATCGAAGCCCGGCTCCTCGACGCGGTGCACGGGATCTTCGCGGCGAATCCGCGCCGCCGCTTCGTGCCAGCGTTTCTCGTCGGCATACGCCGTCGGGTCGACGAAAATCCGGCCGGGCCGTTCGGTAAGGTTCGTTGTCATCGCAGTGCGCGACAGAATCATGAAAGCCGGGCTCAGTCGATCCATGGACCGGCACGCGAACGCCTGTGGGAAGTCCGGCGATCTTCGGGTAGAACAACTGACACTTCACTGCCACGCAGTGCGTACGGGAGATACGGAATGGGAAATCGGGGTTTGTCGCTGCTCGCGATTCTGGCCGTCGTTGCATTTGGCCCATCGGCCGGGGCCCAGGTCTGCGGAGACGTCAACGAGACCAATACGGTGACGACCGCGGACGCGCTGAGCGTCCTCAAGTTTGCCGTCGGACAGCCCGTCAGTCTCGTCTGCGGAGGCGAGTGTGCGACGCTCGAGCCGCGCGTCCAGGAGCTCGAGGAAACGCTCGCCAGCACACAGGCGAGTCTTGCCGAGCTGCAGGACGTGGTCGGCGACCTGCAGGCGCTTCTCGCCGGAGTTTCGCGAGCCACCGACACGATCGTGTTCTCGGGTGTCAACGTACAGGTCGTCGACGGAAGCGGCTCGACCGGCGGCACCACCAACGGACTCGGCAATCTCGTCGTCGGATACAACGAGGCGTCGTCGGGCCAGGATCACACCGGTTCGCACAATCTCGTCGTCGGCGAGCAGCACGAGTACACGAGCTTTGGCGGCATCGTGGCCGGCGAACGCAACACGATCTCCAACCGCGCCGCGTGCGTGCTCGGAGGCAAGGACAACGTCGCCTCGGGCCTGAACTCTGCGGTCTGCGGGGGCTCGCAGAACGTTGCGAGCGGCCAGTATGCAAGCGTCGGCGCCGGCTTCGGCAACACCGCGAGCGGCATCAATTCCACCGTGTCCGGCGGATGCGAGAACACCGCGAGCAATACGTTCGCGGCCGTCAGCGGCGGACAGGGCGCGCTTGCGAGCGGTCAGTGGTCGTCAGTCACCGGCGGTTTCACGAACAAGGCGACGGGAACCCATTCCGCCGTCAGCGGCGGCTCGACGCACACCGCGAGCGGCCCGTTCAACTGGAAAGCCGGATCGCTGAGTGAAGACCAGTAACCTCGCGCTCATGTCGTTGACGCTGCTTGCGTGCGCAGGTGCTGCGCACGCCGGGTCCACGACGCTCACTGGTGATTCGACGCTGGCCGAATGGACCGCTGCCAGTGCGGCCGAGCGTTCCGAGGTTGCCGTCGCGCTCGCGAAGAACCGGCTCGCGCCGGATGCGAGCAAGCTCGACGTTGCAAAGACTGCGATGGAAATCAGCGGGTGCCTGTCGGCGACGGCGAAGGATTCGCGCCTGGGCGGGTGGAAGGTCGCGCCGACGGCGACGACCTGCCTTACCGCGCCCGAGCGCGAATCGAAGTAGTCCTCTCAAGCCGCGCTCAGAGCGTGCCTGCCTCGTACCTCGAGGACCAGAACTCGCACTCGGCCTTCTTGTATTCCGAGAGCTGTGCCAGCGGAGCGTCGAGGCGCAGCATCTTCCAGCTCTTCTCCTTGAACTTGGGCCATTTGAAGCGGCCCGCGTTCTTCGGCTTGCCGGTGGTCGCAAGCGACGACCAGTACTGCTGTACGCTCGCCGACAGGATCTTGTCGGTCGCGCCGAAGTCGTCGATCGAGTTGAACACGAAGCCGATCTCGATTCCGTGGAACACGCCGAGATTGAGCGAATCGATCAGGCCGAGGGGCGGCTTGCGGTCAAAGTTGTAAACGAACGTCCGCGCCTTGTTGGCCTTGATGCGCGAGTAGCGCTTCGCCGTATCGTACGTCGAACAGACCAGCGCGGCGTCGCCGAACACGTGGATGAGAGCATCGCGCGGTGAATCGTAGTTCGACGCCGGATACATCGCCTCGACTGCCGCTGCGTCGGTGTCGAACCGGCTGATCAGCTCTGCGGTGTACTCTTCGGGCGTCAGCTCGGGGCTGTTGACGAAGAACAGAGTTCCTTCGTCGGTGTTCGAACCGAGGATGTACGGCTTTCTCGGGATCAGCGTGGTGTCTTCGACGGCGTCGTCGAACAGGTTGATCGGTAGATCCGTGAGGAATCCGCCGTCGACCGAAATCGCCAGATTGGTTCCTTCTCCGACCAGCGCGACGAGCGGCCCGGCATCGAGCAGGTCTCCGGTCGATACGCCGCGCAGGCACGCGAGCCGGTCCTCGGCGTCACCGCAGCCGACGGCGTCGGCAATCACATCGGCCTGATCGATCGACTCCTGATTCGTGTTGACGCCGACGGTGCAGCCGCCGCTCTCGCTGATCGCCTTCTGGAACAGCGGCTGGCTGCCGGCCGAGACGACGTGCGCGCAGACGTCGAACGAACCAGCCGACTCGCCGTAGATCGTCACGTTCGCCGGATCGCCGCCGAAGGCCGCGATGTTGTCGTGGACCCACTGCATGCCTTTGCGCTGGTCGAGAAGTCCCTGGTTGCCGGCGTACGGATAGCCTGGATCCTCGGCGGCAATCTCGGTCAGCCCGAAGAACCCGAAGACGTTCAGGCGATAGTTCACGCTGACGACGATCACGTTGTTGTCCCGCGCCATCCTGTGACCGTCGTAGAACTGGCCGGTGTGACCGGGGAACGGAACCGGATCGCCGGTCGATCCGGACGTGTTCGAGCCGCCGTGGATCCAGAACATGACCGGAAGCGGCGTCGTCGGTGCCGGGTTCGGCGTCCACACATTCAGGTACAGACAGTCTTCGTTCTCGATGCGCGTGTTGTTGTTGGTCAGGGTCGGGAGCTGCGAGCATGCCGGCGGGTAGGCCGTCGCATCGAGCGTGACCACCCACGGCGTCGGATCCTGCGGCGGCTTGAAGCGAAGCGGGCCGACCGGCGGCGCGGCATACGGAATGCCGAGGAACTCGCGAGCGCCGTCGGTGACTTGCCCCTGCACGTTGCCGTCGGCGGTCGCGATCAGCGTCTGCGCCGAGGCGAGCGCCGGCAGTCCGAATGCAGCCGACAGAATGAGCGCGGCAGCGGCAGTTTGCCGCGATACGAAACGTTTCATGATTGGGTCTCCTCCCCTGGTCATCCGGAATGGATGGTCGAAGCGTCGAAGTTGGCCATGGGCAGCAGCCGATGCAACCGCACTCGATCGAGCACTGCGGTTCGACTCCATCGGCGCGCTCGATTACGAGCCACCGGAGGCCTGGCAGGCCGGCACACCGCGGCGACGATCCGGACGCCGGCCGGCATCGCAGCGGGAACGAGCCGACCGCCGAAGCCAACCAGAGCATGCAGACCATGCGTCCGTCCGAATACAAGACCGCGAAAGATGCCGGGAAGGAAGCGGGAATCGACGGCGAGCTCGTCGATTTCGCCGTTCTTTCGGACTGGATGGATCGCGAGGGCCTGCCGGGCGGCCAGATCACCGGCATCCGGCTGCTGGCCGGGGGCACGCAGAACGTGCTCGTGCGGTTTTCCCGCGGCGGCCGCGAATACGTGCTTCGCCGCCCGCCCCGCCACCTTCGTCCGAAGAGCAACGATTCACTGCGACGCGAGGGCCGCGTGCTGGCCGCGCTCGCCGGCAGCGACGTGCCGCACCCCGGTTTCATCGCCGGCTGCTTCGACGAAGCGGTGATGGGCGGCGCCGTGTTCTACCTGATGGAGCCCGTCGATGGCTTCAATGCGACGACGGAGCTTCCGGCGCTTCATGCCGGCGATGCCGGCGTTCGCCATGAAATGGGACTCGAATCCGCGCGCGCGCTGTCGCGACTGTCGCGTCTGGATCCCGCCGCGATCGGCCTTTCCGACTTCGGAAAGCCGCAGGGCTTTCTCGAGCGCCAGGTATCGAGGTGGCTGTCCGAGCTCGAGTCGTACTCGCGGCATCAGGGCTATCCCGGGCCTCGCATTCCCGGCATCGAGCGCATCGCCGCGTGGCTCGAGCGCAATCGTCCCGAGCAGGGAGCGACCGGCATTCTTCACGGCGACTATCATCTCGCCAACGTGATGTACGACCCGGCGAGCGCGCGGCTGGTGGCCATCGTCGACTGGGAGATGTCGACGCTCGGAGATCCGCTGCTCGATCTCGGCTGGCTGCTCGCGACGTGGCCCGACGCCGAAGACGTCTCGGTCGGCGCGGCGTCGCTCTACGTGCAGGCCGGTGGTCTGCCGCGGCGCGACGAGCTCGTGCGGAGCTATGCCGAGGGCTGCAGTCGCGCGCTCGATTCGCTCGACTGGTACGTCGCAATGGCGTGCTTCAAGCTCGGCATCGTCCTCGAAGGAACCCACGCCCGCGCTTTCGCCGGCAAGGCACCGGTCGAAATCGGCGACATGCTGCACGCAATCACGCTCGGACTTTTCCGGCGCGCCGACCGGATCGTAGCGGGCAGCTGAATGCGCATCCTCAGAATATTTGTTGCGCTGGTGGCCGGGCTTCTCGTCGTGGCAGGAACCTGGCTTGCGTGGCAGTGGAACCTGCGGCCGTCCGTTTATGGTTACGCGTCCGAGCTCGCGATCGCGCCTGCGGATTCTGCGGCCGGCGCCGACGGTCTGCGCGTGACGTTCCTCGGCGTGTCCACGCTCCTGTTTCGTGATGCGAAGACCGCCGTGATGACCGATGGATTTTTCACGCGTCCGGGCCTCGTGCGCACCGCGCTCGGCAGGATCGAACCGGATGCGGAGCGGATCGACGCCGCGCTGAAGATGGCCGGGATCGAGCATCTGGACGCCATCGTCACCGGGCACTCGCACTACGATCATGCGATGGACACGGCCGATGTCGCGTCACGGACCGGCGCCGTGATCGTCGGCTCCGAGAGCACGGCCAATACCGCACGTGGGCGCGATTTTCCGGAAAGTCGCATCCATGTGGTGCGCGGCACCGAGACGCTGAGCTTTGGTGATCTTACGGTCACTGTGGTTCCGTCGCGCCACTTTCCCCACGGACAGGGCATGGGCGAGATCACCAGGCCGCTCGCCACTCCCGCACGTGTCACGGAGTATCTCGAAGGCGGAAGCTTCTCGATCTTCGTCGAACGCGCGGGCCGCACTGCGCTGGTCCAGTCGAGCGCCGGCTATGTCGAAGGTGCGCTTGCAGGACGCAAGGCCGACGTCGTGTTTCTCGGAATCGGCCTTCTCGGGACCAAGGACGATGCGTACCGCGATGCGTACTGGCGCGAGACCGTCGCTGCCGTCGGTGCAAAGCGGGTGATTCCGATCCACTGGGACGATTTTACGCGCGGCCTCGAGCAGCCGCTCGTTGCACTTCCGTTCCTGCTCGACAGGGTCGACGTCGCAATGGCGTTCGTGCGCGAGCGCGCCGGCCGCGACAGGATCGACGTTCGCTGGCCGGCCGTCGCCGAGCCGTTCGATCCGTTCGAAGGGCTGGCCGCTGCAGCAAGCAGCGGGAACCCGCCGTGACGTTTCGCGCCAGCCGGCGCGCCGACGCGCTCGTCTTCGCGCTGGTGTTGCTGAGTGCCGGCTATTTCCACCAGGGCGGAGGCTGGAACCAGAACGCGCGCTTTGCGCTGGTGCGCTCGATCGTCGAAGCGCACACGTTCTTCATCGATTCGTATCTCGTCTACGAACGCGATCCGGCGGCGACCGATGCGTTCGTCCGCGTGCCCGTCCGCAGTGGAAACGTTGCGCATGCCGGATCCGAGGTTGCGCTCGCGTGGAGGGGAACCTCCGGGCGCATGCTCGCGATCGATCCCGCCGCCGCCGGCGCACGCAAGCTCGCTGCCGTCGACGACGTGGCCGCCACCGGCGACGTCGCGTACTTCGACGGACACTTTCATCCGAACAAGGCACCAGGCACTTCGTTTGCTGCGGTTCCCGGCTACGCGCTGGTGCGGCTCGTCGGGAGCGTTTTCGGGGCCAATCCGGATTCCTCGGGCGCATTGCGTATCGGCGCATGGCTCGCATCCGTACTGAGCGCCGGCCTCGCGACTGCATTCGCGGCCGTGCTCATCCTGAGAATCGCCCGCTGGCTCGCCTCCGAAGCCGCGGCCCGCGCGGCCGCCCTGGTGTTCGCATTTGCGACGATGGGCTGGACGTACGGAACGATGCTGTTCGAGCACAACCTGATTGCCGCCGCTCTTGTCGCCAGCGTGTATTTCGTCGAGAAGGAGGCTCGCCGACGCGAGGGTGCGACCGACGCGGACGCGACAGCATTTTCGCCGGCGCTCGCTGCCGCCGGTTTTTTCGCCGGTTACGCGGCGATCACCAACTATACGATGGCGCTCGTCGTGCCGGTGTTCGCGCTGTTCCTCTACACGCGGCTGCGGTCGGTGCGCGGCCTCGTCTGGTTCGGAGCCGGCGTTTTCATGCCGCTCGCCGTCATCTGTGCATACAACCAGGCGTGCTTCGGTACGCCGTTCACGACCAACTATGCCTACGAGAGCAAGCTGTTCGTCGGCAGCACCGGCAAACTGTTCGGCATCTTTGCGCTGCCGCAGCTCGACGTCGCGAGCGCGCTTCTGTTTTCGCCGTTTCGCGGCTTGTTCTTTACGTCCCCGGTGCTGCTGGTTTCGGTCGCTGCGCTCGGGCTCCTGTGGCGGGAACGCACGCTGCGGCCGCTGGCCATGCTCGTCGCCGCAGTCGCGGTGTTTCTGCTCATCGTCAACGCGAGCTTCAACGGCTGGGATGGCGGCTGGTGCGCGGTTCCGCGCTATCTCGCGCCGGGCATGGCGCTCCTGGCCATCCCGGTTGCGGCAGGCTTCGACCGCTGGCGGCTGATGACGATCGGGCTTGCCGCCGTATCATTCGTGATCCAGTTCCTTCTCGTCGCCGTCGATCCGCAGGTGCCGATCGGCGACGTCGGAATCTCCGGAATGTCCGTCTCGAGCGTGTTCCTGATCGATCCGATGACGCGCTACGTGGTGCCGCTTTTCACGAGCGGCCGTCCGTGGCCGCTGCTCGAGGACGCCATCGAGCAGAACGTCCAGCAGTCGATGCGCCAGGCTCTCGCACGCGGCGATGCGAAGGCCGACGTCGAGCGCAAGGCGGACCAGCTCCGGCGTGAGCTTCGCGCTCGCATCGAAAGCGGCGAGCGCACGCCGTTCGAGCTTGCCGGCGTCGTCGGACCTGTCTCGGCCAATCCGATCGGCGTGTACGAGGGCTACTACTTCCAGAAATTTCCCGCCGGCAGCGACGAAGCGGCGTGGAACTCGTTCAATGCAGGCGAGTATGTGTTTCCGCGCAGCCGGCTGAGCCTTCTTCCGCTGCTGCTGATCGCCGGCGGCCTGCTTGCCCTTCTGTTCCAATCGGACGACGAAGACACCAGCGAGCCGAGGCCGGTGCGAGCGCCCGCTCCTGCTCCTGCACCGCCTTCGGCCGCATCAGGGCGGCGCACCGAGCCACGACGCACGCGGAGGAAAAAATGAACGTACCCGAACGCAGCGAGCCCGAAGCTCACGGCCAGGTGCAAGGCCACGTCGAACCCGGTTTCGAGCGCGTGCGAGACGCTTTCGAAACCAACTTCGCCGAGGGCCGCGAGGTCGGCGCATCGTTCGCCGTCGAGCTCGACGGCAAGCTGGTCGTCGATTTGTGGGGAGGATTCGCCGACCGCGGCCGCTCGCGGCCGTGGGAGACGGATACGCTTGCGAATGTGTGGTCGACGACCAAGGGATTCAGCTCGCTGTGCATCGCGATGCTGGTCGACCGCGGCCGGCTCTCGTACGAGCAGACCGTCGCGAGCGTGTGGCCGGAATTTGCCGCTGCCGGAAAGGAGCACCTGACGGTAGGTCAGGTCATGAGTCATCAGGGCGGACTTTCCGGTGCAACCACAAAGCTTTCCGCTCGCGACTACGCCGACCATGACGCCATGGCCGAGCGGCTGGCCGCGCAGGCGCCAATGTTCGAGCCCGGACAGTCGGGCTACCACGCCGTCACGCACGGGTTTCTTGCCGGCGAGCTGGTGCGCCGCACCGTCGGGCGTTCGCTCGGGCGTTTCTTTGCGGAGTCGGTTGCCGTTCCGCTCGGCGCCGATGCCTGGATCGGGCTTCCGGAAAGCGAGGACGGCCGCGTTTGCGAGATGCTTCGTGCGCACGTCCTGGCCGGCACGCTGCAGCCAGCGCTTCCGCCGCATCCGGCCGCGCGCGCCGCGCTCGCGAATCCGCCGCTCGACGGCGAATTGCCGAACGAGCGCTGGTGGCGTGCAGCCGAGATTCCTGCTGCCAATGCGCAGACCAATGCGCGCGCGATCGCAAAGATCTACGCGATGATCGCGCGCGGCGGCGAGTCGGGCGGCCGGCGCTATCTGTCGGCCGAAACGATTGCCGAGGCTACGCGCGAGCGGGTGGCCTCGACCGATCTCGTGCTCGGATTCCCGATGCGCTGGGGCGCCGGCTTCCTGCTGAACGACGGCGTGATCTACGGGCCGAACCCGCGGTCGTTCGGGCATTCGGGCTGGGGCGGATCGTTCGGCTGCGCGGATCCGGACGCGAAGCTCGGCATCGGCTACGCAATGAACCAGATGTTTGCCAACGTGCGCGGCGATCCGCGGTCGCTCGGCCTTCTCCAGGCCGTCTACGAGTCGCTCTAGAAGCCGCCGCGCACCGCGCGAACGTAGTTCTGGATCGTCTTGCCGGTCGCGTAGGTATCGCCGTCGTCGAAGTACACGGTCCATGCCGACGATTCGTCGAGCTGATAGGTCGTCGACGACCAGTACGCATCGGAAACCGTGCAGCTGCAGGTCAGGACCGTGCAGCCTGCGCTGCATCCCGTGTTGAAGATCGGAAATACGGCCGGGCTCGTCTCACCCAGGCTGCGAATCGTCTCGAGCTCGTTCTCGTTCGGAAGACGCCAGTCGTTGTGACCGGCGAAGCTCGACGAATTCAATGTGGCGATCTTCTGCGTGAACGCACTTTGCCAGTCGTAGAGACCTTCGTCGAAGTCGTGGATGCTGTCGTCGTCCGAGAGCTTTTCCCACATCAGGCCGGTGTTGTCGTCGGAGATCGTACCATCGCCGTTGTCGGTGAAGCTCTGTGCGACGCCTTTCTTCAGAGCGGCGTCCTGGCCGGTACCCGTGCATGAAATCGCTTCGCCGCCCTGGTCGTAGCAGAGCGTCTGTCCGGTCTCGAGAGTAGTCGCCGCTGCCGGGCACTGGAGTGTCACCGGTTGTCCGACCGCTTTCTTCAACACCGAAAGCGCATCGCTGCTGGTGACCGTACCGCTGGCGTTGACGTCACCGCAGGTATCGGCGGCCTGAGCGCTTGCAGCCAGCACCACAAGAATCGACACGGAGAAGATGTTTCGCAGCATAGTGCTGCGAACGATAGCGCGGCACCGGCAGAGGTACAGCGGCGTTCGCCTCAACGTGGTGCAACCTGAGCGACAAATGTCACTCGCCTGCGGCAAAAAAATTGCTGTGCGCGAGCGAGTCCGGCACGACGCGTGCGCGCTTGGCCGGTTCGATCCGTGGTCAGCGTGGAAACGGCGCGGTTCGTCCAATCAAGAGAACGTGGCGTCCGCCCTTGCCGCTGTCGTGACGCGACGGAAGCTGGACCGACTCGGCGCGAAATCCGGCGCGGGCAAGGGCCTTCTCGAAAGGCTTGCTCGCCGAGGCCGACCACACCGCAAACGTGCCGCCGGGGCGCAGTGCCCTGGCAACCGTCGCAAGCCCGGACGGCGAATAGATTCCGCGGTTGCCGGGCGTCACCAGTGCGTCCGGGCCGTTGTCGACGTCGAGAAGAATGGCGTCGAAGCCATCACCGGGCGATCGCAGGACCTGCTGCACGTCCTTGACCTCGAGGCGCACGCGCCGGTCGCCGAGTGCGTCGTTCGTCAGTGCGGCGAGCGGCCCCCGATTCCACTCCACCACGCACTCGAAGAGCTCGGCCACGACCACCTCGGCGTTCGCAGGCAGAATGTCGAGCGTCGCGCGCAGCGTGTATCCCATGCCGAGACCGCCGATCAGTACCCGCGGCCGGCGGCTGCGCAGCGCAGCATCGAGACTGCGGGCGGCCATCGCCTGTTCGCTTCCGTGAAGCCGGCTCGACATGAGCACTTCGTTGCCGATGCGCACGACGAAGCCGGCGCCTTCTTCGTGCAGCGTAAGCAGCGCGCCGCCCGGCATGACGCCGGATCCGAGGAGTTTACGGGCCTGCAAGCGGGCACAATGGCGGAAAGCGCTCGAGGTAGCGAAGCGGGAGGCAGCAGTGCCGTGGAGCGTGCAGCGTCCGATGGTGCTCGCTGGCCGAAACTGCAAAAAACGCCGGATGGAAGCTCCGGAGGTTTTCTCGTGACCGAGTGTCCTTGTGGTTCAGGTATCGCGCTTGCCGGCTGCTGCGACCGTTTCCTGACCGGAAAGCAGGTGCCCGAGACGGCCGAGCAGCTGATGCGTGCGCGCTACACCGCCTACACGCGGGGTCAGGTTCCGTTCCTGATGGACACGCTGCATTCGACCAACCGGAATGAAGGCGACGAGGAATCGGCGAAGCGCTGGGCTGCCGATTCCGAGTGGCTGGGGCTGGAAATCGTAGACACCGACGGCGGCACTGCCGCGGACTCCGAAGGCACCGTCGAGTTCATCGCGCGTTTTCGCGACAAGAAGGGCGACCTGCAGACGCATCACGAAGTCAGCACCTTCGTGAAGGAAGACGGCCGCTGGCTCTTCAAGGAAGGCCATACGCCCGAGCCGGCCACGGTGCGACGGTCCGCACCCAAGACGGGCCGCAACGATCCGTGCCCGTGCGGCAGCGGAAAGAAGTTCAAGAAGTGCTGCGAGAAAAAAAGCTGAAGCGGCCCGCAGCGCCTCGCCGCATTACGGCATGATGAACGTCCACCCGATGAGCGACGACGGCGACTGCAGCGCGCATACCCGCGTCGTCATGTTGCACAGGTAGCACGCCCAGGTGGTCTGACTGAGCGAGGTCTGACTGAGGCCGTCGCTGCTTCGCAGCACGGTGCCTGCGAGCAGTGTCGTGCAACCATAGTTGGTCGACACACCACCGCCACCCCCTCTGACCGGTTTCTTCGCATCGGCGGTGCCGCCGGCAAGTACGACGGCCAGGGCCGCCAGGATCAGCGTCTTCTTCATATTCATCTCGCTTGGTTCCTTCCGGACGACTCGTCCCGCGAAATCGTCACGGCTGAATGAAATTGAATCGCCGCAGCGTAACGGAGCTGCGTTACCGTGAGCCAGTCACTATCTGACTACAGCAACACACCCATCTGATGGGTCGCGATTTAAATGCTCGACACTACGGCGAATTGTGATGCCGTTCGTCTCCATGGTTCGAAGTTAACCATGAAAGACGACGGTTCCCGCCGTGCGCGTCGAAACCTTCTCGATCAGGTGGTAGTCGATTCGCGCGACGGCACGATGTCGCGCGCAAGGCGACTCGCGCCATCGACAACTGCGGCTTCGAGTGCTCTGGCGAGCACGTCGCTGAGATGTCGTCCGGACGGACTCGTCAGCAGCTGCGCATAGCGCTCGAGCTGCGCGTCGGTAATTTCCCGATAGGCGCTTGCGTACATCTCGACGAGCGCGGGATAGAGGCTTTCTTCCATTCGTGAGCGTGCGGCTTCGAGTCTGTCGCGCAGCTCGCTTTCGCCGGTAGCGGCAAGTCCGGGTTCGACCGGTGAAGCGCCGCGAGCACCGCGAGCGACGAGCGGATCGTAATGTTCGTCGTGACTTCTGCCGAGCGCGATGCTGCAAGGATGGCATCGAGAAGGTCTCTCCTCGTTTTCGGCATCTTCTCGAGCAGCACGATCCCTTCTTTCTTGAGCTTCTCGATTCCTTCGCGCGTGCCCGGCGCGGCGATCTCCGCCTTCGTGACGGCTTTGCCGTCCGGGCTCGCGAACCATTCCCGCAGCGCAGCAACGTGCTGTTCGTTGGTCTGCTTCTCGACGACATCCCTTGCGACGCTGCGAAGCCGTTCGGAGGAGAACGCCGTGTCGATGAGGTGTTCGAGGCGCGCGATCTCGGAGCGTTCCGGTTTCTTCGGGCTCTGTTCGATGAATCCGTGAAGTCCGGATCGGACTTCGTCGGCCACCTCGCCGAGATCCTGCCACAGGCCGCTTTCGCGCATCAGCTCTTCGGCGGTCTTCGGGTCGGTCGACGCAAGCGACAGTGCAAAGGTTGCAGCCACCACGGCTGGAATCACCGCGAGAACGAGCCGAGCTCTGGTGGTCAGGTTGCGCATCGTCGCCCCAGCATCGTATTGCCGCGCCGCCTGGCGGCGCGGGCGGGAATCACGCCGGTTTGTTCTCCTGGAAAAGCCAGCGCATCGCTTCGTCGCGGTCCGAGAAGACGGCGATCTCGTAGTGCGCATTGCTGCCCATCATCGCGTACATCCGGGCCATGCCGTAGGCCGCGGATTGTCTGGGCGCGAGCACCGCTGCCCGCGCACCGTTCAGGCGCTCTTCCATATACAAAGGGAGAGCCCGCATGCGCTGCACGCCGGCGCGGGTCAGGTCCACGACTTCGGCTGTCGTAAGGTCGATCAGGCTGCGCCAGCCCGAGCCGTACCTGGTGTTCGCGAGCATGTGCGCCAGGTAGTCGAACAGGTCGGTATCGCCGACCTCACCTTCGAACGTCGCCACCACAAAACGCCTGCTTTCATCGATGCTGTATCGATACATGCTGCCCCGCCTCCGGGGATCCGGCTTCCATGTGCATGCCGGTTCGAGACCAAAGAGAGATCCACAAACAGCGCAAACCTATAGAATGCCGTAAGAAAAAGCGCTCCGGCCACTTCCGGGCCGAAGCCCGTCCGCTCAGGGGTGCAGGCTATGCGACCACGTCGCGGACGCGCTGGTGTCCCCTGCCCAGGGTTTGGAAAAGCTCACTGTTGTATCGCCCTTCTTCCCGATATCTTGCTGGTGCCCAACCCCGGCGACCGGCCCGCGGTCATAAGGCGACCGGGGGAACGGTACGAAGTGAGGATCTCGAAATGACACGAACTGATTGGCCGGCAGGCACAGCGCGCCGGCGACCGACGCTGGCTGCGGCCTGCATGCTGGTTCTCGCGACCGCGCAATGGGCCGGGGCCGGAGCCTGCGGCGACAGCGTAGACGGAAAGCGCGTGGCCTGCGCCTGCGGCGACAACGTCGTAACCGACACCGTGCTCTGGCCCACCGACCCCGTGGTCACCGAACCCTGTTCGGACGACGGGCTCACGGTGTTCGCGTCGGGCAACGTCGACAGTCTCACACTCAATCTCGGCGGACAGAGCATCGTCGGCCGCGGCCACGGCGCCGGTATTCGCGTTGCCCGCGGCGGTCGTCTCGGCGCGATCATCGTCGGCGGCGATCCGGGCGACACGAGAGCCGAGATCGCGCGCTTCGGAACGGGCATCCGCGCCTCGGGGCGCGACGTACTTCGCGAGGTCCGCTCGATTGACGTTCACGACAATGCCGCCGACGGTCTTTCCATTCACGCCAGCGGCGTAAAGCTCGACGACGTCCGCAGCGAGGGCAACGGACGCGACGGCGCGCGGCTGACCGGCCACGGCAATCAGGTTTCGGGAGTAACGGCCCGCGGCAACGCGCGCGACGGTCTCAAGCTTCACGGCAGCGCCGCCATCGTTGCCGCAGAGACCGCCGATAACCGCGGCAACGGGGCTGTCATCGGCGGTCGCGGCAACCGCGTGGAACACATCGTGACGCAGGGCAACGGCGGAGCCGGCGTCATGGCAACCGGCACCGATCACGAGGTGAGCGGGATCCAGGCTTCGGGTAACGCCGGCGGCGATGTCGCCGGACGCGCGGGAGCTGCCAAGTGAAGCCGCGTAACATTCGGACTGCACCGTTTGCCGCTCGCGCACTCGCGGCAGCCGCGATCGCGATCGCGTTCGCCGCGAGCGCAGCCTCGGCGGGAACTCCCGCGACCACCGCCAATGACGTCTGCCCGAGCAACGCCGACCCGTGCAACGTGACCAGCGTCTTCGACGTCACCGCCAACGCGGTGCTCGACTTCGGTACGCGCGCCGTAAACGTGACCGGTGCCGGCGAGTTCGACTTCGGGACCAACAGCGGAAGGATCACGTGTGGCGCTTTCTCGGCGTCAACGACGAGCCCATTCCTCAATGCGGCCGGGCCGGCGAGCTCGGGAACCAACAGCGGATCGGTGCTGCTGCTCGCGCGTCGCCGCTGCACCTCTTCGAACCCCCTGGTTCCCTGCCTCGACATCGGCGACTGCGAGCTCGGGCCGTGCGGTGTCCGGCGATGCTCGAAGAAGAGCACGAGAACGTGCGGGGCCGACGCCGACTGCCAGCTCGGAACCTGCAGCGCGCTGCACCGGTGCTCCGGCTCGACGACGTTCGTGCGCTGCACCACCAACGCCGACTGCGACTACGGCAGCTGCCCCGCGCAGATCACGTGCACCGGTCGCGGCGATAACCCGCTCAACTGCTCGAGCAACAGCGATTGCTCGTTCGGTACCTGCACGGTCGGCACCGCGTCCGTCAACATCGCCGGACCGATTTCAGGAAGCTCCGACAGTCCGGCGACGATCGTCATCCGCGCCGCTGATTCGGTCTCCATCTCCAAGCCGATCACTCTGAACAGCTCGGCGCTCGATTCCGACGGCGGCAGCCTTTCGGTGGACGCGCGAGCGGGCTCGATCACGCTGACCAACAAGATCAACGCGACCGGAGGCGGCAGCTCGCAGGGCGGCTCGGTCGAGTTCAACGCGGGCACCGACATCGTCGTCCAGGATGACATCAGCGTGATCGGCGGAGACTTCGACGGCGGAACGGTCGACCTGACGTCGGGTCGCGACATCACGATCGGGCGCAGCCTGATCGCAAACTCCGCCTCGGGCGCGGGCTTCGGCGGCGAGATCACCATCTCCGCGGGACGCGACCTGTTCTTCAACGGCGTCTCGGCCTCCAACAAGAGCACGATGGAGACCAGCGGCCATACCGACATCGAGAACTTCGCCGGCGACGGCGGCAGCCAGGAGCTCTACGCGGATCGCAATCTGTTGCTCGATGCGAACACCCGGCTGATCGGAAACGGATCTGCGCCGGATGGCTCCGGAGCCGACATTTCGGTGGAGTCGGGCGCCGACCTCACGATCGACGGCGATGTGACTGCGAAGGCCAGCGGGACTCAGGGCGGCGGCGGCTTTGTCGACGCGACTGCCGACGGCGGAGCGGCCAGCATGGGCTCCACTTCCAGCTTCGACGTCACCGGAGGCAGCAGCGGCGGCGGATCCCTCGACATCGACTCCCTCACCGGAGATCTCACCTTCAACGGCAGCGGCGATGTCAGCGGCGGCAGCGGAGGCAGTGGCGGCAGCGCACTCCTGATGGCGAAGCAGAGCGCGAGCGTGGCAGGAACCCTCGTTCTGTCCGGCGTCAGCGGCGGCGACCTGGGAGTCGACGCATGCCGCGTGACGCTCGCGTCGGGCGGACGCCTCGACAGCACCGGAAGCGGCAGCAGCAACACGATGGTCACCCACGACATGATGCAGCTTCTGTCCGGGAGCACGATGAAGGCCTCGTCGGGCGGCACCAACACCCTGCGGTACCGAACCGCTTCCAAGCCGCCTGTGGTGCAGGGAAGCGTCACTCCGACCGCCAGCCTCGTCGTCGATCCTTCGCTGTCGCCGTGCCCGCTGTGCGGCAATCGCACGATCGATGCCGGCGAATCCTGCGACGATGGAAACATGTCGAATGGCGACGGATGCAACACGGAATGCCAGAACGAGAAGTGCATCGCGCAGACGATCTCGCCTGGCTATCCGACCGTCGCGCTGTGCGAGGACGGAGACGTCTGCACGGACGACGTCTGCAACACGGCACTCAGCGGCGGCACGTGCCAGCATCCGCCCAAGAACTGCAGCGATTCGATCTCGTGCACGATCGACTCGTGCGATGCTGCCGACGGAACGTGCCGGCACAGCGCCAGCGATTCGATGTGCAACGACAGCAACGCCTGCACCGACGATTTCTGCTCGCTGACGACCGGCTGCTCGAACACGGCCAACAGCAGTCCGTGCGACGACACCAACCGCTGCACCGAGAACGACGTCTGCGCCAACAAGGCCTGCCACGGCACGCGGATCAACGGCTGCCTGTTCTGCGGCGACGAGTTCGTCAACGGCCTCGCCGGTGAGCAGTGCGACGACGGCAACAACACCGACGGCGACTGCTGCTCGGCGACCTGTCACTACGAAGTCGCCAACAGTCCCTGCGAGGACGGCCAGTTCTGCACAATCAACGACAAGTGCAACGCCACCGGCACGTGCATCACTGGCATTCCGAACACCTGCGCCGATACCGACGCGTGCACCGCGGACTCGTGCAGCGAGGAAATGGCCCTTTGCGTGAACGCGCCGACGCCAAGGGATGCATCCACCTGCCTGGCCGCGCCGGCGACGAAGCTCCTGGTCAAGAACTCGGCAAAGACCGGCAAGGACAAACTGTCCTGGCAATGGTCGGGCGGCGACGGCTTCGACCCTGCAGACCTCGGCGCGCCGACCACTGCGACGTCCTATACATTGTGCGTCTACGACGAGAGCTCCGGGACCTCCTCCATCAAAGCGTCGATCGACATCGCTCCCTCGGCTACGCGGTGGCAGAGCAACGACCCGAGCGTCGTCCAGTACAAGGACAAGGACGGCCTTTCCGAAGGCGTCGTCAAAGCCCAGCTGCGGGCCGGGGACACAGGCAACACGCGGGTCAAAATCGGCGCCGGCGGTGCCAACCTCGCCCTGCCCGCTCCGGCCGGTGCGTCGTTCTTCAGCGAAGACCCGAACGTGATCGTCCAGCTCATCAACGGCGACGGAATGTGCTGGACCAGTCAGTTCTCGCTCGGCGATACCAAGACGAATACGGACAAGCTGTTCAATGCAGCAACCAAGTAGGAAGCACGACGGGCGCGGCACGCTCGGGATGGAGTGCCCGCGCCGGACGGACACGGGCCGTAGAAGCGGGAGGAGAGATCTCTCATGAAGACATCGATGAAAACGTGGAACGCAGCTTTGGCGGCAGCGGTCGTTCTGACTGCGGGCACTGCGCTGGCCACCCCGTCGGCAGCCGACAAGTGCAAGGCGAGCAAGAACAAGGTCGCCGGAGCATATTACGCGTGTCGCGAAAAGCTCGAGGCCAAAGCGGTCGCCAAAGGCGGTACTCCCGACTACAGCACCTGCACGTCCAAATTTACCGACAAGTGGACGGATGCCGAGACAGAAGGAACCGCGGACTGTCCCGACAACGTTGCGCTGCCCGCAAGCGCCGCCTCGTACATCGCAGGTCAGGCCACCAACACCGCCGGCGTTCTTGCCGGCAACGGCTTCCCGAGCTGCGGCGATGGCGTGATCAATACGGTCGGCGAGCACTGTGACGGCAGCGACCTCGACGGACACACCTGCGCATCGTTCGGCTTTTACGGGACGCTCGCCTGCACGGCGGGCTGCGACTTCAACGTAAGCGCGTGCACCACGACTCCTTCTCCGGCCGTGGCGCCTGCGCAGCAGGCGTCGGCTACAGCCGTGAGCAACGGCGACAAATGCCGCGCCGGGAAGAACAAGGCCGCAGGGGCCTACTACGCATGCCGGAAGAAGGCCGACGCGACGGCACTCAGCAAAGGCGGCGCGCCGGACTACACCAAGTGCGATACGAAGTTCAGCGAAAAATGGAATGCAGCCGAAGAAGTCGGACAGGGAACGTGCCCCGACAACATGACCGGACTGGATGTCGGAAATTACATCTCGGCCCAGGCGACCGAGGTCACGGAGATCGTCGCCGGAAGCACGGACATTCCGGTCTGCGGCGACGGCGTGGTCAATGCCGCCGGCGAGCAATGCGACGGAGCGGCGCTCGACGGGTACACCTGTTCGTCCTTCAACATGAGCGGCACGCTCGCATGCACCGTGGATTGCGACTTCAACGTGAGCGGATGCTCGACGTGTCCGCCTTCCGGCGTCACGTTCGGCGGCGGATGCTGGCTGCTCGGCGCGGCCGCGGCCGACTGCAACAGCACCTGCGCAGCGTTCGGAATGGTTTATGACGACAAGACCAAAACCGTGGCCGGCAGCGCCGGCACGGATTCGAACTGTATCTCGATCCTCGATGCCCTCGGCACCACCGGCGACGTGCTCGACAACCCGGGAGGATCCTGCACGACCGGCCTCGGCTGCGGTGTGAACCTGGAGTACGGATATCGTGCGCGCTGCGGAACTCCCGACACGGATGCGACGAGCGTCTTCTCGGATGTCCATCGCGCGTGCGCGTGCAAGTAATCGGCGGGAGAACCGGGCGTACGGATCGTCCGCCCCTCCACGCGTAAATCATCGATTCGCGAGTGACGGCCCGGGCCGCGCACGTGAGCCCGATCCAGCCGGCCGCCGGGATTTCCGAA
Source organism: Candidatus Limnocylindrales bacterium (assembly GCA_035571835.1). NCBI lineage: Bacteria > Bacillati > Chloroflexota > Candidatus Limnocylindria > Candidatus Limnocylindrales > Candidatus Limnocylindrales bacterium. Next base: position 210,630 of record DATNBU010000008.1, on the reverse strand, counting down.
AGAAGCGCCGCTTTGCTGATGGCGTGAAACCGGGGATAACCGGCGCGTGCCGCAATCCACGCAAATCCAGGTCTCCCGCCGGTCCTATCCGCTCGTTCTGTTCGTGCTTCTGGTGCTGATCACGATAGTCCTCGGAATCTCGCCGCACGACCGCGCGGACTGGCTTCTCGAGAACGCCCTGATGCTTGGCGGCGTCGCCATCCTGGTCGCCACCAGCCGGTCGTTCCCGCTGTCGAAAGTTTCGTACACGCTGATCTTCGCGTTCCTTTGCCTGCATTCCGTCGGCGCTCACTACACCTACGCGCTGGTGCCGTATCACGACTGGCTCGAGGCGCTCGGCGCCGCACCGGCCGCCGAAGGCCGCAACCATTACGACCGCTTCGTACACCTCTGCTACGGTCTGCTGCTCGCCTACCCCGTGCGCGAAGTCTTCGTGCGCGTGGCCGACGCCAAAGGTTTCTGGGGCTATTACCTGCCGCTCGACGTCGTCATGGCGACGTCGATGCTCTACGAGCTCATCGAGTGGGGCGCTGCCGAATTCTTCGGCGGAGATCTCGGCGTCGCCTATCTCGGATCTCAGGGCGATCCGTGGGACGCGCAGAAAGACATGGCGCTGGCCGCGCTCGGAGCCATCGTCGCAGTGCTCGTCACCGCGGCGATCAACTGGCATTTCCAGCAGGACTTTGCGCGCGCCTGGGCCGAGAGCCTTCGCGTCAAGCACCGCGAGCCGCTCGGCGAGATATCGCTCGCCCGAAACCTCGAGGCGCGCGAACGCTGAAGAATTAACGCAGCGTCACGTGCAGCTTCGGGCTCCCGTCGTAAGGCAATCCATCGATGCCGGTCGCGTCGAGAAGATGAATCCTGAAATCGCGCGCCTCCGGTGGGCTGTGGCGCGAAAAATGGAACGTGCAGGACATAATCTCGGCCGGCCCCTTGAAGCCGTTCAGCGAGATGCTTCCGACCATCAGGTCTGCCGTCTCCGGTGCACCGGCCGCGGAAAAAACGCCCAGCAGGTGGCTGCTGCAATCGTTTCGTCCGTGGTCGTCCCGGAACGTACCGAGCTCGGGCGGGAAGCTGACGGCGAACTGCATTGATCCGAACGTGCTCCGGTCATCGAAAGAAAAGGCGACCGTCGTGGAAGCATCGGCCACCGGCGCACAGGTGCGATGCGGCAGTCCCTGCACGGCAACCCTGAGCGCCATCTGCGCATCGATCACCGTAACCGTTCCATTGCCGTTCAGGTCACAGACGGCGATCGAACACTCGTTGGCGAGGCCCACCGCACAACGAAGGACAGTCAGCGCATCCGACGCCGAGTACGAGGACTGAAACTGGTCATCGTCGCAAAGAGGTACGAACCGGCAGTCGTTCTGACACGGATGGAACGGAATCGGCGGCCTGGCCGGGTCGCATTCTTCCACGCCGAGCGACACGTAGCCGTCGCCGCAAGTCGCAAGGCGGCAACCCGCGACGCAGCCGTCGTAGTCGCTGGTGTTCTGATCGTCGCACTCTTCGTGACCACTCCACAGAAAACCGTCACCGCAGCGCGCCGGCCGGCAGCCGGTCGTACAGCCGTCGTCGTTAGAGGAATTCCCATCGTCGCAGGACTCGATGCCTGCCTCGACGTAGCCGTCGCCGCACTGGGCGCGGACGCAGCCGGGCAGACACGGGCCGTCGAACGTCGTGGCACCGTTGTCGCAGGACTCGACGAACGGAAGCCGGAATCCGTCGCCGCACGTCGCGATGCGGCAGCCTTCGACGCATTCGTCATCGGACAGGTCGTTGCCGTCGTCGCATTCCTCGCCGTCGTTGAGGATGCCGTTGCCGCAGCCGCTGACCGTGCAGTTGCTGTCGCAACCGTCGCCGCTGATGTCATTTCCGTCGTCGCACTCTTCGGCTTGGTCGACGTTGCCGTCGCCGCAGTGGAAGTCCGCGGCGGCGAGCATCAGATTGCGCTCCGTCCATCGGGGCGGCTCTGCGTATTGAGAGACAAACTCGTGGCTCTGCCACATCGCAAGCCACGCACCGTTTTGACCCGCGGCGACGAGGGGCGAATCCTCGATCGCCGAATCGGCGGACGCTCCGGCGTTGACCGCTGCCGGCCAGCTCCAGGTTGCTCCTGCGTCCGTCGAAGTCGCGCGAAGAATATCCGCGTCGGTGCCGATGCGGCCTCCGAGAGAGTCGTAGGATCTCCACACGACCATCGCCTCGCCGGCAGCATCGATGGCAAGCGAGGGACTGTCGTCGGTGGCGCCGTCGGTACCTGCATAGCCGTTGACGGCCAGCGGCTGGGACCAGCTCACACCGTCGTCCTCGGATCGCAGCACGAAAATGTCACCGTCGGCATCGTCGGAAGAGACCGACCTGCTCGCGAAAGAGATCAGCCAGCGGTCAGCGTCGGCATGGCGTAGATCCAGTGATCCCACGGGCACATTCGGACTGAAGTCGAACCACGTGCGGTCGTAGTACCCCAATCCTTCGAGCTGAAGCAGACGCTCGGGGGCCTCCCACGTACGACTCGTGCTCGTCGTTCGAGCGGACCAGATCGCATGGTTCTCGACGGTCTGCCATGCGACGACCCACGTGCCTTGGCCGTTGGTATCGACGCTGATGTCGACGCCGGTCTCCGATTTGCCGAGCCAGATCTGCTGCCCCGGGCTCCAGCTCGCTCCGTTGTCGTTGCTGAAAGCGGCAAACACGGCTTGCTCCTGCAGTCGTGGCCAGTCGCCGCGCTGACTCGCGGACACCACCCATGCGACCGCCCACGTCCCTGAACCGTCGGTCGCGATCGCGCTCTGGCTCGACCAGAAAGAAAACTCTGCGAACGACCACGGAAGCGATGCGGGGACTGCGTACGTCTCGTGGTCCCAGTCAACTCCGCTGCTGCTCGAGATGACCACGCGCACGTTCCCCTCTCCTCTCGCTTCGGAAATCATCGTTGTGCCGTCCGGCGCTGCCGCCATCTCCTGGCCGCTCATATCCAGACTCGCGGGGTTGCCGGGGACCCAGTGACGGCCGTTGTCTCTCGAGCGTGCGAATACGAAGTATCCGTCCAGATGGTCGTCATACGAATGGAAGAACAAAAGCGAGCGGCGCAGCCAATTGCCGGCGCCGTCGGAGGTCAGCAGATCTTTTCCCGCGGGAGCCAACTCGATTCCGATCTTGCGCTCTGGACCGAACTGCGGCGCATCGTCGCTCGGCGGCAGCGTCGTTGTCGTCGTTGGCGGTGCAATCGCGTCGGGATCGACGCTGATGACCCGCCCGACGCGACCTCCCTGCAGCGGCGAATACCAGTACACCGTGAAAAGTCCGGGAGTCTCGTTCGTCGTCGTTCCTGCCTCGTACGTCTCCGCAGCGAATCCGTCGCTTACATCGATCACGGGGCCGAGTACGCTGCCGGCCACGTCGATCATCCGCGCCTTTACGGGTCCGTTACCCCAGTTTTCCGGATCGTTGACGATCCACGTGACGAGCACGTTGCCCGCTTCGTCGATTGCGGGCATTTGCGGCCACGTGCGTCGGTCGTACGGATTGGTCAGACGAACAGCGGAGGTGCGCGGCTCACCGTCGTAGTCGAGCCACTGTCCGGTAACGAGGTCTCCGTCGTCGCCGGTCGTCCATTCGATCGCGAACAGGCCGGCGGTCGCATGCACGGCCATGGTGAAGGTCAGCTGATTCGGCCGGGTCGTGAAGTCTCCGAGTTGCTGTCCGGCTGCATCGAAAGTCCGGATCCGCGCAGTCGTACGGCTGTAGTCCGGCAGCTCCTGTCCGACGAGGAACGTTCCCGCGCGCGTGCAGCGGATCCACGTGCTCCAGACTTCCGAGTCGAGCGGAATCGACGGCAGTGAAGTCCCGGTCGAATCGGTTCGTTCGACGAAAATACGAGCCGGATCACCCGCAGTCTCCGCCGGAATCGAACGCAGGCGATTGGTCGTTCCGTTTCCATCGCGACAGAGCGCGAACGCCTCCTGCGAATCCGGAAGCACGACGTTGCCGGCCAGGAACTCGTCGCCGACCGGTCCGGGTTCGGCTGCGCCCGATGGGCTCGCGGCACCGAGACAAGCAAGAAGCAGGAGCGAATAGTAGGACGACCAAAGTTTCATAGGTTACCGCGTGAGGTGTTTCGCAGCGGACAAAGTCGCGCTTTGTACTACGGCGTCACGCGTCGTCACAAGAGCAACGCCACCCGTGCCGCATTCCCGAACCTGCACGCACGAACTCCTGCCAGCCTCGGTCCGACCGGCAAGTGATCTCGTGCTCAGGCGATCGCAGCCCGGATGGTAGCGATCGACATCATCGACGGACCAAGGATCTCGCCGGGAGCATCGCGCGAGCCCGGCACCACGCGGCAGAAGTCGAGGCCGAGGTCGCGAAGCCGTTCGAAGCGCTCTCGCGCGGCTTCTGCCGGCCCGACGATCGCGAAATTGTCGATGAACTCGTCGCTGAGCTTTTGTGCGTGGTCGGCGTCGGCGCGGCCGTGCCCGCGATGATCGTAACTGCGGCCGAGGTGCTCGGCGGCTTCGCGCAGCGTCGGGTCCATCGACTCGGTCTTCATCCCGCTCATTCCGGAAAAGTGCGCGAACACGGAAAGTCCTCCGCGCACGGCGTCGCGCGCCGCGACGATGTCGTCGTGCACGACGGAGTTGATCCACGCTCCGAGCTCAAGCTCGCCGGGATCGCGTCCCGCGGCAGCTGCCGCGGCTCTTGCGGTCTCGATCGCACGCGGCAGCCGGACTTCGTCGGCGCCGAGCGCAAATACGATGCGGTCGGCATGGCGCGCGGCCATCTCGATGACTTTCCTGCCGGTCGCTGCGACTTCGATCGGAACCTTCGGGACTTTCGCATCCGCGAACCATTCGAGACGGCTCGGCGTGCCGTCGCGGTCGACTTCTTCGCCGCGCAGGTAGGCCTGCAGACGCCGGACGTAGAGCTCGAGCTCGGCAACCGGCACCGGCTCGCGTCCGATCTTGGCGAGCGAGGAGTCACCGCGCCCGATCGCGCACATTGCACGACCGCCGCTCTCGACCTGCAGCGCGAGCGCGGCCGACGCGGTCACTGCAGCATCGCGAGTTCCCGGATTGGTTACGCCGGTACCGAGCTCGATGCGGCTCGTATCGCGCGCGGCCAGCATGAGCTGGCCCCAGACTTCCGGCGTAAGGTTCTGCGTGTCGGCAAAGACGAGGCTGTCGAAGCCGAGACCTTCGACCATCTGCGCGAGCTGGGAGGACGCGCCGGGAGCGGGAAACAGAAGAACGCCGAGTTTCATGGCGGGACTCCAGGGCCGGATGAGGCCGTCGTTCCTAGCATCCGCTCGCGTTGCTGGCGACTGCACAATGGCCCGGCGTCGAAGTCCCGGATGACAGAAGCCTGGCCGCCCTGTACACGCTCATCCCGGAGGGCCGCCATGTCGCACGATGATCGCCCGCTCGGCAACGTCGCCAACAAACTGCTGTTCGAGAACGAGCACGTTCGCGTGTGGGAGATGACGCTCGCGCCCGGCGAATGCTCGGACCGTCACCATCACGATCTCCCGTACCTGCTATGCGTGCTCGAAGGCTCACGGCTCGATGCCGAGATCGACAACGTCGGCCGCGTCGAGATCCCCGTGCAGCGCGGAAGCGTGTTCTTCGTGCCGCCCGGAGCCACGGAGACGGCGATCAATGCCAGCGACGATTTCTTTCGCGAGATCCTGATCGAGCTCAAGCAGGCGACCGGCGGCGAGGCGGAGTACGCGGTGGCGAATGCACCGGAGCCGGGCTCACGCCCGTAGGCAGACGCTGGCAGACGCAATCAACTCCGCGGGCCGTTCGACGATCCGTACACGAAGCAGCGCATGCTCTCCCGCAACGCGAGAGCGCCGTGCATGTATAATCCTGCGAGCCACAGCGGCGCGTGAAAAACGTCGGTGTGACGGTACGCGGCCAGTCCCGTCGCGCCGACGAGGCCCTCCCCGACCATTCCTCCGATTCCCATCAGCAGCGCCAGCAGCAGCAGCCATGCCCGCTCGTAGCTGACGATCCAACGCGCAAGGAATGTCGCGTAGAAGATCCAGCACAGAAACACCGGCTCGCGACTTGCGAATCCGCTGATCAGGTAGAGGCACGCGAACAGCACGAGCGATTCGACAAAGGGCCGCACGCTTCCGGCAGACTGGCTCCGCTGCGTCGGCATGGCCCGCGAGACGCGTGAGGCAAGCAGTATGTATCCGGCCACCATCGCGAGAAACGTCAGAATGAATTCCGGAAACACCCACCATGCCTGGCCGAAGAGCCACGGGTCGCGGTAGGAGATCGTCCCGGTACGGACATGATTGGCATCGCAGAGCGTTGCGACGGTCGCGCCGATCAGGACGACGACGGCAATGCCGGTGCTTCGGGCCATAGATCTCGTCACGCGACCAGTACGCCGATCAGTACGGCGGAGCCTTGCGCTGCCGCTGCGCTTTGGCGGCCTCGATCCACCATACGAGATCGTCGGCGAAGCGCGGGAACGCATGCTCGAGCGACTTGCCGCCGTCGCCGAGCGGTTCGCCTTCAGCGGACAGGCTTTGCGCAATGGGGCCAACCGCGATCGTGCTCGAGATTACGATCATCCCCATCTCCGACAGCGTACCGTGCCAGGCGGTTGCGGCGCGCGCTCCGGCGAAACGACCAGCCGAGTAGCTTGCGATCGCAGCCGGGCGCCAGAACCACTCTTCCAGGAAATGATCCGTCAGGTTTTTCAGTCCGGGCTGCACGCCCCAGTTGTATTCGCCGGTGACGAAGACGAACCCGTCGGCCGAACGGATCTTGTTCGCGAGCTGCTCGAGGGCCGGCGGTGCTTCGCCTTTCGGATACTCCTTGTACATGCGGTCGAGCATCGGCAGGTTGATCGCCTTGGCGTCGATCAGCTCGACATCCTCGCCGCGACGGCGCAGCCCCCGGACCACGAAGTCCGCAAGCCGGATTCCCATCCGGTCGGAGCGGTACGAACCGTAGAAAACCAGAATTCGGTTACTCATGGCAGATGCCCGGTGGCCGCGATTGCGATCGCGTGCGGTTCAGCGGCCGCCGTTGAATCGTACGCGTGCAGTTTCCTATTGCGGCAACGGCTTGCCGGCCTGCTCGTGAACGATGTATTCGGCATACCATTCCGGCCAGTTTGCATCGCGCTTGCCGGTCCTCTTCTCGTGCTCGCCATGCGCTGCCTCGGCGCGCCGAAGCGTGGCCGCCAGGTCGGCCACCGATGCAAAGGTCGTATCCCCGTCCACGCGGCCGGCCAGCCGTTCGGTTACCTCCTGCAGCAGCCAGCCGTTGCCGTCCGGATCGCTGAACGACGCGTACGTGCGGTAGCTGCGACGCCCGGTATCGGGCCCGGCGATCCGGATCCTTCCGAAGAGGTAGGGCTCGTCGTTGCCCGCGTACGCATTGTCTGCGCCGTGAAACGGATCGCTGACCTTCGCGCCGCGCGACAGCAGATCCTTACGCGCAGCCTCGATGTCGGAGACGATCAGGTACAGCCCTCTCGCAGAACCAGGCACGGCCGCAGTCACGTTCGTGCCGAAGATGATCGAGGCGCCCGAGCCTGGCGGCGTAAACTGAATCACGCGCCAGTCGTTGCCGGACACAAAGTCCGCATCGAGTCTCCAGCCGAGGCCGGCGTAGAACGCCTTGGCACGCTCGACGTCCGAAACGGGAATGACGACGACCTCGAGCTTCATGTCGATCGAGCTCGCCGCCGCGGGATTGGTTGGAGTTGTCATGGTTCGCTCCTCTGGTTGGCCCCCGCCCCGGAAGAACAATTGCCTCCCGACCGCCAGACTTCAAGCAGGCGTGCCCCGGGGGCTAGTGAAGCAACAGTTTCGCGCGGTCGATGGTGTAGCCATGGCCGACGCGCCGCAATTCCCGGTTGAAGTCCATGCCTGCGAGCGAAAGTTCATCGACACCCTTGATGGTGTAGAACTGGATCGCGTCCGATTCCGGCACGTACGGCGCTTCGTAGAGCTTCAGGCCCTTGTACGTTTTCCCCTCGCGCGGCTTGCGATCGACGAACTTGCCGTCGCAGACCTCCGGAAAGGTCACCGAACCGATCGGGCCGAAGCTCATCTCGTCGCTGTAGAGCCAGCGGTAGAAATCCTCTCGGTTGTTCTGCGCCCAGATCTGGTTGGCCACGCGTGCGCCCGTGTGGCGAAACGCAATGTAGTACTGGACACCCATGATCTGGTCGTTGCCGTCGCCTTTCGGATCGAACACGTCGTAGCAGTGCGACACGTTGCGGTACGTGACGATGCCCTTCATGCCGTCGGACGTCGACGGCAGCAGCTCGCGCAGCTCGGTCAGATGCCCGTTGCCGATGCGCGTGCACCCGTGCGAGACCGGACCACGGCTGGTCATCGAGACGCGCGTGAAGGGCTTGCCGCTTCGGCTTCCTTCGGTGACCGTCCGCCATTCCTTGGGCAGCAGCGCATGTCCGCCGATCCAGTTGCTGATGCCGGTGTTGTGGATCGCGTTGTACTCGATGCCGCCCACGTACTGGTACGGCAGCATCGGCATGAGCCCGTAGTAGGGCTCCGACGAGATGTAGTCGATCATCCCGAGAAAGCCCTTGCCGTGCATGCGCGGGATCAGCGGCCAGATGCCGCCCGTGGTGATCTCGGGGATGATGTGGCCCTTGTACGTCGTGGTCTTGTCGTAGGTTCCCGCCGGATAGATGACCGTGTACTCGTAGTAGTCGAGCTTGCCGTCGTGCACGGCGTAGATCCCGCCCGTGATGTCGTCGAAGAAAGCCTGCGCCTTCGGGCGGAAGCCGGCCTTGTCATCGGCCTTCGCGAGCCCGACGAGCTCGCCGAGCGCCGCATCCTGCGCCGGCGTCAGACGGTCTACAAACACCCGGTGCGGAAAGATTGCGTTGGCGAGGTCGAGTTTGGCATCGATGCTCGCGGGCGGCTCGCTTGCCTTCAGCAGCGCGGCGAAGTCGTCGAGCATGCGCGTAAAGTCTTTCTGGATGTGAAAGAGCCGGTCCGGCGACATCTGTGCGAGCGTGCGCAGATTCAGCTCCCGCCATTCCTGGGCAGGAAGCGTCGCTTTCTTGCGCGCATGCTCGGTAAAACCCGCCTCGGCAAATCGCTTGTCGTAGGTCTCCCACGAGGTGTTCGTCGTCAGCGTGATGACCTTGGCGTCGATGACCTCCTTGTAGAGATCGTGGCGGGCCACCTGGTCCGGAATGTAGTTGTCGATGGTTGCATCCGAGAGCACGAGCCGCAGGCGCAGCTGGTTGCCGCGCCCGAGATGGATCTTGATCCGGCCTGCCTGCTGCTCACGCGGAACGAAACCGGTGTAGAAGTTGGGCTGGTAGTCGTTGAAGAACACACCGTAGGGCGTGCCGTTCGTCCACCGGTCGCTGCTCAGCGCCTGGGCGTTACCGGCGGAGAGAGCTACCGAAAGAATTGCGACGCTTCCTGCGAGAGTTCCGATGATCGATCGTTTGCTGAGCATGCGTGGGTTCTCCCCGGGATGGCCTGAAATGCCAACTGGGCCGAGCCAGGGCAAGTTCGCGGAAGTTCATAGCGGGCGGACTCGTTACACCAGCATGCCCGACGTCTGCGACTTCCCGAACCGGTCCTCCCGTGCGCCGGCATGTCTGTATCCGTCGTCAAGGAAAGATCGATCGCACCGCCGCCGAATCGAGGTATTCGTAGAGCCGCTCGATCCTGCCTTCGGCGAAGTGCACGACGAGGCATGCCGGAAGCTCGAGCTTCTCTCCGCTCGCGCTCGTCCCGTGCAGAAGATGGCGCTGCACGAAGCCGCCCGCGAAGAACTCGCGCGACTGGATCTCGTAGCGGCGGTCCGTAACGCGCGCGATGAACAGCCCGAGCAGCCGTAGGTTCTCGTCGCGCGTCTGCGTTCTCCGGGTCACGTTGTGCCAGATCTGCGCGTCCGGCGCGTAGATGTCCCGGACCGACTCGAGGTCCCCTCGTTCGATGGCCGCAAAGAATTCCGAAGCGATACGGTCGAATTGTTCTTTCATACGACTCCAGGGCGACGCCCGAAGGAACGTACCAGCGGCGATGCTCCGACACCCGTCGAAAACGGCATCACGGCTCGATCCAGCCACGTGCAGCGCCGGGCCTGCCATCGGCAAATTCAAGAGCGATTCAAGATCTTCTCAAAGTCTCCTGGGCCTCCTGCGGGCAAGCTGTCCTCATCGACAACACCCTTTGGCCCTCTCCTCGAGGGCGGGGAACACGTCCGCCCAAGGAGAAAAGCCAATGAAGTCCCATCGAATGATCCAGACGACCACCATCGCGACGGCTCTCGCGGTCATCACGTTCGCGGCGAGCACTTCGCTGGCCGGCCCGAGCGCCGAGGACAAATGCCAGGCCGGGAAGAGCAAACTCGCCGGTTCTTACCTCGCGTGCCGCGAGAAGGCCGAAGCGGCGGCGGTCATCAAAGGAGGCGCGCCGGACTTCAGCAAGTGCACGGGTACGTTCGGCGAGAAATGGGACGACGCCGAAAACAAGGTGGTCGCAGCCTGCCCGGACAACGTGACGACTACGCCGATGCAGGCATATCTCGACGCGAAGGCGACCGAGGTTGCCGCCATCATCTCGGGCGCGCAGGGCATTCCCACGTGCGGCGACGGCGTGGTCAACGCGGTCGGCGAGCACTGCGACGGAACCGACACGGACGGCTATACGTGCGCGGACTTCGGCTTCGCGGCCGGCACGCTCCTGTGCACGGCCGGTTGCGACTTCAACCGCGTCGCATGCAACCAGTGCACCGGTCTCATGTATTCGGGCAAGTGCTTCTTCTTCGGCGACTACGGACAGAGTTGCGATCAGGCCTGCGCAGCGCAAGGCAAAGTCTACGACGCTGCTACGCTGACGACGGCCGGCAGCGGCGCCGGCGACAACGGGACGAACTGCTCGGACCTTCTCGACCAGCTCAATGCTCCCGGGCCGAGCGATGCGACGGCGACGACGTGCGCGTCCGGTTTTGGCTGCGCAGTAAACCTGACCACTCCCCTCTGGTGTAACAGTCCAGCGACGACGTCGACGGCATCCAATGCCAACGTCGCGCGGGTCTGTGCGTGCCATTGAGTTGATCAGCGAGCTTCGTACTCGCCAACGCGCCGCGAGTCGGTGCGCAACGAACCGCACGCCCGCCACTACCGGCGGGCGTGCGGCGTTACGAGTGGGAAAGTCGCTACGAAACTTCAGCGCGCCATCAGGCCGCGTCCGGTCACGAGCGGCAGATCGAGCGCCGACAACAGGCCCGGCCGCGCGGCGCAGACCGCCGGAATCGCATTGACCAGCCGCGTCGCCGTCACGACCACACCGCCGACCGCGTGGTCGCCCCGCTCGTCTTCGAATTCGAATTCGAGCCGGAGCGCAGGATTGCCTTTGATGAGCACGCGGTAGCTGCCGCGGCCGGTCGGCCACTCCGGCGCAAGATCGTCGTCGATGCGTGTCACGTGCTCGACGACGAGGCGCGCAACCCCGTCCACCATGCCGCTCACTTCGAATCGAAGCGCCCCCATCGTTCCCGTCTCGACCGTGCGCGCGCCGATCGTGACCGGTCGAATGGCCGGTAGCCTTTCGAAGCTCTGCGTCACTTCGTCGAGCTCGACGCCGAGTCCTTCGGCGAGAAGACGAACCGTGCCTCCCCACGCAAACGCGAGCGTTCCGGGCGTGAGCAGGATCGGCGTTGCATCCATCGGCTGCCCGAAGCCCATCGTATCGAACAGGACCTGCGGCTGGTCGTAGGTGGCGTAGTTGATGATTTCCTGGATGCGAATTTCTTCCCAGCTGCCGCACACTCCCGAGAGCACGAGCGGAAGCACGTCATTCGCAAAACCGGGATCGACGCCCGAGGTCAGAAACGACACGCCGCCCTTCTCGCACGCCCCGGCAAGCCGGTCGCGCACCTCCGGAAAGAACGACGCCGGATGGACAAGGGGCACGACCGAGCTCGACACGACGTTCTTGCCCGACTCAAGGATGCGGCAGATGTCCTCGATGGCTTCGAACGGCCGAAGATCGGCTGTGGCGGTGTAGCAGACGCAGTCGGCATCGCTCGCGAGCAGCGAGTCGGCGTCGTTGGTTGCAGCTACCCCGGTCGTGCCGCGACCGCAGAAGCTGCCGGCGTCGCGCCCCGCCTTCGCGTCGCTGTGAACCCACAGGCCGGAGAGCTCGAGGCCCGGATGATCGATGATGTGCCGCAGCGCGTACGCGCCGACGTTACCGCTGCTCCACTGGATGACTTTGATGCTCATGATGTCTGCCTCGAACTTGAACACGCTGCCTAACCGCTAGGCATCGCGGCTGCAAAAAGCTTCGGCACGAAGGCCGTGCCGCGCCTCCGTACCCGCAACTGCCGGGAATTCCAGCATGCGCAGCGCTCTGCACAGCCGCGCGTAATCTGGCATTCCCGTTGCTTTCGCGTCTGCGAACTCTGACCGGGGCCACTGGCTTCAGGTTCAGCAAGCCAGCCGCACCTGCTCGCAAGCGGGGCGCAAAAAAGGAGTAGACCATGAGACATCCATTTCGTTTCCCCCTTGGCCGTCTGCTCGGCGTTGCCGGCATCGCGGCGATGATGGCAATGCTCGCGGCCGCACCGGCGTTCGCCGACGAAGCCGCACCGGTCATCGACAGCGGCGATACCGCGTGGGTCCTCGTCTCGTCGGCCCTCGTGCTGATGATGACTCTGCCCGGCCTCGCGCTGTTCTATGGCGGTCTCGTCCGCTCGAAGAACGTTCTGAACGTGCTGATGCAATGCTTCCTGTCGGCCGGCATCGTCGGCGTGCTGTGGATCCTCATCGGTTACAGCCTCGCGTTCGGAACCGGCAATGCGTGGATCGGCGACCTTTCCAAAGTCGGTCTTGCCGGCGTCTCGCTGGACTCGGTTACCGCCAACTTCGCGACGCCGCCGCGCAACATCCCGGAATACGTGTTCATCATGTTCCAGGCGATGTTCGCGATCATCACGCCCGCACTGATCCTCGGCGCGATTGCCGAGCGCATGAAGTTCAGCGCATGGTGCGTCTTCATCTCGGTCTGGCTGCTGGCGGTCTACTGCCCGATCGCGCACATGGTCTGGGGCAGCGAAGGCTGGCTCTTCAAGGCCGGCGCGATCGACTTTGCCGGCGGCCTCGTCGTGCACATGTCGAGCGGATTCTCGGCGATCGTGGCCGCGATGATGCTCGGCAAGCGCAAAGGCTTCGGCACGTCGCCGATGCCGCCGCACAGCCTTCCGCTGTGCATGATCGGCGCGGGCCTGCTGTGGACGGGCTGGTTCGGGTTCAATGCCGGCAGCGCGCTTTCGGCGAGCCCGCTGGCGGGCCTCGCATTCCTCAACACGAGTACCGCAACTTCGACGGCAGTGGTCGTCTGGGCGCTCATCGAATGGATTCACCGCGGCAAGCCGACCGCGCTCGGCGGCGCGACCGCTGCAGTGGCGGGCCTGGTTGCGATCACGCCGGCGTGCGGCAACGTCTCGCCGCTCGGATCGATGGCGGTCGGCGCCGGTGTGTGCGTGGTTTCCTACCTTGCCTGCACGTTCCTGAAGCCGGCGCTCGGCTATGACGACTCGCTCGACGTGTTCGGAGTGCACGCGCTCGGTGGAGCATGGGGTGCGCTCGCATCCGGCGTCTTCGCGGTCACGCTCGGCTCGGGCGTCGAGACCAACGCGCAGCAGATCCTGATCCAGCTCAAGGGAATCGGATTCGTCATCGTGTTCGCACCGGTGATGACGTTCGGCATTCTTACGGCGATGAAGCTTGCGTTCGGATCGCTGCGCGTCGGCGAGGAAGACGAGTCGACCGGCCTCGACCTGTCGGAGCATTCCGAGAGCGCGTACGCGCTTGCCGGGCTCAGCCTCTCGTCGATTGCGGAACACGAGTACGAGACGGCCGAGCCGGTGCGCGTGCGGACGCAGCAGCTCGCGTAACCGGCAACGAGAACGCACGCCCCCGACTATTGCTCGGGGAAATGACGGGCCGGCGGAGAGATGCGCCGGCCCGTTTTTTTGATTGCTGCGCCGCGCCTCCCGTCACGCGATCGAAGACATGATTCGCAGTCCCCCGGCCGAGCGTCAATGCTCGCGATTCGCTGTTTATGTATTGAGAAAGCGATGATGAACCGTTAGTTGGGCGCCCCGAAATGCGAAGCACGCGAGCTTCGCATTTACGCATCGTGTCGTGGCTGGACGCAGCCACCGGGGGCCGCATGAAACAATCCTTCGTACGCATCACAAGTGCGGCGGTTGCAATCGTCGCGATTGCGACCGTCTCGTTGTCTTCGTTTGAGAGCTGGACGATCGAGAGCGCATCCGCGGCCGCTGGCTGCGCGCCTTCTCCGCTCGGAGCCTGCAACGGCATCGACGGGACGAAGAGCTCGGCGCTGCTCGACATCAGCGCGGCAACCGACGGCAGCGCGTTCATCGCCGGCAAAGGCAAACTCAAGCTGAAGATCAAAGGCCTCGTCGACGCGAGTCTCGAAAGCCTCGGTGCACCCGGCGGCACCAGTTCGGCAGACGCGACGATGACCGACGATCTGGAGGCCTGCATCTACGACCAGGGCGTGCTCGCGCTCGACATTCCGATCGACGCCGGTGCGTCTGGCTGGAGCTGCGTCAAAGACAAAAAATGCAGCTTCAAAGGCACCGAGCCGTCGGGGCTCGCCGGCGTCAGCCTCCTGGCCGATACCAAAGCCGACGACAACGAGAAGTCGGCGATCCAGATTGCTCTATCTTCCAAGGATGCGCCGGGCGGAAGCTCGCTGATCGAAACGCAGAATCCATGGAGCGTCGGCGCGAGCTCCGACGTCTTCGATGGCGTCGCCGGTGACCTCATCGTCCAGGTCGTCAATACGTCGAGCGGCGCGTGCTGGTCCGTCAACGTCGGCGGCAACGGTGCCGGCGTCGATTCGTCCAAGAGCAAGAACACGGGGATCGCGAGCAAAAAGCCGCACCTCAGCGCTAAGGTCAAGATCGTGCCGGGCCTGTGCAGCAATCCGTCCGATCCGCAGTGCCTGCAGTGCCCGGCCGGCTCGCGTCGGGACGGCGCGATCTGCGTAGACTGCACGGCGGTTCCAGGATGCGCGTCGGTGACCTGCACCAGTGGTTCCGATTCGGCCTGCGGCCAATGCCAGGCGGGCTATTACCTGTCCGATGGCAGCTGCCCTGCGTGCACGGATGTCGCGCACTGCATGGGCGCAGAAACCTGCACATCGGCAGACAATTCGCGCTGCAGCCAGTGCCAGAACGGTTACTGGAACGATTCGAGCGGAACGTCCGACTCGTGCCAGCTATGCACGGCGATCGACTACTGTACGAGCCAGATCACGTGTACGGACGCGCTGACGTCGAGATGCGACGCTTGTTCTTCCGGACACTACCTCGACACGACCGCGCGACCCGCATCGGACAGCTGTCCCGCCTGCACGGATATCACCGGATGCACCAGCCAGGAATCCTGCTCGAACGGATCCGATTCCCAGTGCGCGAGCTGCACCGCGGGTAGGTACCTCGACGAATCCGGAACAGCCGACACGTGCCCTGGCTGTTCGCAGATCGCGCACTGCCTGGACGCTTTGATCACCTGCGACAGCAGCACGAGCTCGATGTGCAGCAGCTGCCAGTCGGGCTACTACCGCTTCCAGCAACCGGGCGCGTCCGATGAGTGCCGCGCGTGCACGGCTTCTCCGCATTGCGTCTCGGCCGTGACATGTACGAACGCGTCCGACTCGAACTGCGTCCAGTGTGCAGCGGGCTATTACGTTTCGAACGGGAGCTGCGTCGCGTGTATGGACGTCGCGTCGTGCGCAGTCCAGGAAACCTGCACGTCGGCGACCGATTCGCAGTGCCAGCAGTGCCTGTCCGGCTATTGGCTCGACGGTTCGGGCTCAGCGGACACGTGCACGCAATGCAGCGGCGTCAGTCACTGCACCAGCCCGCTCACCTGCAGCACTGCCGCCGATTCGACATGCACATCGTGCGAGTCGGGCTACTACCTGACAAGCTCCGGCGGAGCATCGGTCTGCGCGGCGTGCACCGCGATTCCTGGTTGCGTGGGGTTCGTCACCTGTACGAACGCATCGGATTCGGTGTGTCACTGATTCGAAACGGGGACAGGCACTGATTTCGGACATCGGGAGCTGTCCCCGATGTTCAGACGGCAGGGTTTGACGACAGCGGCGGTCCCGGGTTACAGGCCGCGCATGGGCGAATACGAAAAGCAGTACCGCCAGTCGCTTGCAGACCCTGAGCGCTTCTGGGCCGACGCCGCGCGCGACGTCCACTGGGACACCCCGTACTCTCAGGTACTCGACAGCAAGGACGCACCGCTCTACCGCTGGTTCGCGGGCGGTACTCTCAACACCTGCTACAACGCTTTGGACGTGCACGTCGAGCGCGGTCGCGGCGAACAGCCCGCGCTGATCTACGACAGCCCGGTCACGGGCGTGAAGCGCACGCTGAGCTACCGCGAGCTGCAGGACAAGGTCGCGCGCTTTGCGGGAGGCCTGCAGGGTCTGGGCGTCGGCCGCGGCGACCGCGTGCTCATCTACATGCCGATGGTCCCCGAGGCTGTGATCGGCATGCTCGCGTGCGCGCGGCTTGGCGCGATTCATTCGGTGGTGTTCGGCGGTTTCGCGCCCGCCGAGCTGGCCAAGCGCATCAAGGATGCGAGTCCGCGCGTGATCCTCTCGGCCTCGTGCGGAATCGAACCAGGCCGCGTGCTCGCGTACAAGCCGCTGCTCGACGAGGCGATCACCCTTTCCGGCGCAGCGCTGGAGCACTGCGTGATCCTGCAACGCGAGCAGCTGCATGCCGAGCTCGGCGCCCGCGACGTGCCGTGGGAACGAGTGGCCGAGGCCGAGCCCGCGCCATGTACGCGCGTCGCTGCGACCGATCCGCTCTATGTGCTGTACACCTCCGGTACGACCGGCGTACCGAAAGGCGTCGTACGCGACAACGGCGGTCACGCGGTCGCGCTCAAATGGAGCCTCCGCCACGTGTACGGCATGCAGCCCGGCGAAGTATTCTGGGCGGCATCCGACATCGGCTGGGTCGTCGGCCACTCGTACATCGTCTACGCGCCGCTGCTGCTCGGCTGCACCACACTCCTTTATGAAGGCAAGCCGGTCGGAACGCCGGACGCCGGAGCGTTCTGGCGCGTGATCGCCGAACACGGCGTGCGAACGCTGTTCACCGCGCCGACTGCCTTCCGCGCGATCCGCAAGGAAGACCCGCACGGCGAGCTGATGCGGCGTTACGACCTTTCCGGTCTGCGCGCGCTTTTCCTGGCCGGTGAGCGCGGAGATCCTGCGACCATCGCGTGGGCGGAGGACAAGCTGAAGATTCCGGTCGTCGATCACTACTGGCAGACGGAGACCGGCTGGCCGGTTGCCGCCAACTGCCTCGGCATCGAGGAGCTTCCGGTCAAGCACGGCTCGCCGACCAAGGCAGTTCCGGGCTACGACATCCGCGTACTCGACGAGGAAGGCGACGAAGTCGCGCGCGGTGAGACCGGCGCGATCGTGATCAAGCTTCCGCTGCCGCCCGGCTGCATGCCGACGCAATGGCGTAACGACGAAGGCTTCAAGAAGTCGTACCTGAGCCACTTCCCGGGCTATTACGAAACTGCCGACGCCGGGTTCATCGATGACGACGGTTACGTGTTCGTAATGGCGCGCACCGATGACATCATCAACGTGGCCGGACATCGGCTGTCGACCGGCGGCATGGAAGAGATCCTCGCATCGCACCCGGACGTCGCCGAATGCGCGGTGATCGGTGTTGCCGACAAGCTCAAGGGCCAGGTGCCAGTCGGCCTCGCAGTGCTCAGCGCAGGCGTTGCGCGCGGCGCCGACGTGATCACATCCGAGTTGGTGCAGCTCGTGCGCGACAAACTCGGGGCGGTCGCGTCCTTGCGGCAGGTGCTGATCGTCAATCGTCTGCCGAAGACGCGCTCGGGCAAGGTGCTGCGCAAGACGATGCGCATGATCGCCGACGGAGAGACCCCGGCCGTGCCGGCCACGATCGACGATCCGGCGATCGTCGGCGAGATTGCCGACGCGCTGAAGGCGGCCGGTTATCCGCAACGCTGACTTTCCCCGGCAGCACGCAGCGGCGCGATGAGCTCGCTTCTGCGCCCGGTTGAAGTCCGGTACCGGGGACGAGCGCTCGCACGCTTACTCCGCGTTCAGACGTCGACTCGCGAGTCACTCGCAACTCGTGCGATGGCGCCTCGCCTTCTCGAAGAGTCGTTGACACAACTCGGACGGCGATGTTAGCGGTGGTTCGCCAAGGCGCACGAGAGCGCACCGCGGGTTGTCGGGAGGAGTAGATGTTGAACAATTCCAATTGCGTCCGGCGTCACATTCTTCTGGTCCTCGTGCCGGTTGTCGCCGTTCTCGCGGGATCCGGCAACGTGGCGCACGCCGCCGACCCGTGCACGAGCACAGCCGTCTCGGCAATCCTGTCCGCGTATCTGCAGCCGCTGGAGCTGGATCTGGACTGTGCGGTTTCGAGCTTTACGCACCCCGACCCGCAATGTGCCACGGACGCGGAATACCAGGCGCTGTACGATGCATTCGCTGCCGGGATCGCCGGCTCGTGCAGCGCCGAAGCCGATCAGTACTGCGCTGGCCGGGCATACTCTCAGTACGCGGATACGAGCAGACTCGCCATCACGATCGGGACGGCTTACGACAAGGCCGTCCTCAAGTGTCGCAAGGCCATGGCCGTCGGCAGCGTGAAGCTCGCAAAAAAGAGCACCGCGATACTGCAGGAATGCAACGAGAGAGCGCTGGCCGGCGAGACTGGCTACGGTCCGAACGGTGCGTCTTGTACCGACTCCCACGGTACGCCGCAGTCGAAAATCGCATCCGCCGAGGAAAAACTGCGCAAACGCATCATCAAAGGGTGCAGTGGTGCCGATCATGCCGTAGGTGGCGGCGATGATGTCAACGCGGTCGGCGACACATGCGCGTACAATCAGGAATGTTCGGCTGTGATCGACGATCTCGGCGATGCTGCCGATTGCGTGGTCTGCAACGTGGGACAGGACGTCGACCAGGCGGTAACCGGCGCGTTCGCGCTCCCGTTACCGGCGTTGACCGCCTGCAGGATCGACCTCGCCAGAAAGTACACGGGTCTTGCGCGAAAGAGCATCCAGTGGAAGTCCGATTGCCAGCACGACGTCATCTTTGACGGGGACGCGCCGCCTTGCCCGACGGTCGAGGTCCTCGCCAACGTGTCGGAGGAAGAAACGAACGTCGCGAGCTTCGTGGGAACGTCGTGCGCCGGCCTCGACCCTCAGGATGACCTCGGATTTCCTGAATCGTGTCCGGCCGTTGGGGACTGTGGCAGCATCGATGCCGCGACACTGTCCGGAACGCTCGATTGCCTGCGCTGCGTCACGTCCGAACGCACCGATGAGCTCGTTTCGAGCGCGTATGCCGCTGCGACGTTCGAAGCAACGTCTGAGCGAAAATACTGCAGGCGGGCCATCGGCGACCTCGCCGACGATTTCGCCCGCAGAAAATTAAGCTTACTCGAGCTGTGCGAAAGCGACCACACATGCGGCCAGACGTCGGCATCCTGCCCCGACGACTTGACGACGAGCGATATCGCCGACGAACGCGCGTACGGCAGCGAAAGCATTGTGGACGCGTGTACAGCGAGCGATCCGCAGGATCTCGGCTTCCCGACCTCGTGCCCGGACGTTGCGGGTTGCGGCGGCATGCCCACGGAAACCAGGGACGAGCTCATCACGTGCCTGACGTGCATCAGTGACAACGTCGTGGACGAGCTTCGCGCACTGTACGTTCCTTAGCAGGCGCGAAGCTCACGCATTTGAGCGTGGCCGCGCAGACGCCGTCCGCGTTCGGCCCGGCCGAACAAAAGACGGCCCGCCTCTTTCCGGAGCGCGGGCCGTTTCTTCACGAGCAGATTATCGCGCGGTGTACAGCGCCGGATCGAGGCGATACGCGCGCGCGGCCGTTGCCGCAAAAAGCTCGCGTTTCTCGTCCGCCGAGTATCCGGCGGCGGTGCGTTTGAGCGCATTCCAGAGCACGCGATAACTGCACGTGTAGCCGTCGACCGGATAGTTGCTTTCGAACATTCCCCTCGCCGGCCCGAACGCTTCGATGCACTCGTCGATGTACGGCTTCCATGCTGCCGCCAGTTCCTCGGAGCTTTTGGGCCGGTTGCCGTACGACCACGGGAAGCCGGCGAACGGCATCGCGAGCCCGCCGAGCTTGACGAAAACGTTTTCGCAGGCCGCGAGCGCGCGCATGCTCTGTTTCCACTCGCCGAATCGCTCGTCGAGTCGCCCGCGATACGCGCCGATGCCGAGCGGTGTTCCGACGTGGTCGAGCACGATGGTGGTGGTGGGAAATGCTCGCGCGAGATCGACGAGATCGGCCAGCTGCGGCTCGAGCAACCAGGCATCGAACGAAAGGCCGAGCTTCGTCAGCGCTGCAAAGCCTTCGCGGAATTTCGCGTCGCGATAGAGTCCGTCCGGCGCGCGGCCGGCAAGCGGCCCGAGGACTGCAAAGTCTTCGTCGAACGACGCACTCTGGCGGATTCCGCGAAAACGCGCGGGAGCTGCGTTGATGTGTGCCTGCAGCACTTCCTCGACTCGCGATCCCATTGTGAGGTCGGCGTGGCCGATGATCGCTGCACACGCGCGCACCGGACCATAGATTCCGCTGGCCGTCATGGCCGCGACGCCGTTTACGAACTCGGTCTCCCCGATGCACTGCAGCTCCGCCGGCCCGTCCGCCCGGTACATCGCTCCGCACTCCAGGTAGACTGTCGCGCGAATGTCGTGGCCGCTTCGCAGGTCGGCGAGCAGCTCGTCGAAGAGATAGCGCGGCACTTCGCGCACGATGTCCATGAACGGATGCTCCATCGGCGGCAGGCTTTTCAGCAGCTCCTCGGGGCGATCCCACAGATGATGGTGCGGGTCGATGATCGCGAGATCGGGCTCGAGGATGGGTTCTTCGTCGTGCATCTGGCTCATCGGTGACTGGTTATCAGGCACCGAACGCGTGGCCAACGACGCTACGCCGGATAAGGCCGGCCTCGAGACAGGCCGACGAGCGCTTTAACTTTAATAAGGGAGCTCCGATGCAGGGACGCGGATGCGTGCGATTTTTTCGTCGAGGCCGGTCGCCAGCGCGGCGCGGCGGTTCTATTCGGGCGCCGGCTTCTCGCGAGCCGCTTCGCTTCCGCGCAGCGGCTCCATTCTGGCGTTCGCATCACTCTGAGGATTTTCGACGCGGCTCTCTACCCTGCTTACGAAGTCGCTGACCGCCGGGCTGGAGTAGACTCCGAATGCATCGGTCAGAGTTCCGCGGACGCCACTACGAGTCTCGATCGCGTACACGATCGACATATCGTCCGGGTCGGAAGCGCCTTCGAATCGCTCGACGCGCCGGATGATGACTTCGCTGGCGTCGAAATGCGCGCCGCTCTCCAGTCCGACGAGCTCTTTGCCGCGTACTGCGAAATGTTCCGTGAAACCCTGTTCGTCGAACGCCGCAATCACGTTCGACAGATTGCCTTCGCCGGCTGCTGTCGATGTTGCCATGGCAATCAGCCTTGCACCGCTGTCGGGCTGGAACCAGCATGCCACGCGACAAAGGGACTCGCTCGAGTCCGATCGCGACAGCGGGGTTAACGCCTGACTAGTGGCACGCGCAGAAACGCGAGAACGAGCTGTTCGTGGCGTCGCCGAGCGTCGGGTTCGTGTCGCGATAGATATGGGGCGGGGCGCCGTTGACCAGACTGCAGCCTACTCCGGTGGAAGTGAACGAGGTGTAGCTCCATGGAGTGGGCGCGGGTGGTGACGTATAGGAGGAGAAGATCGCCTGGGCCAGAGCCGAGCAGTTCTCGGCCGTACCGTCTGATCCGGCAAACGTCTTCGTCGCGGAGTCGTACGACATGCCCACGTTCGCGCACGTGTCCGTGCACGATGCGCCCTGGGCGCCGAATCGCCAGCAGGAACCGCCGAAGTTCTTCCCCGGGCACGCGAAACAGCTGGACGTGCTGGACGTGCAGCCCGCGCCGCACGATACCGTTCCATAGGGCGCCGCACCGGCGGTGGCGCCGTCGCAGGTCTGATCGCCGGGCGCGCCAAAGTCACAGTCCTCGTCCGCATCGATGATGCCGTTGCCGCAGCTGCCCGTAACGAGCTCGCCGCCTGCGAGAGCCGTGGCGATATTGCTCGTATGGCGATCGATCACCGACTTGTAGTCACTGGCGGCAAGTGCCGCGTCGGTGCAGGTCACGCCGGCACTCGATGCACTGTCGATCGCCTTCTGCCACGCTTCCGCGAATTTCGTTTCGCATTTGGCGATGGCGGCGTCGTACTTCGCCGTGTCGCCGGTTGAAACGACGCCTTTCCGGGCGGCCTGGCGACATGCGGCGTATTTTCCAGCGGCGGAATTCTTCGCCGCTTCGCACTTTTTCTCTGCAGTCGGGCCGGCGAGCGCTACGGTCGCGGTCAGTACCATCGCGGCAATTGCCGCCGCCATAATCGGCTTTCGCATTGGGAGCCCCGTTGCATGTGACCGGCCGCTCGGAAGAATTTTTCCGCGGCCACCGAAGCGCCCCATGCATTTCAGGCACCCGACCAGGAAGTGGTACCGAAGATGACGGTTCGCACGCGCGAAAGCGAGTGGAAAATCAGGCGCATCGCGAATCGACGACGGACACGTGCCGCGCTTAGGGACTCGAAGTACCGGCCACAGCTTCGTTATCCCGCCGCTGCCATCTTCTGACGCGCTGCTCTGTCCTCGGCAGGTGTCGCCGGATGGTCGAGCATCGCGGCGACGTCCGCATCGCTCCTGCGCAGCATTGCTTCGCCCATTGCGCGCATCTCATCTGGAAACAGCAGCCCCTCACGCGCTGTACGTATTGCGTGCCCCAAGCGACGCGCGTCCCTACTGAACAGCCGAAGCCGAAGCGCACGGACCTCCGGCCGCCGTCCCCGAAAAGTGGAAGAATGTGCTCGGCGCGAGGATGTGTTCGTAAGAGAACGTGCCGCCGGACAGCGAGGGCTACGGAATTTCGATCTGGCCGATCTGGGCGGGGCCCGGACCTGGGATGACCGCGCTGCCCGCCGAGGATGCATCCGCTGCGGCGGCATCGACGCGATCGGCCGAGCGTGCGTCGTCGTGGTGGATCGCAGCCGGCACGTGCGCTCATTCGCAACAGCGCCGCGATTATTGACACAAATATGGACTTCGATACCGTCGGCTTCACGACTCCGCTTGCGCTTCATTCCGTAGAGACATTCGCGATTATCATTCGTCCATACAGCACGCAGAGTCAGGGGAGGACACACCATGAACAAGGCATTCGTCATCGTCTCTCTCGGCATCGCACTGATGATCGGAAGCGGCGCGAGCGCGCTGGCGGGCAAGCGCGACGGCACGTCGTGCCGTAACAGCAAGAGCTGCAGCAGCAAGATCTGTCAGATCCCGCCGGGGCAGAAGGCCGGTACGTGCTGCGTCCGCCAGGACTGCGCTGCGCAAGCGGCGCAGTGCGGAGTCGTCGACGACGGCTGCGCGGCGCAGATCGACTGCGGAAGCTGCGGCCCGAACTTCGACTGCGTTTCCAACACCTGCCCCGGAACGATGTGCGGTGGATGGCCCGTCATCTCCGGTGCCTATCCGGACGGCAGTTACAAGAACTCCTGCGACAGTTGCAGCGTGGAAAACTGCTTTCTCAGCTGCACTTGTTACGACTTTTCCAGTCAAGGCCACCTTACAACTGTCGACGTCGCCGACTGCCCTGCCGCGACCAGCGACATCTCCAATGAAAACGGAGTGCTCACCTGCAAACCGGATAGCTCAGGCCCATGCCCTTCCGGCATGGTGATCTCCGGCGACCATTGCTGGACGCTCTCGGATGCCTACCAGAGTTGCACCGAAGCTTGTACGGCAAAAAGTTTGACGTGCGACGAGACCGCCGTCCAGGCCGTCGGTTCTTCGGGCACAAATGCGGACTGCAGCGACATTATCGATGTGCTCGTCCCGTCCGGAGCGCCGTGGACGGCCGATGCATACGACCTGACCGGTTGCGGAGACCCGGAGAGGAATTCGATCGGCTGCGTGATCCAGCCGAGCTTTCCCTTCGTGAAGCGAGTGCTGCACTCGATCGCGACCACGTGCAATGCCGACAACGGCGACGCCGGCTGTCTGCTCGGCGGACTTCCGCAGAGAGCGTGTCCGTGCAGCGTGCCGGCGCCGTGACGAAGCGGCTGTTCGGGTAGAGAAGCGCGGCAGGATCCGAGCGGCTCGTGCCGACTCGGGTCACTGCCACGCATCGGGCGGCAGCGACAACGAGTCGAACGACAGCATCGTTGCCGCCTCGGCCGATGGAACCTCTCTCGCCCCAGCGTCATCGACGACGAAGTAGCGCTTCGTCGTCGCGCCCGGCTCGTGCGCCGGCGATTCGACAGTGAAGTGAATCGCCGAGGGCAATGTCCTCACGCGAAGCACAGCGCGCGGCGGCGCCTCCGGCCCCATCTCCTGAGCAATCCGCACGAGCCGCGCAGACCGCACGTCGGGAAGCTCGCGAAGGCGGCGAACGACATAAAGGAGATTGACCGTCGGCGAGAACCCGAGCGACACGGCTGTGTTGCGATCCGGATCGAGAACGACCGTGCAACCGCAGACCTCGTGGCAGAGCTGCTCGAGCCCGGGACTGACGGGAATCGGAAGTTTCTCGATGCGATCGTCGACGAGCTCGAGCGCGTCGATTCTCGACTGAAGCTCCGGAGCGAACTCGACGGCTACCGTCCGCGGGACGTACTCGAAGCTCCAGTCGCTCCCGACTTCCCCGAAAGCGGAGCGCAGTCGCGTACGCGCGTCGAACAGTCGCAGCGCGAGCGCACGCTGCATGTCGTACGGCCACCTCGGACCCGCGGCATCGCGCATGAGCAGGTCCGAGGCTTTCCACATGTCGGGGTCCATGTCGGCGTACGGAGACCATCTGCGCGCGAGCCAGAGCGGGGAGTCGCCGGATGGCTCGCAGTCGTACGGGTCCTGGCGCGCGTTCGCCGAAGGCGCGTCCGGCTCGACGGTTCCGACGGCGTGCCCCCGTTCCCTGCACTCGATTCGCTGCACGTCCATCGCGACGTCCGGAAAGACCGACCAGCCGATCCTCTGGAAATCGAGGATGCCGGTTGCGGCAACATCGCAGGCGCCGAAGTCCGATGGCGCGAAATCTCCGCGAAGCAGAACCTCGCCGGCTTCGGTTGCCGGGGCGTCGCCCGGGTACTGGGAGCGGCGCAGCAACGATATCGGGTTGTCGAGGTGTAGGACCGAAACGGTGAGCTCCTGATCCAGGAAACTCCGCTTTTCGACGGAGAGGTGGCCCGTGAGCCGGGCGTTCGCTCCGACGTAATGAGCCGCTGCGGCCGCGAATGCGCGGGCGCCGGTCACGAGCATCATCGCCGCGGCGAGCAGGCCGGCGGCGCAGGCTTGCCGGCCTTTCGCCGGCACGACGGGACGAGACATCCTGCTACTATTTCTGCGTCAGTCCGGCGGTGCCAGTCGAGGTTGCGCGGCGAGCGAGGAAATCGATTCGCGGCCGTACAGCTACCCAGTTCTTCAGCCTCGCCCCCCGTGTATCCTATCCCCGTGCCGTCTCTCCCAAACTTGCCATTCGTCACGCTAAGAAAGACCTTCCTTAAGTCGGCTGTCCTTCTCGGCCTGCTTCTCTTCGCTCACACGGCAACCGCTGGCGATCTCTGCGTCAACTATCTGTCCGAAGTCAGTTTCCGACCTCGCCAATGGTCTTTCACGTCCTTCAACCCTCGAACCAAAGAATCTGTTGTCGTAGCGAGCATCGATTCGCCTCCGTATGAAGTGAAGTGGGACAAGAACTTTGCCGCACTTACATACACAGCGGCGGGCGGGACGTATCGACTCAACTGGAAGAAGGCTGCTGCTCCAACTCGCATTTCTCGAAAAGTTCAGACGCTCTCAGTACCCGACAAGCCACCACAGCTAGGAAAAGTTTGGGATGCCGATGGGCCGGGTTCCAGCTTCGATGCACCGGGTTCCCACTTCGATGCGCCTGCTCACCGCAAGATCGATGTGGGGTTCGTGGAGGGGTGCAATTACGGACACTTCGGCACCCCGGCAACTTGGGAGAATACCGAAACCGGAGAGAAGAAAGTTTTATATGACGAAGCGGATGGCGATTACTTGAACGGAACGACCCAGCTTCAGATATCGACAGCAGACTCTTTCATACTAATGAGCGTCGAGTACGTAGGTAACGACGCTATCCTCGCAGACATGAATACGGGAGAGATCGTGTTGAAAGCCGGAACGCCAGAGCATCGATCCATGGCGGTGGGCTGGGGACAATGTCCATCAGTAGCTAGCGACCTGAGACTTCCGAAAGCCACAGAAAAGAACCGATGAAACGCCTCGTTGCAATGGCACTGCTCTTGATCGCCAGTACCGCAACGGCTGGCGAACTCTGCGTGAACTACGTTTCTGAGGTCCACGATTGGCGTCCTATAGAAATGGCCTTCGTGTCCTTCAATCCACGGAGTCGAGAATCCCTGACCATCGCCAAGATCAATTTCTTGCCCGCTGTAGTCGCTTGGCACACGCAGTTCGGAGCGGTGACATACAAAGACCCGGCTTATAACACGGCTTTCAAGCTGGAATGGAAGTCAGGCGCTGTTCCTACCCTACTCTCTCGCACCAGCCGCTGGGTTCCGTCGCCCGCAAAGCCAGAACAGGAAGTTGAAAACTGGGACTATGATTCACCGAAAGCGGTCTGCAATGGAAAGAATGGCGCCGACCCTCCGTGTCTGACCGCTCCCGATGTGCCCAATCACGTAGAAATCCATTTTGGAGAAGCCGGAGGCTGTTTGGAACCACTTTCGTTCTCAGGTCCGGTAACCTGGATGAACACGCAGACCGGAGAGAAGAAAAACTTGTACCCAGATGTTGTGGGTCAGATATCGACTGCCGACAACTTCATGCTGATCGCAGGTACCGAGCCGGTCGTTGCAGACTTAAATACGGGGGAGATAGTCCTGAAAGCCGGAACTCCAGAGCATCGTTCACTGTGGGCTGCTTGGGGAAGCTGCCCTACAAAGTGATTCCGTCATCCTCGTCATCCAATTGCCGTCCGGGCGCTTGCTGACGAGACAGTAGCCCCGTCCGTACGCGCCATAGCAATTGCTATCGGACTCGACGACGACGCAGCACGAATCGATGCTGCCACCGGCCGAGAAGGCGCGTCTTTCGTGCCCGCAGGACCGCGGCCGGGCCGGCGCCGGCATCGGTAAACGTGTAAGGAACGTGTAGGTTCGGTGAGGACTCCGGGACGGCCGAGGCGGTAGCTTGCGAACATCCAGACGCACAACGGTGCGTTTTCAAAAGGAGTTCGCCATGAGCCAGCACCCGAGCCTCTCCACCATCACAACCGCCACCGTTTTCGGCAGCATGGACCTTGTGCGGGCCTTCTCGCGCCGGTCTTCCGTCGTCCGAGCCGCGCTCCTGGTCCTTTCGTGCGCCGTCTCCTTCCCGCCTGTCGCGTTCGCCAAGACCACCGAAGTTCCGCCGGGAGCAGGAACCCTGCAGGCGGCCATCGATGCTGCGGCGCCGGGCGATCGTCTCGTCCTCGCGACGTTCGGTCTCTACTCCCCCGGCATCGTCATCGACAAGCCACTCAGGATCCAAGGCAACGGCGCGACAATCGACGCAGAGTGCACGTCGGCGGTCGGAATCGACATCGCATCCGACCGGGTGAAGCTGTCGAAGCTCGGCACCACTCGTGCAACTCAGACCGGGATCCGCATCGTCGACCACACGCGGATCAGCCTGGACTTCGTCAGTGTGTCGCTCTTTACGATCAGGGAAGACTACGCATGCGGAACCGAAGAGACGGCGATCGAGATCGCCGGTTCCGTAGACGACGTGAAGCTTTCCGGCGTCGTGGTCACCGAGGATCAGTCGGCCTTCGAGATCGGGCTCCATCTGCACGACATCCCGGTCGACTCGACAATCCTGCTCAAAGGGAAGGGTCGAGCAATCAACTGGTTCGACGGCACCGAGGCTGGAGTCCTGATCGAGAACTGCGGGGCCGGATCGGCGGTCGGCGGCAGCGGCATTCTCATGCAGCGGAGCGGCCTCCCCGGCGACACGGACGCGCTTCGACTCGTGAACACGGACGGCGTGCTGGTCAAGAGAAACATCTTCTTCGGCGGTGGGGTCTCAATCGATGCGAACAGCGACCTCAACCGGTTCGAAAACAACGACTCCGACACGTCCGTGCCGCTGGACGACCTGGGAACCGGAAACTGCGGCCGAGAAAACCCGTTCACGATGTCGACCTGCAACTAGGCCCCCGGCCGCCGCGCGCGTCGAAGGAGAGACCTCCGTGGGCAGGCGCTTCGCACACCTGCTGCACGCCGAGGCGATCGCGGACCTCGTCGATGCGCGCATGGCGGCCGGCGCAAAAAAACCCGTGGCATCAGCTCCAGGGTCGCGCTTTCCTGCGAGCTCGACGCCCTGCGCAGCGCCATGATCGCCGTGCTCTCGCGGAAAAAAGCGCGCCCGGCTGGATTCGAACCAGCGACCACCGGCTTAGAAGTAAGTTTGAGGGGGATGAGGAACCAGAACAGTAACGAGAGCTTCCAAACGAGACCGCGCGGATAGCTACCCAGCACTTTCCATGGGTTTAGATCAGATACCGCCCGTTTCAATGGCTAACTGACACCGGAATGGATACCGCCCGTTCCCGCTAGATTGAGCCGAGATCAGCGTGGTAATGACAGTCGCCGTGGAATCGGATCGGCGTCACATGGTCAGCATACCGACCCGTGTTCTGCATTACGCCGCCGTCGGCCTTCTGGCGGTGCAGCCGGTTTGCTCCGTCCGCAATGCCCACGCAGCGAACATGGCATCCCTGGATTGCTTCCAGAACGGATACCGCCTCGGGTCGGCCATCAACTCTCTCCCTGCCGAACCTTGGTCCTCCGACGAGCGTCTAGTATACGACGCTCTGGCGACGTCGTCTTCAATCACACAGCTAACCCAACCCGAACTCGATAAGTTCCGCGACGACCTCCTCATGGCGCAGTCGCGCCTAGGCGTCGCTTTTCCAGAAA
The DNA here is from genome assembly GCA_035571835.1 of Candidatus Limnocylindrales bacterium. Classification (NCBI taxonomy): domain Bacteria; kingdom Bacillati; phylum Chloroflexota; class Candidatus Limnocylindria; order Candidatus Limnocylindrales; species Candidatus Limnocylindrales bacterium. Next base: position 181,497 of record DATNBU010000008.1, on the reverse strand, counting down.
CCCTCAGGTCAGTCGTGCGTCTGGAGTACGAAACGACCAGACTGGTCGTCCACTTCTCCGACTCGGTGCAACAGACGATCAATGCCAGAGGCCCACGCACTAACTTTCCAGTTCCATTCTCGGAACGACTCGAAGCGGTCTGCCGCGAACTTTGCCAGTGCTGGATAGAACCGGCGCGGGACGTCGATAGGACGAACCACGTCTACTTCGGTCGGGGAACCAATCTGCTTTTCGCTGCTCGTGGACTACGAACGGTTCCAGAGGTCATCGCGGCCGGTCTCTCGCGAGGCGTCTACTATCAGCCAGATTACGGTCGCGAAGCAGATCCGTCGCAACGATTGTCGGCTCGCATCACATCGGGCGGATTTCTATTTCAGCTTTCAACAACCGGCACCGCAGCGGCGCCCGGCAGCACCTACTACGAGGTCACCGTCGAGCGAGTGCACCGCCTATCCGCGGCGGAGGTCACAAAAAGGAAGATCGCGAAGCTCTTCGCGATCCCTGATGATGCATGGGCCCCGCCGACGGAGCCCCGAGATACAACGATACCCTGTTCGCCAACTACTGGAGCATCCTCCATTCGACGTTGAACACGTGATGCCCGACGAGTTGATTCAGGGGCGCATCGGAAGGCGATGAGAATTGTCGCGGTCGGGATGGACTGGATGGTTGGCCTCACAACCCTCGGGGGTAGTGCTCTGGCAAACCTCATATGTCCCTTCGGAGGTGTCGCCTTCGTTCAGGAAGTAGGCGCCCTCCCCGCTCGTGCTGCCGGGCATGGAGCACGCCGTCCGCTTACCGGCGCGCACGTCGATCATCGCCGTGGAAACGATGACGTTCCCGCCGTCAGGAACACGATCGAACAGATAGCTGCCAATCCATGATTTCCACAACTCGCCGGTGTTGTCGTACAGATCGGACGAGACGATTCGATACGTCTCCCGGTCCAGATAGATCACTCGCTTCGAGTACACATACGCCGAATCACGAGGTTTCCCTTCGATCATCCAGACCGGGCGGGGCTCCCACGCGGCGTCTACGAAGTAGTTCACTGGTTCGGAACTCCAACGCACTGGGATTGCATCCACGCGAAAAGGAGCGAGCACGGACTTCTCACCGAGCAGTTTCCATTCGAACGTGGCAACCTGACCAGCGAACCCGCCGAAGCTGTCCAGGTCGATGTCCTGTCCAAGCTGCGCCTCCGATCTTTCCGCCGAAGACAGCCTGCGAACTCGACGCAGTTGCGGAAGATATAGCCACGTGTCGGACGCCTTGTCTGCGGCCAGATAGTGGAACGCGTAAATCCCGGTTCCTTTCTGGTCGAACGGTTCGATGAGCGGATACAAGGCCTCCTTGTACCACACTCCATCAGTGTTCGACGACAGCGTCGGTTTCTTGTCAGTGTAGAGACGACCTGTGAAGTTAAGTCGCTGATAGTGCCTTAGCAGGTAGTGGCGATCTGATCGTGCCTGATCCTTTTCATGCAGAAGCGTACCGGTGTCGCATTCAATTCCCGTAACGTCCATGTCATCAACGACGTTGGCTCGCTCAAAGTTGAGCATCAGCTTGGTTGCCGCGAGGAGATCCGATGTCTCGACCGTCGCGAACGGAAGCCCGGCGACGTAGTTCTCCAGCCCGAGCGTCGGCGCAAGTTTCACGGCCCCCGAGTACCGCGCCGTCGCTTCGTCCGTCAGCCTCGGCAGCGTCGCCTTGCGATAGGTGCCGACGTTCAGTTCTCCGCCGTGTCGAACAACCCACGACAAGGAAGGAGTAAGGTGGGCTTCGAAGCGGCTTTCATTCGATTTGCCGACGATGGTGCCGGCCGTCGGCGTCTCGGCCTCTGCCAGGACGATGCGCTCTGACATGAGCCATAGGGCACACATGGCGAACGTCTGGACATATCGCATGCGGCTCTCCGGCATCACGGAGTCAGCTCACTCTCTCGCAGCCGAACGGTGCGGCAAAGACTTTCGAAAACGCACCCGCCGGATTCGAACCAGTGATCACGGAGGCGAGGACCCAGACACCCGGTTTTCACGAAGATCACCGCCAAACGTCGCCGGGAACCGGGAGCGGTTCGAAAGCTCGCTTGGCCTCCGCATCGTCCGGATACACCTCCTGAGCCCGCTGGTCATCCACCACGAAATACCTCTTCGTCGTTTTCGACTCGAGGTCCGTGGATTCGACCGTGAAGTGAAATCCAGACGGTAGCGATTTCACATGGAGCACGCTCTTACCCCTCAAGTCCGTGTATCGTGGTGGACGTCTCACGAGGCGTGCCATTTTGACGTCGGGAAGCTCGCGTAAATGACGGACCATATAGAACAGGTTCGTTGTCCGCGGGACTGACATGGGAACGACGCCGTCTCTCTTCTGGCCCGGCACAACCGTGCATCCACAGACCGACTCGCAGAGCGTTTCAAGCCCGGAGTCGAGTGGAGTCGGCAATCCCTGCGTACGGTTGTAGGGCACCGCGACTGCGTCGAACTGGACCTGAACTCGCGGAGAAAACTGCACTTCCAGCATCTCCGAGTAGTAATCAGGGTCCCACCGGGCGTACGTAACATCGAAAGTAGCAAAAAGACGGGTCTTCGCGTCGGCGAGCCTCTTCCAGAGGTGATCGAGCGAGTAGTCGGACCACCGCGGAGATACGCCTGATCGCATCAGCAGATCGGCGGCGACCCACCTCTCTTCGTCCATATTACCGAACGGGAGTTGACCCGCTGATCCAGCGATATGAATCGCAGAATATCGCGACGACGGTGCACACGTGTCGAACGCCGACCTCCAAGACTGCGGGTCGGACGTAAGGCTAGCGCTCTTCCCGGTCTCCTTACATTCGATTCGCTGCACCCACATCCCTACATCAGCAAGGATAATCCAACTAGCTCTTCCGGAACTATGGAGGGTACCAGTCGCGATGGTCGTACACGACACATACTCCGAGAAGTCGAGATCACCGAGGAGATGAATCTCTGTCGTTTCTTCAGGTCGGGCATCACCCGGATACTTCGACGGGTAGATCAAGGAGATCGGAGCTTCGAAATGAAGGATGGGGACACGGTGACTTGTGCCGATGTACTCACGGTCCTCCATCACGATTCGGCCGGTCACGCTGGTGGTGGCTCCCCATTCGTGATTTTCAGCAGCGGCTGCCAACCCTGCGTAGGAGAACGCAACCGCGGCGGCAAAAATTCCACCAGCCGTCGCCCGAATGCGAACACGGGCTCTCTGACCAATGTCCGCTTTCTTGCTGGCGTTCACACAACCACCTGTTCGCCCATACCATCACGAGTGTCGGCTTACCGTCGCCTCTAAAGTCATACGCCCTCTAAGCGGATAGCCGAATGGATCATTGGCGAGGAATGATCACGGGCCAGTACGAACCGCGCGAGCGTAATAGTCCCCAGCTTTGTTGCCGAGGAACTGGCCGCCGTAGCCCGTACCTGCGATCCATGCATTGAAAGGCCCAGCCACGACAGTCGATGAAGACCAGTAACCACCTCCGGCGTCACAACTGCACGCCGAACTGGTAAGGTCGGTGCAATTGGTCGCGCAGGCCTCCCCGTGAAATGCCACATTGAGCGCCGGTTCGTAGACGCCCAAGTCGATAATACTCACCAGTTCCGTAATGGTCGGTAGCCGCCAATCACGGTGTCCTGCAAAGCCGCAGGGACCGCCCGTGGTGCCGCAGTCGGCATTGGTCGCGCACGCAATCGCTGAGTTACCGCTGCACCTGCTGTTGAGTTGCTCAAGGAAGATTGTCTTCACGGTGCCATTGTAATCGGACGACGGCGACGCGTTCGCCGTCCATGTATAGACGTTGTTCACATAGTGAGGATCGGAACAGATACCCGATTCATCGTTGCAGGAATTCCAAGGAAACCCAGATTGAGCCTTCTTCTTTTCCCACACTAACCCCGTATTGATGTCGGTGATCGTTCCGTCGTGGCTATCGACGAACGCCTGCAATCTTCCGGGCCGGAGATCGCCGTCGTCGCCGTTTCCGTATGACGTAGTCTGGCCAGTCTGAACCGGAGTTGACGGCGCAGGGCACTTCAAGGGGGTCACCTGACCTACCGCGGCTTTCAATACCGCCTGGGCATCGCTGGCCGTCAGGGTGCCGCTCGCATTTACGTCACCGCAAACCGGATCCGCTGCATTCGCCGGCATCCGAAAGAAGAAGAGAACCGTCATAGCTGCGGCCGCCGCAATGCTTCTGATCATGATCGGTAAACCTCGAACGTGTCCGACCTTCGGATTCGACGGATCGGTTCTTGATTGAGAATCACCCCGGCGTCGCGTTAGAGGGTTTCGGGGCGACGATCGTCTCGCACCGATAGTATTGTCGATTTGTGACGTTGTTTCGCGCGAAACAACGCTTGTAGCGGAGACCGCCGTCCGCCAGTGGCTCAACCTCCGTAACAAACGGACCAACCGCCGCCGTCCCGCAGCCAGTAACGACAAGCAATCCGCACACGACAGCGAAAATTCTTGTGGTCATAGCTCACCGTTGATTGTCGGCGGAGCTGACACAAGCTGTGAACGCGTGCCACATCCGCACCGCCCAGCGACTTTGACGATCGAATCTGTTCGGAAGGAGGTAACGCGATGAAGGTGATTCACACCGCAAGGTCGCGACGTGCTCCCACTGCGATGGCGCTATTCCAACGAGCTCAAGCTGGGAATGGAAGGCCGCAGAGGTAACGATGGCGCTTTCCAGGAGTTCGATCACGTGCGGTCAGTTCGATACTCAACTGACACCACCGCGGACACCGTCAGGCTTCTTGGGGGAGTTGATCTGAGAACCGCTCAATACGGAGGCATACACGGCTTACCTTCGTACTCCCAACGCTGCTCCGAATAGCTCTGTCCGTCCGAGCGCTCGACATCTGAACAGGCTCCCGCTTCGTCCCGCTCGCACAAAAGGCGAACCATACTTGCGCGCACGGCGAGATCGACGACTACGCCGTCAACAGTCGTCAAAGGTCCTCCGGCTCAAGGCCGCTATGCTTTGCGATTCGAGCCAGCATCCGCGGCCCGAGCTCTTCCCGTTCGTGAAACGCAAAGACGAAATCGGGCCACCCTTCCCGTTGCAAAGTCTTGTGGGAACCAGACTGGCGCTTGACGCTCCAGCCGATACGAAAGAGGGCCGCAAGGACACGGTTGGCCCGCGCCGACGGCCAATGACTCATGCGACGGCGGGAACGGTGATGCTGATGTCCACAGGCCGAGCCTCGCCGTGTTCCAGGCGTTCGGCCAGCACGCGAAGGGCAAGGACTTCAGCCTTGGACATGGCTTCTTCGGCCGTGGCCGCATAAGCCAATACGCCAGGCAACTCCGGGACCTCCGCGATCCATCGTCCGTCCTCTTCGCGCTCACAATCAATGTTGTATTTCATGCGGGTTTCCCAAGGTGCGGTCGCAAGTGGAATGTAGCGGACGGCCTGCCGAGCGTCCAGCAAGTCATTTACCGGGACGAGACTCGCGGCGGCCCTGCTTGAGCAGCGACCCGAGCAAAAAAAGCGCGCCCGGCTGGATTCGAACCAGCGACCACCGGCTTAGAAGTGCGAGTGACGACGATGATGAAACGCTGGTGTGACAGGCTGTTACGAATGAACACGCGCACTTAGCGATTCGCAGACTTCCACTGGCTTCGATCACGTTTGATCAGTTTCGACCACCAACCGGCACTAGAACCGGCACCAGCCTCAAGCACGGCAGCGCCACCAACGGAGAACGTGTGGAAGTGGCCTCGGCCGCAGCTGGAAGCAACTCCACCTGACAGACGAGGCGACGGGTGCCCGTGCGGCTATTCGAGCGAGCGAACCCGCCTCAGGCCCCTGCCCCTACCCCGGCACCGCCCCCAGCGATTCCGTGTCTGATGCTGAAGCCCCTCGGGTAATCGCGCAGCAAGATTTTGCGCGGAGTTACAGACTCAACATTTGTAATGTTTGTGACTACGGGGATCGTCAGGGCTTCGGCAGCGAGGAACAGCAACGTACGGAATCAGTGGGAAACGTCGCTGCTGGTTCCGTTCGGTCGCGCCACAGCGCACCGCTTTGCAGCGAATCGGGGGCAGAACTGGGTCGGTCGGATAAGTGAGAGTCGCTGATCACTCACTGCTCCCGTTACTGCCTCCGCCACCTTGTGTCTGCGATGCGGGCTGCGCGGGCTGCTGCTGCTGAGTTGACGATTGCGAAGTTGGTTGCGTGGCTACCGGTTGCGTGGGAGCCAGTGATGCCGCGCCGTTGAAGCTTCTCTCGGAGTTCGATGCGGCACTTGGCCTCAGGGCGTTTGCGCCGTGGAACGCCTCGTCCAGTGTTTGTCGGGACCTTACAGGTTCTTTCGCCATCGATCTTTCCTCCATATTCAATTTTTTAGCGCCTGCCACAATTCCAACCGTCAGCGCGAGAACGAGCCCAAGTGCAAAACCACCTACGGCTAGTCTATCGAGCCATTGCAACGCGCGATCGTCGGGTTCCTCGGGCTTCCGCAACAACTGTACGATGTAATCGCTATTTCTCTGAAGCACAGTGATACCGGCCACAATTGCCGTCATAAAGGCAAAGCTATCCAGGATATAAAGCACGAACTCGGTGTCCGTCATCGGCGACCGCGACGTCAGCAGTGTAACGAGGACGCCGACACCTCCCGCTGAGAGGGCGATGATAGTGCGGTCCCGCTCCATGCGGGTTGAAAACCAAGCCTGCACTAACGCACCGTAGTACGCAGCCTCCTTTGCTTCTAACAGCCGCAGATCATGTAGCTGCGCTGTTGCCTCGTCGCTACCAGCGGCCATTTTCGAGCCTTGTATTACGCCCCAGCCCGGTGCAATGGACTGGAACCTAGCCTTTTGCAGTTATGCACACATGACGTATGCGAACGTTCCGCTTGTCGAGGGATTGTCTATCTCCTCCGCCGCAACTTTCCCTGTGATCTTCGCTATCTGCGCGCAAGTGGCTCAGTTTACCCAGCCGCTGTCTTTACGTGGAGCAGTCACTTCTTACTGCCGAACATCGCAAGCAGTACAACCAGACCAATGAAGAGGAAAATGATGGTGCAGCCCGCGTTGAGTGTCTGGAGAAATATGCCTTCCTTTGAAGCCTCACGCTTCCGACCTCTCCACGCTTTCGGGAATATGCCGACTATCGGGTTTCCGCAGCCAGGGCATTCCAACGCCTTGTCGGAGATCTCTCGGCCGCATTCGTCACAAAGAATCAATGCCACAAGCTCAAGCATCATTGTTGGACGCAGTTCACGCAAAGGTTACCCGTGACCGGTCCTATTTGCCTAGGCGACGCGCCCCGGTCGCCTGAGACTGATCCTTACGTCTCTCTGAGAATCGCGCAGTAGGCGCGAGGTGGTCTTTGCAGACGGGAATAGTGCGCGCTGGCGTCAACTCGGGCTGGGGAAGAGTATGCCGCTATGCGGCGGATGCACACATGGGCAATGGGTGCAGCATTCTTACTGACTGCTCGTATTGCGCTACCGGCAGCCCCGGTCTGCGGTGACGTAGATGACAGCGGTTCCGTCACGACCTCGGATGCGTTGTCGGTTCTGAAGAAGGCCGTCGGCCAGTCAGTCGCCTTACTCTGCTCCTTCTTCGGGCAGCCTCTCAGGACTGGCCAGACGACGAGCTTCGGCGCGGGTGACGACGGCGACCTTCAAACCGGCTTGCCGTTTGCCGTCACTGACAATGCAGACGGAACAGTCACCGACAAAAACACAGGCCTGATGTGGGAGAAAAAGATCGGCTTCGTTACCCTTCCTCCGGTGCAATGCGCCGTGGAGGCTGGCAACTCTTGCGCAAATCCGCACGACCCCAGAAATCAATACAGTTGGTCAAGTGGGCCTACTGCGTTCGACGGCTCAGCGCATTCAGTCTTTCTTAACCAGCTGAACAATCGATGTGATCGGAACACTATCTTGAGTTGCACTAAGGATCTTGATTGCCGGCTAGTGGGAGGACGTTGCGGTTTTGCCGGACATCGTGACTGGCGACTGCCGAACATCCGAGAACTGCTTACCATCGTAGACTACAGCAGGTCAGACCCGGGGCCGGGTCCCGCCGTAGCGGGCGCGTTCGACAGTGGCGATAATTGTTCCCTCGTGTGCACAGAGAGCTGCTCCATCGTCTGTACAGACATCTCGGATCCGACATGTAGCTGCGACGCCTCGTCGGGCTACTGGTCCACCACTACGACCAGGAATGGGTCGTCGCGTGCATGGGGTGTTTACACGGATAATGGGCGTACCTACTACGACTACAAGATTGCGTTCCACTCTACCCGCGCTGTTCGCACCGGCTCGTGACAAGATCTCGCAGAGAAGACGATGTCGCACCGCATTAGACAATCGCGGACCCGAATTGGCCGGCAAGGCGCGTCGGTGCGTCTGTTTCTCGCGTGTATCCGTGACTCATCATCGTGAGGCAGCGTGCTCTTTAGCGATCTCGTATCGGACGTCGATTCACTTCTCGCACTCGAGGCTGAGGAATTAGCTGGCTTGGTGTTGCAGTACCTCGCTTCGCCGAAGGTCAAAGCAAACGAATTGCATCGTCAAAACTTCGGTCGCAGCAATGCATTGCAGGGATACCCGCAAGAAAGGCACGATGAGATTTCCCGTGCGATCATGGAGGCTTGGGTGTGGCTGCTTCGCGAGGGCCTTCTGGCACCTACCGCGGAAAGCAGTGGCGACCTTGTCTTCGTCACGCGTCGCGGAAAAGAAGCGGCAACTCCGGCAGGAATTGTAGCGTACAGACATGCAAACCTACTTCCTAAGGGACTGCTCCACCCTGCGCTCGTTCAGAAAGTGTACGCCCCGTTTCTTAGGGGAGATTACGACGTCGCCGTCTTCCAGAGCTTTAAGATCTTGGAAGTTCATATTCGGCAGCAAGCCGGACTTTCCGACACGGACATTGGCGTTACGCTCGTTCGCCTCGCCTTCAAACCAACCACTGGGCCCCTCGCGGACAAACATGCTCTCGTCGCAGAACAAGAAGCACTTGCCAACTTAATGGCCGGGGCAGTGGGTTCTTACAAAAATCCACATAGTCACCGACAAGTAGTGGTCGAGGCACAGGAGGCCGTCGAGATGATCATCCTCGCGAGCCACCTGCTGTTTATCGTCGACAAGCGCCGGGCTGAGTAGACCTGCTTCTTTACAAGTCCATCCACTCAGCAATTCCTGCCAGTATCTCTTTTCCGTCCGAGTCGTGGAATGCCGAAAAGAGCATCTGGAGAATCTGGCGAATTCCGCTCCAGTCAGTTAATTTAACCCTGTCCGGATCTCTTAGACACGCGTCCAAGCGGCTATCGAAACGTTCTCGAATTCTATCTTTAAATAAAACTTCGCCTTGATATTTTTGTAGTGCTGGCTCGTACCCGGTCCACTGTACCGGCAGCAACTCTCCGTTTTCGTCTCGAAGTACGTCTGCACCTAGATAAAGTTCAATACTGGCCGCTCGGCCGTTCACATTCATGGGCGTCGCACCCGACGGTCCAATCGTAGGATACGTCAACAGAAATTCACTGTCGGGTAGTCGTAGGACGCGAATACTATCCGGCAGAGTAACACTCCGAAGGGTAAGCATTGCGGCGTCGCCCGCGGTGTCATTGTCAAAAATTGCGATGGTTTTGTTTACTATTCCGGCACCGGCGAACGCCTTGACCAGATTCGCAAGGTTTCCCGCGCCACCACTTACGCGCGCGTTCTCGAAATCCATGAAACTGAAGTATTCCGCGAGATGTGGGTACAATAATTTCAGCGATTCACTGATGAATCGACTATCGGTTCGACCTTCAGTTAGAATTATCGTCTTCGCGCTCGAAGCGTAACTGCTCGACATCAACCCATCAACATAAGCAACGTAATCTTCCTCGTCCTCCGCGGACGCCTCAGTCCGCACGAGATCGGTGATGTCGTAAATCAACTCGGCGTCTGGCTCGCAAACCTCTAACGCGAGACGAATTCCGACGAAAGGATCGGGGCCTGAACCAAGCCAATCGTGACTAAGCATATAGCCGAGTAGCGAATTGTCAGCCGCGTGTTTTTGCCTACTTGACTGAAGATCTTTGTCATGGATTTCGCGCAGAGCGGAAAACCAAGCAGCGACGGTGGCGTTTTCGAGAGTTGCAACCAATGGTAAAAATATTTCGCCTCGCTCGCATTCACTCCAGTTCTTCGCTCGTACCGCTTCGGCTTGGAGATTTGCAACCAGTGCCGCAGTCGCCAATTCGAGTGTATAGCCCTTTAGCTCTAGACGCTCCCGAATAGTTACAGCTGGAGCACGATAGAAGACGACAGAAACCTCCTCGCCTTCCGGGAGATCGTCACACCAGCGGTGCATCTGAATCGGTATCGCGGAACGGTCTCCGCGGACGGCGACCTTATCTCCAGCCCTTACGAGCTGCATCAGACGCGGGTCTACGTCGTTCTTCGTTGAGCCGACATAAAACGATCCCAGCCAGCACTCTGCGTAACTTCCCACCGATCCTACTCCGGCATTTCAGTCTGCGCCGTCGGGCTTTGCGCGACGCGCTAAGGAATTTGATACTCTACGACAATGTCTTCGAACCTCGTAAGCTATCGGTGGCCGAAACACCACGAATGGTGCGTCGAACAGTGCGCCGCGCTGCACGTCACCACCGTCCTTTCTGTCGTAGACGCCGCCACTCTGGGCCGGCACCGCCCGTGGATCTTCCCCGAGCTGCCCTTCATTCGTCTCATTGCCCGTCCAGGCGGCGCATGCGTTCGTTGGTGGTTTCTATGCCCAGGGTGCGGAGCACGCTGCGAAAGTCTGTATCGCCCCCCGACAGCCACAGCCTTGGAATGGCGCTGCCGTCACTGCCACAGCCTCGTTTACGCTTCTCAGCGGTACGGCTACCGGCACCCACTGCGTAAGGATGCCCGGAACTGGACGCATCGGAAGCGACGGACGGCCCAGCATCGATTGGCGCGCAGCGAGCGCTGGCTCCGGGCCCATCAAGACAGACTACGTCGGGAGCACCAGGCCACCTTGCCCCCGATTACATCGGACGTAGATGTTTCCGTGATGGCGACGGCGATCAAACAGACTCTGGATATACCGTGAGAATCAGGCCTGCGAAGGGAAAGGTAGGCCGACCTCCGGGGCTTCGGATCCTCGACCACGACGGCAATCTCCAAACGGTGCCGAGCGAGGAACTTGCCGATGACTACAATTTTATTCGCTGGAAGATCGCTGCAAGATCCAAGGACGATCCGCGGTACGGCAATCCGCTTCCCAGGGTACAGTCCGCACCACCACTCACACCGGAACTGGTAGGCCGAATCGCCAGTGCAAGTGACGAACTTCTGAACTTCTTCGTTACCAGCTGGGACAGCAAGACGGAGGCGGTTTTTCTACAGCCACGCGCGGCCATGCCCTACCCAAATTTCGTGAAACACATTGACTGGCGGCTGGCACTTGAGCGCTTCTACGGCGACGAGGGGTTCCGCCAGAAGCGTCGTGGTCGCGATGAACGATGGGCGCTTTTTCTTCTGAGCGCACTTGCCGACTCTACGCCGTCGGCGGTCCTACACCAAATAAAAGGGAAAGCGTCCCCGAAGACGTAGTGCACCTTCCGGCAACCGCTCAAATGCGCGAGCCGTAGAACGCTTCCGATTTTGCGATCGCAATATTTGGTCGCAACGTCGAATTTTTGGTCGCACTCCTCCCATCCAGACTATTGCGCGCAATCTCCGCCGCCGCGAAACTCAGACGTGGCGGTACGCGGCAACATCGCCGGAAACCGCGCTGACAGCGATGGAGAATACGCCATGCAGCAGACGCTGCTCACAGTTCAGGACGTCATCGAAGCTACCCGACTTAGCCGAACGGTTGTGTACGAATTGCTGAAGCACGGGGAATTGCCCGCATTGCGCGTCGGTCGCGCGATCCGCGTTCGCAATGAGGACATGCAGAGCTGGATCGAGAAGCAACGCGCGGACACAGCAGCAAATATCAGTGGGGCCCACGCCGGTCCTGGAATCGCCAGCGAGGCATAACTGGATAGGAGGTACTGGAACTCAGCGGGCTTCCGTCACAGCCGTTCGGGAAAGCCCGCCGAGCACAACGAATCATGGACAGACTAACGGACAATCTTGTCGCCGTAAACGACAAAGCCCGGGTAGCGAATGCCCCGGCGGTAATCTACTCGGGACTTGTCGGGCGCGTCGTAGCCGTGTTCGAGCCTCACACTGAGGCGGACCCGCTCGGAATAGCCGCGCAGTTCCTCGTCGCGTTCGGCAGCGCTGTGGGTTCGGGGCCGCATGTCCACGTCGGCGAGACTACCCACTACTGCAACGAATTCCTCGCGCTCGTCGGTGCTTCGGCACATGGGCGTAAGGGCGATGGCCTACGAGTCGCACTGCGTGCAATCGCTGACGCCGACCCCGGCTGGAGATCGGACCGAGTGCTCGCTGGGCTATCCACCGGCGAAGGGCTCATCAACGCCGTGCGAAACTCCGGACCGAGTTCGGAATCAGAGTGGGACCCCGGGGTGGACGACAAGCGCGTACTGGTCACCGAAGCCGAGTTTGCGAAGGTCCTCATACAGGCGACGCGGCTGAACAACATACTATCCGCAACGCTCCGAGAAGCCTGGGACCATCAAGACCTCGGCGTCTTGACCCGCAAGGACGCGCTGCGCGCCACGGCTCCGCACGTCAGCGTAATCGCCCATTCCACGACCGCCGACCTGCTGGCGCACCTCACAAAAACGGATGCTGCCAACGGCTTCGGTAATCGCTTCATATTCCTCGCGGTGGGGCGTGCGAAGCTTCTTTCGAGCCCGGGACGAGCGGATTCTGCTGCCCTCAGCGTGCTTGTGGCTGATGTCCAACGATCACTCGAATTCGCCCAGGCCTGCGGGGAGATGACGCGATCGGATGACGCCACCGCTTTGTGGGACGCGGTTTACCCAGAACTGACGCGCGACTTCCCCGGAATCATTGGCCAGCTGCTAGCGCGGGCCGAGGCGCACGTCCTTCGCCTTTCCATGCTTTACGCGCTTTGCGCGCAGTCGAAGAGAATCGAGGAACACCACCTTCGATGCGCTCTGGCGCTGTGGGAACAAGCCGAACAATCAGTCTTAGAAATATTCGGAGCGACAACCGGCAATATTCTGGCAGATACCCTGCTTGCATGGTTGCCCGAAGACGGCACCGCACTCACGACGACCACAGTCCGAACAGAGATCTTCTCCAACCACATCACTGCCAAGGAACTGAGCACCGCCATTGCGGACCTCAAAGCCATCGGCGCTGTTACGGTGGAGACGGTAAAGACTCGCGGACGCCCCGTGCAATACATCAGCCGGACGAGTTCCGACAATTCTTCTGGCTCCCTCCGGCCTGTCCAGTGGTGCGCGGAAAGCGCGGAAAGCGCGATTACGAGTCTGCCCTGTCAGCACCAGTCGCCCGTTGATGGCGAGTTAGGCGGGGGCGCAAGGACGTCGCTCGCGCGCGCGTCAGGCGCACCACAAAACAACTACGCAGAACCGCCTTCCCTCGCCTCATTCGCAGCCTCGGCGGAAGGAGAGTCATAGCATGCCGCATCGTCCGCATATCCTTGTCGAAGGCCGTCTACTTACCGACGCCGCGGTGGAGCGTTTCAAGGATGCCGAGCGGAACGGCTTTACGTCCTGCGACCCAAGGTGTCATTTCGGCCTGCAAAGCGCTTGGTTTCAGCGCTGCAAACGCATGCGGCGGCCCCGCATCGAAGTCGTACGCCGGAAGGCGACCGCAGACATCCGAATTGACGTTTTCCTGGCGACCGATTCCGAATTCCCGGTCTGGCTTCAAGATCGGATCCTCATGGAGCTGAGGGACGCCGGGGCGCGCTGGTTCTTCATTGGCCAGCAAGGCGCTCTTGGACTGCATGTTCCGCTTTCCACGGCCGACGCGGTGGCGGCCCAGCTCGTGCGGCTCATCCATCACTGGCTCGGCATGGAGTGTCGCGAGGCGGTGCACAGTGCCTGATAAGCTTCTCACTGTCGCGCAGGCCGCCGAGCGCTTAGGTGTCCGGGTGAGCACCATCTACGCGTGGGCATACGAGCGGCGCATTCCGGCCGTGAAGCTGTTTGGCCGTGCGCTACGATTCAAAGAATCGGACATCGACAAACTCATCCGCCAGCACGAACGTCCCGCGCGTAGAACGAATCAGCAACAATGATGCTCGCGCTGGTGGCGTAGGCTGACGGCATTCGTCAAGAACGTAAGACCCAGAATGAAGACACAAACAGGGCCGAATGCCCTTGGCGACAGGCGCAGAGCTTGCGATACTCATCAGGTTCCAAGCCAATGACAAAGCGCACCACCAACGAGAGCACCACAAAGCGAACGGGCTCGGATCGCGGCGTCTTCGAGCGCCCGAAAGGCTCCGGCGTGTGGTGGGTGCGCTACCACGATGAAAGCGGTCGCGAACACCGCGAAAAGATCGGACCGAAAGCACTCGCAAAAAAAGTTTACGCAAAGCGCAAAACCGAAGTTACCGAACGCCGTTTCTTCCCAGAAAGCATCGGCCGCCGCGACACCCTGCTCGCCGACCATATCGACGACGTGATGAAGCGGGCGAAGGGCCGCATTCGCGCATTCTCCGACTACGAGCGCTATGGCCGATACTGGAAGGAAGCTTTTCCGGGCCGCACTCTCGCGCAGATCTCGCCCGGCGACGTCGAGCGCTACCAAGCTGAGCGCATCAAAACATCCGCACCAGCCACAGTGAACCGCGAGGTAAAATTCCTAAAAAGGGTCTTCAACATTGCGATTGCCGACGGGCTGATCGCAACCAACCCGACGAACCGGGTGAAGCTGCACCGGGAAAACAACGAACGCGTGCGGTTCCTGAGCGCGGACGAGGAGACGAAGCTACGCGAAGCCATGAAGCCCGCCGACTGGCCGCTGGTCGCCTTCGCGATCCACACCGGGCTGCGCCAGGGCGAGCAGTTCAACCTTCGCTGGGACAACGTCGACTTCGCCACGGGCATGATCACCATTCCGCGGGCCAAAAGCGGCAAGCTGCGCCGGGTGCCAATGAATGACACCGTGCGGGCGATCCTGCGGGAGCTGCCGAGCCGCGCCCGGTCCGAGCTGGTGTTTCCTTCCAAAGCGGTGGAACTCAAGAACGGCGAGACGGTAGGCGGCGAGAGTCCACGCGATGCCCGCAACTTCCTGCACCGCGCCTACGCGCCCGCACTCAAAAAGGCCAAGATCGAAGGCATGCGCTGGCACGATCTCCGGCACACGTTCGCGAGCCGTCTGGTGATGGCTGGAGTGGACATCCGCACGGTACAAGAGCTGATGGGCCACCAGTCGATCACGATGACGCTGCGTTACTCGCACCTGTCACCAGCTCACCAACTCGATGCTGTGCAACGGCTTAACGCCGCAACCGGCACCTCTACCGGCACCGAGCCAATGACCGCTAGCGAAGCGAAGGAAGTGCCCGCGCAAGCTGTCGGAATGGATAGGAAAAAAAGCGCGCCCGGCTGGATTCGAACCAGCGACCACCGGCTTAGAAGGCCGGTGCTCTATCCGACTGAGCTACGGGCGCGTATCGAGTGCGGACCGGCGTCGCTCGAAGACTGGGAAACCGGGAGCGTCCCGGTTTTCTGAAGCGACGCGGAGCGGTCCGCGAAAGTGGTCGGGGTGAGAGGATTTGAACCTCCGACACCCTGCTCCCAAAGCAGGTGCGCTACCAGACTGCGCCACACCCCGAGTTCCGGGATTCTTTCGCGCTGCGGCGGCGGTTTCAATCGGTCGCACGATGGCAGTCGTCGCCGGTTCGACGAACGCTTCGAAATTGCCTCCGAACGCACCTCCGAAGAACGACTATCGACTATTCGGAACGCCCCCGGTAAAAGAATCCCCGGCCGTTCGGAGGCCTTGGGCTCGAGTCCGAGCCATGCCATCTCCCGTTGCTTTTGCTGAAACGTCGCGCGACGCCGACACGGCCGTCCGACAGGTGCCGCTCGACCGCGCGGAAGCCGACCACAACATTCTGCTGCCGGGGCTGCGCCAGCGAGTCCGCGAGTGCCTGTGGTTCCTCGCCCTCTCGCAGACGATCTACTTTGCGATGCTGCCGTTCTCGGTGAGCGAATCGTTCGAGCTGCGCTTCGCGCTCTGCGGCTTCCGCCTGGTCGTTCTCTATAGCTGCATCTATGCGCTTCGTGGCGCCGGCTCGCGCCGGCAGACGCTCGTCCTCATCACCGTCGGCCTGTTTACCCAGCTCGCCGTCGGCGTCGGGATGTCGGCGGTGCGCCGCGACGTGATGCCGATGGCGCTTCTGACGATCGCGCTCACGTACATCGCATCGGCCCTGATTCCATGGGGCGCCAGGGCCCAGGCCGTTCTCGCAGGCGCTTCGGCGGCCGGAATCGGGCTCGCAACGGCGGCAATGTACTGGCTTTCCGCGCCGGTTCTCGGCCTCGACAACGCCCTCACGCTGCTGACGGGATTCGCCGTCACCATCTACATCGCGCATTCGCTCGAAGGCGCCCGCAGCCGCGTCGAGCAGCATCTGCAGGACGCGCGCCACACCGACGCCGAGCTCGCCGAGCTTCGCGCGCAGCTCGAGCGGCGCGTCGTCGAGCGCACCGCCGAGCTCGAGATGGCCAACCGCGAGCTCGAAAGCTTCAGCCATACCGTGTCGCACGATCTTCGCTCACCGCTGCGCGCGATCGCCGGATTCAGCCAGATGATCGTCGACGAGAGCGGCGAGAAGCTCGACGAAGACGTGCACACGCATCTCGGAAAGATCCGCGCCGCGAGCCGGCGCATGGACGGGCTGATCGACGACATGCTGCGGCTGTCGCGCGTCAGCCGCAGCGCGCTTCGCTATGAAGCGGTCGATCTCGCGGCGGTCGCACGCTCGGTCGCGGAGAATCTGGCGGCCGAGGATCCGCACCGCAAAGTCGAGTTCACGATCGGCGGCGTCCCTAAGGTGAGCGGAGATCTCGGGCTGCTGCATATCGCGGTCGAGAACCTGATGCGCAACGCGTGGAAGTTCACCGGCACGCGCGAAACCGGACACATCACGGTGTCGGGCATCGCCGGGGGCGACGACATCGTCGTCACGATCGAAGACGACGGCATCGGATTCGATCCGCGCTTCCGGCAGAAGCTGTTCCTGCCGTTCGAGCGGATCCACGATCATCCGCACTTTCCAGGCACCGGCGTCGGGCTCGCGACCGTAGCGCGTATCGTCCGGCGGCACGGCGGAAGCGTGGACGCGGTCGGCGCCCCGGACCACGGAGCGAAGTTCTCGATACGGCTTCCGCGCCAGCGCCCGGCCGCTTCGTAAAACGCCGGAGTCTTGCGCTTCACAAGTCGCCGGAGTGTTGCGCTTCGCAAGTCGGCCGGCGACCGGCGCTTCGCAGGGCCCCGTCAGCGCCCGAGCACTTCCGCCACCGACTCGATGACCGCATCGATCACCGTGCGCACCTGCTCGTCGGTCAGGTTGTAGAACACAGGAAGCGAGATCTCGCGCGAGTAGTTGCCGTACGTGACCGGATAGTTCGCCATGTCGTAGCCGAGCGAACGGTAGAAGCTCATCGACGGCACCGGAATGAAGTGCACGTTGACCGAAACGTCGCGATCGAAGATTGCCTGGATGATCGCATCGCGCGCCGGTTCGTCGATGCCGCGGATGCGAAGCGGGAACAGGTGGAACGACGACGTCCGGCCGTCGCGGTCGAACACCGGCAGCTCGGCCCACGCGTGCTTGCCGAGCGCATCGGCGTACGACTCGACGATCCGTCGCCGCTTGACGAGCGTGTCGCTGTCGTAACGCGCGAGCTCGACGAGGCCGATCGACGCGACGATGTCGGTCATGTTCGCCTTGTAGCCGGCTTCGACGATGTCGTAGCGCCAGTTTCCCTTCTGCGTTTTCGCGAGCGCGTCCTTGTTCTGGCCGTGCAGCGTCTTGACGCACAGCCGGCTGTAGATCTCCTCGTTCGAAAACGGCGCGGGAAGGTTGAACGCCACCGCCCCGCCTTCGGCGGTCGTCAGGTTCTTGACGGCATGGAACGAAAACACGGTCACGTCGGTAAGCGCGCCGGTGCGGCGGCCCTTGTACCTGGCGCCGATCGAATGCGCCGAGTCGGCCAGAACGAGGATCCGGCCGAGCTTCCTCTGCTCGTCGGTCGCCGGAACGAATTCCGCGGCGCGCTCGCGCACGAGGTCGTTCAGCTCGTCGTACTCGCAGGGCCACCCGCCGAAATCGACCGGCATCACGACCTTGGTCCGCGGCGTGATCGCGGCAGCGACGGCTGCGATCGAGATGTTGAAGTCTTCCGCGTTGACGTCGACGAACACGGGCGTCGCGCCGCAATGCACGACCACGTTGGCCGTGGCCGCATATGTGCACGCCGGCACGATCACCTCGTCGCCGGGGCCGACGCCGAACCAGCGCAGCATGACCTCGAGCCCTGCCGTGGCGGAGTTCACACAAAGGACAGCCGGAGCGCTGCAGTACGCAGCCAGCTCTTTCTCGAAGCGCTTGGTCTTCGGGCCGGTCGTGATCCAGCCGGAACGCAGCGTATCGACGACTTCGTCGATGATCTTCTGGTCGATTCGTGGAGGAGAGAACGGAATCATTCTTACGGGGTCCTTTTTTTGCCTTTGCATCGGGCGACGCGGAACAGGCACGGATTCCCTTGGGAAACCTGAGCCTGCCAGCGGCGTCGCCAACTTTTGCGGAGCCGGGAGACTAGGACGAACCCGCCGTCGATGGGAGACGCGGGTGCGGAGAACGGCGCTCCTAGTCTGGTGCGCTGCGTCGCAAATCGGGGACAGGCCCCGATTTCCTGAAATCAGTGTCTGTCCCCGATTTCGCTAAATCAGTGTCTGTCCCCGATTTCTGCGTCGGCGGCGCAACGCCGAGATTCGCAACGGTTTTCTTGCTTCGGCTCGGAACGCGGCGGAGAGTCCGGGTTTCACCCGCCATGGACAGAGGCTCGAGATCCTTCGGACTGTTTGCCAACGACGGCCTGTCCGCCGACGCGCTGCGTATCCTGGCCACGATCGCCAGCGTGGCGGGCGCGATCACGCTCGCGATCGGGGTCGCCGGCGTGGCCGGCTGGATCTTCGACATCCCGATCCTGCGCCATTTCATCAATGGGTTCCCGGCGATCCGGCCGCTTTCGGCCGTCTGCCTCGGGCTTCTCGGCGGCGCGCTGTGGGTTTCTCCGAGCAGGCCGGCCCTGTCCGCGACGCTCGCAACGCTGGCCGCAGCGACCGGATCCCTGTCGCTGTTCGGCAGCATGTCGGACACCGAAGTCTTCCTTCGGCAGCTGATCGTCAGCAACCAGCTTCTCGGCGCCGATGCACCGGAGATCGCCGAGCGGCTCGGCGTCACGACGCCGCTCGCCGCGCTCGGCTACGTCTGCCTGGCGTTCGCGCTGCTGCTCGGGCGCTACCCGGAGCTGGTCAGCGCGGCGCAGACGCTCGCCATCAGCGTGATGTTCACAGCCCTCGTCCCGGTGCTCGGCTTCGTCTACCGGATCGACTCCCTCAGCTCTCCGCTTCTTTCGTCGACGCCGTCGCTTCACGGGTCGGTCGGGATCGCCCTGCTCGCCGTCGGCATCCTCTGCACGTATCCGGAGCGCGGCGCGATCGGCCTGCTGGCGGGGAATTCGGCCGCCAGCCGGGCAGCACGCCGCATTCTTCTGTTCGCATTCGGAGTGCCCGTCGTCTTCGGCGGCCTGTTCGTCTACGCCCGTCAGATCGGATCGCTCGACGTCGATGCCGCGGTTCCGGTGTTCGTCTGCGCGCTCGCGGCTACGCTGTGCGGATCGGTGCTGCTGGTGGCGCGCGCCGACGCGCGAATGGAGATCCTGCACCGGCGCGGCGAGCAGCAGCTCAAGTCTGCGGCCGACGCGTCGCCGCTGATCATGTGGATGGCCGACGAGCGCGGCAACGGCACGCATGCCAACGCGGCGCTGCTCGATTTCGTCGGCTTCACGCCCGAACAGGTCCTCGGAGACGGATGGACGAAATACACCCATCCCGACGATGTCTCGGTCGTCCAGGGCGAGATCGCGATGGCGTTCGCCGCCAAGCGTCCGTTTTCGGTCGAGCTTCGCGTGCGCCACACCGACGGCTCGTGGCGATGGGTGCTCAGCACGGGCATGCCGCGGTTTACGCCGACCCACGAGCTCAGCGGCTACACCGGAACGTGGGTCGACGTAACCGCGCGCAAGGATGCCGAGGAAGCGCTCCACCGCTTCGCGGCAAGGCTCGAGCAGAGGGTTGCCGAACGCACGGCTGCGCTCACCGAGTCCAAGGAAGAGCTCGCGCGGCAGACGTTCCTGCTCGAATCCATCGTCAAGAGCATGGGTGACGGCGTGCTGGCCATGGCGACCGACGGCGAGATCCTGCTGTCGAACGATGCGGCCATCCGCCTGTTCGGCGCCTCCACGGCCGACGCGCACACCAACGCCCGGCTGACGGAATTCGGATTCTTCCTGGCGGACGGCGTAACGCCGTTTCCCACGGAACAGATGCCGATGATCCGCGCTCTCAGCGGCGAGAACGTCGACAATGTGATGATGGTCGCACGTCACGTGACGGCGCCCGAAGGCCTTTACGTACGTATCACCGGCCGGGCGATCCGCGACCGCGACGGCGAGATCATCGGCTCGATCATCGTCGGTCGCGACGTGACCGAGTTCGAGCACGCGCTCGAAGCCACCCGCCGCCTGGCAGCCGTCGTTGAATCCTCCGGCGATGCGATTCTGTCGGTTTCGCTCGACGGCGTCATTTCCACATGGAATCGGGGCGCCGAGCGGATGTATGGTTACTCGGCCGACGAGGCGATCGGATCGCCGCTTGCTCGGGTTGATCCGTCGACAGGCACGCAAGGCATCGCGACGATGATCGAAAATCTCAAGCAAGGAGCGCTCGTGATCCGGCGCGACGCCGTCGGACGGCGGCGCGACGGCACGCCGGTCGACATCGCAGCGACGATGTCGCCGATTCACGACGAAGCCGGCCACGTGCACGCGATTTCGGTCGTCCATCACGACGTGACCCATCTCAAGGCCGCCGAGCGTCGCATCCAGGCGCTCAACGACGAGCTCGAAGAGCGCGTGCGCGACCGTACGGCCGCGCTCATCGCCGCCAACCACGATCTCGAGAACTACGCGTCGTCGGTCGCCCACGATCTGCGTACTCCGCTGCGGGCGATCGCCGGCTTCGCGCGCGTCCTCGAGGAAGACTACGCCGAGATCGTCGGGCAGGAAGGCCAGCGCGTGATCGGCGTCGTGCGCAAGAACGCGCAGGACATGGGCCAGTTCATCGATGCGCTGCTTTCTTTTTCCGCGGTCGACCGCCAGCCGCCGAACAAGATCAAGGTCGACGTCTCCGAGGTCGTCCGCGAGTGTCTCGATTCACTCGGCGCGGACTGCGCCGATCGCGAAATTGCATTCCACGTCGGCGACTTGCCGCCTTGCCGGGCCGACCGCGCGTCGCTGAAACAGGTGTTCCTCAACCTGCTCGCCAATGCGGTCAAGTTTACACGCCGCGTCGACAATGCCCGCATCGACGTCGGCAGCCGGATCGAGCCGGGCGGCGCCACGTCGTATTTCGTTCGGGACAACGGCGTCGGTTTTGATATGTCGAATACGCGGCGTCTGTTCGGTATCTTTCAGCGCCTGCACGCACCGGCCGACTTCGAGGGGACCGGGCTCGGCCTGGCCAACGTCGCGCGAATCGTCGCGGCGCATGGCGGGCGGGTCTGGGCGGAGGCCGAACCCGGAAAAGGTGCGATGTTCCAGTTCATCATCGAGCAGCAGCGTGAAGAGCAGCAGCGCGAGCAGCTGCACGAGGGGGAATCATGATCGTCGACGGAATCCATGCAGTGGACATCCTTCTGGCGGATGACAACGACAACGACATCGAGCTGACGATCCGGGCATTCAACAAGCACCGCATCGTCAACAGCATCCACGTCGTGCACGACGGGCGCGAGGCTCTCGAGTATCTGTTCTGCACCGATCGCTATGCGCACCGGTCGATCGCCGACCTGCCGAAGGTGGTGCTGCTCGACGTCAAGATGCCGTTCGTCGACGGCATCGAGGTGCTGCGGCGGATTCGCACCGACCCCCGTACGCACGAGCTGCCGGTCGTGATGCTGACGTCGTCGAGTCTCGATCGCGACGCAATCGAGTGTTACAACCTCGGCGTCAACAGCTACATCGTAAAACCCGTCGACTTCGAGCAGTTCCACGAAGCGGCGCGCATCATCGGGTTCTACTGGCTGTTCCTCAACAAGGCCCGCCCCCACGAAGACGCCGCCGTCTGAGCGCTGCCCACGCCCTCAAAAAATCGGGGTCAGACTCCGATTTCCGGAAATCGGTGTCTGACCCCGATTTCCCACCGAAAACGCACAGCGATTTTTTGCAATTCGGGATCGGTACGGGTTTCGCACTAGTGCGAAACCCGTACCGGTTTGAGAGTGCCGTCGGCCCACCCCGCGAATGCAAAGCGTCCGGCCGAGGGCACAAGGCCGGCGAAGAGAGCACGCACGGCCGTCGCATTTCTTGGCCGCCACGGTTTCGCGGCAGCGAACTGCCTTGATGGCACGTCGGCCGCGGGCCTAACGTCCGCATGTCGGCGCGCCCCAAATCCCGCGCCGCCTGGCGGTTTCCATGAACGGACATCCTGCACATCCGGATCGCCCCACAATCGAGCGCATCGAGGAAGCGCTGCTCGCAGCCAGACACGACCTCGTGCGCGAACGCGCAGACGCCGAACACGGGCTCGACGACATCTCCGCCGAGCGTGAGATCGAGTGGGAAGAGATGGCCCAGGAGGAGCAGAGCGCCGACGTGCTGACGAGGCTCAGTGCCCAGCAGTATGCACGGCTGCGGCAGATCGACGGCGCGCTCGAGCGCATCGACCGCGGCGAATACGGAACGTGCATGAGCTGCGGTCAGGTGATCGACGTCGCCCGTCTGAACGCACAGCCGTGGACCCCGTGGTGCCCTGCGTGCGCCGCCGAGCGCGAAGCGGCGCCGGCATCGCCGTCCGGACGTGCGTCCGACCGTCCGCAGGATCACGACGAGGACATTCCCGACTCTGCTCCCGATGAAGAGGAAGGAGGCGCCGGAAGCCCGCTCGCCCCCGAGCTGAGCGCACTCGACGACGCGGAAGTGGCGGAAACAATCCGTGAGGCTTTTCAGACGGAGGTCGGCGAAGCGCTCGATACGGTTCGCGTGCTCTGTCGAGACGGCGTCGTGATTCTCGCCGGAGAGGTCGCCAACGAAACGCTGCCGGAGATTGCGCGCCGCATCGTGGAAGACGAGGCGGGCTATCGGGTGATCGACCGGCTGCTGGTGACCGATGTCGCAGGTGGGCCTTCCTTTGAACGCAAACGCATTGCGCGTGCGCATCAGCTTCCCGCAACTGCGGTCGACGACGACGAAAGCGACCTGTCCGAAGATGTGCTCGAAGCGGAGGAGGACGGATTGACCTTTGTCCCTCCGACGCGGCCCGTCACCGAACGTTGATGCCGTTCACACGCGGATGCGCCGCGCATCCGCGTCACAATGTCGCTCGCCATCGCGTGCCTACTGGCGGACGTCCGGAAATTTTCTCTAAACTGTTTGCTCGCCGCACCGTCGAACGCGCGTGCAACGAGCGTCCTCCATGTATGTCGTGGCGAAATCCTGGGTGCTCCAAACGAGGCCTCGATGGCTGGGCGTCGCCGGATGCCTGCTGACCGTATCGTGTTCGAAGTACCTGCCGCCGACGCGTCGCGCACCGGATCAGACAAGTAAGCCGGCTGTGGCCGCGACCGCGCCGCGGCCGGAGTATCACCCCGGCGACATCCACGACGACGGCCAGTGGACGATGCCCGCGAAGGACTACTCGAGCACGCGCTTCAGCGCTCTCGACCAGATCACCGCGGCCAACGTCAAGCAGATGCAGGTCGCGTGGACGTTCTCGACCGGCCTCAATCGCGGCGCCGAGGCAGCGCCGATCGTTGCCGGCGACACGATGTACATCACCACACCGTACCCGAACACGCTTTTTGCGCTCGATCTGTCGAAGCCCGGTGCACCACTCAAATGGAAGTACGATCCCGAACCGAAGAGTGCTTCGCAGGGGGTCGCGTGCTGCGACGTCGTCAATCGCGGCGGCGTCTATTCGAACGGGCGTTTCTTCTACAACACGCTCGACGGCAACGCCGTCGCCGTCGACGCCGCGACCGGACGCGAAGTCTGGAAGACGAGCCTCGGAGACATCAACAACGGCGAGACGATCACGATGGCGCCGCTGGTGGTCAAGGACAAGGTCCTCATCGGAAACAGCGGCGGCGAGATGGGCGTGCGCGGATGGCTGACGGCCCTCTACACCAGCGACGGCAAGGTCGCATGGCGAGCATACAACACCGGTCCGGATTCGGATTGCCTGATCGGCGCCGACTTCCATCCGTTCTACGCAAAGGATCGCGGCAAGGATCTCGGCGTCAGCACGTGGCCGCCCGATGCGTGGAAGATCGGCGGCGGCACGGTGTGGGGATGGATCTCATACGATCCCGAAACCAACGCGATCTTCTACGGCACCGGCAACGGCGGTCCGTGGAATCCCGACCAGAGACCGGGTGACAACAAGTGGACATGCGGCCTGTGGGCGCGCGATCTCGACAGCGGCCAGGCGCGCTGGTTCTACCAGTTCAGCCCGCACGACCTGTACGACTGGGACGCGATCAACGAGCAGATCCTGACCGAGCTCGAGATCGGCGGTACCAAACGCAAGGTCCTCATCCGGCCGGAGCGCAACGGCTACATCTACGTGATGGATCGCGCGACCGGCGAGCTCCTGTCGGCGACGGGATTCGTCCACAACACCGCGACCAAGGGCGTCGACCTCAAAACCGGCGAGCTGCTGCACATCGACGAAATGAAACCGGTCATGGGCAAGGTCGTGCGCGACATCTGCCCGGCCGCGCCCGGAGCGAAAGACTGGAATCCATCGGCGTACTCGCCGAAGACCGGGCTGCTTTACCTGCCGCACAACAACCTCTGCATGGACTTCGAAGGCATGTCGGCCAACTACATTGCCGGCACGCCGTACGTCGGCGCCGAAGTGCGCATGCATGCGGGGCCCGAGGGAAACCGCGGCCTGTTTACCGCGTGGGATCCGGTCGGTGCGAAGGTCGTGTGGCAGATCAAGGAAGATCTGCCGGTGTGGAGCGGCGCGCTCGTGACGGCAGGCGACATCGTTTTCTACGGAACGATGGAAGGCTGGTTCAAGGCGCTCGATGCGCGCACCGGCGAGCTTCTGTGGCAGTTCAAGACCGGCTCCGGAATCATCGGACAGCCGATCACTTACCGCGCACCCGACGGTCGCCAGTACGTTGCTGTACTTTCGGGAGTCGGCGGCTGGTCCGGTGCGATCGTCGCCGGCGACCTCGATCCGCGCGATCAGTCGGCCGCGCTCGGTTTCGTCGGCGCGGTGCCCGACCTCCTCGACAAAAGCACAAAAGGAGGCACGCTCTATGCGTTTGCGCTTCCATAGCCGCGACTCGCGTGCCGCGGCCGGCTGCGACGCACAGTGCATGCTCAGCGGCGCGCTGCTCGCGGCAATGCTTCTGTTCATCCAGGGATGTCCGGCCGAGCCCGACCAGCCGTCGCCTCCCAAACCGCCATCCGTATCGGTCAAGCGCGAGCACCTTCGCGTCTGCGCCGATCCGAACAATCTTCCGTTTTCGAACGAGCGCGAGGAAGGCTTCGAGAACCGCATCGCGCGGCTGATCGCGGCCGACCTCGGCATCGACGTCCAGTACACGTGGTGGGCGCAGCGCCGCGGGTTCCTGCGCAACACACTCAAGGCCGGACTCTGCGACGTGGTGATCGGAGTGCCGTCGGCGCTCGACATGGTGCTCGCAACCGCGCCGTATTACCGGTCGATCTATGTCTTCGTCTCGCGCGCCGACCGCGGTCTCGACATCCGCTCGTTCGACGATCCGAGGCTTCATGCGCTTCGCGTCGGCGTGCAGCTGATCGGCGACGACGGCAACAACTCGCCGCCGGCACACGCACTGGCCAGGCGCAACGTCATCGACAACATCGTCGGCTACACCGTCTACGGCAACTACGCCGAGCCGAATCCGTCGGCGCGCATCGTGCGCGCAGTCGCTGCTTCGGACGTCGATGTCGCGGTGGTCTGGGGGCCGCTCGCCGGTTATTTCGCAAAGACCGCTTCGGTTCCGCTGGCGCTCGCCCCCGTCTCTCCGCAGGTCGACCAGCCGTTCCTGCCGTTCGCGTACGACATCTCGATGGGCGTGCGCCGCGGTGAGGAGCCGCTGCGCGACGAGCTCGACCGGATCCTCGTGCGCGAGCGCGGTGCGATCGGTCGCATCCTCGACGATTACGGCGTGCCGCGCGCACCGGCGCCTGTCGCGCCCTCTCCGACCGGCGCCGATCTTCTCGTCCGCGATCATGCGGTCAATGCGGACCACCCGGGGAGCGGAGGCGGCACATGAGGACCTGCGGAGGCGCGGCGATCGCGATCTGCCTCGTGCTCTGCGCGGCATGTAAGCGCGAGGAGCGCTCGTTCCGCGTCGAGCCGCCCGACGCCGCGCGCATCGACGCGAAAAGGCTTTCCGAGCTGCATCCCGGCTCACCGCCGCCGCCCACGCCCGTCCACAACGACTACGAAGACAACGCGTTCGCGATGAGCGAGGGCAAACGGCTTTTCAACTGGATGAACTGTTCGGGCTGCCACGCGCAGGGCGGCGGCGGCATGGGACCGCCGCTGATGGACGACAAGTGGATCTACGGCGCGGCGCCCGAGCAGGTCTTCGCGACCATCGTCGAAGGCCGTCCGAACGGTATGCCGTCGTTCAAAGGAAAGATCCCCGACAACCAGGTCTGGGAGCTGGTCGCCTACGTACGGTCGCTCAGCGGCAATGTTTCGCGCAATGCGGCGCCGACGCGCGATGACCACATCAACGTCAAGCAGCAGGAGCAGTCCACGCCGGTGCAGCCTCCGGTCGCGAGCGCGCCGCCGCCGCCGCCGGCGGGGAAATGACGATGCGCTGCGCGATCCGACATGGCCTGGGCATCGCGTGGTCGGCTGCTTTCACTGCCCTCTCGGTGCGGACATCTGCGGCGGCGTCATCCGTTCTGGAACCGGCCGGTGCAGGGGCGCGCCTCGCGTCGAAGCTGTGGTGGTGGATCGGCGGCACGCTGTCGGTTCTCTATGTTCTGATCGGCGCGCTGCTCGTCTTCGTCATCGTGCGGCGCGCGACTCGCGTGGCGGACGGCTTCAGCATCCCGCCGCCGGATGAGCCGCGCGAGCGCCGGCTCGCAAAGATCGTCGCCGTAAATGCCGTGCTGACCACTCTGCTTCTCGTGGTGTTCCTGGCGGTCAGCCTTTCGGTCGGGCACGCCGTCGTCGCGCTGTCGTCCAATGTCGACGTCCGCATGAAGGTGACCGGTCACCAGTGGTGGTGGGAGATCGAGTACGAAGATCCGGTCGCGTCCAACACCTTCGTGACTGCCAACGAGTTTCACGTGCCGGTCGGAAAGACGGTGGACCTGCATCTCGTCTCGGCGGACGTGATCCACAGCTTCTGGATCCCGAATCTCACAGGGAAACGCGACCTGATTCCGGGCCGCAACAACCACGTGGTGATCCGCGCCGAGCGTGCCGGCGAATATGTCGGGCAGTGCGCGGAATTCTGCGGCCTCCAGCACGCGCACATGCGCATCGTCGTCGTTGCCGAGAGCGACGAGGACTTCGCGCGCTGGCTCGTCCACGAACGCGAGCCGGCGCCGGAGCCGACCGGAGAAAAGGAGATCCACGGACGCCAAGTCTTCACATCCGGCCCGTGCGTCATGTGCCACACGGTGCGCGGCACGATGGCCGCAAGCCGCGCCGGGCCGGAGCTCACCCATCTTGCAAGCCGCCGCACGCTCGGCGCCGGAACCATCCCGAACACGCGCGCGCACCTGTTCGCGTGGATCACCGACTCGCAGTCGGTCAAGCCCGGAAACAGGATGCCGCAGGTGCCGATGCAAGGCGCCGATCTCGACGACCTCGCCGCGTGGCTGGAGACACTGCGATGAGCGCCGCAGCCGCCGAACCGCTGGTCGAATTCGACGAGGCCGAGCTCGAGCGTACGTGGCGCCGGCCGCCGGGCCTGTGGGGCTGGCTGACTACGGTCGATCACAAGGAGATCGGGATGCGCTTCATCGTGACCGCGCTCGTCTTCTTCGCGCTCGGCGGCGTGCTGGCGCTGATGATGCGCATCCAGCTCGCGCGCCCCGACAACCATTTCGTCGGCCCCGACCTCTACGATCAGATCTTCACGATGCACGGCACGACGATGATGTTCCTGTTTGCCATACCGGTCATGGAAGCGATGGGCCTTTACCTGGTGCCGCTGATGATCGGCACGCGCAACGTCGCATTCCCGCGCCTTGCCGCATTCAGCTACTGGCTGTTCCTGTTCGGCGGGATCACGCTGTTCACGTTCTTCCTGCTCAATATCGGGCCGGACGCGGGCTGGTTCATGTACGTGCCGCTGGCCGGGCCTGCGTTCTCACCTGGCAAGCGCGTCGACATCTGGTCGCAGCTCATCAATTTTACCGAGATCTCGGCGCTGGCCGCGTCGATCGAGCTGATCGTCACGACGTTCAAGATGCGCGCACCGGGAATGTCGCTCGGCCGCATCCCGATCTTCGTGTGGGCGATGGTCATCACGTCGTTCATGGTCGTGTTCGCGATGCCCGCCGTCATGACGTGCAGCCTTTTCCTTACGACCGACCGCCTCGTCGCGACGCACTTCTACAATCAGGCCGAGGGCGGAGACCCTCTCTTGTGGCAGCACCTGTTCTGGTTCTTCGCGCATCCGGAGGTCTACATCGTCTTCATTCCGGCCACCGGGTTCGTCGCCGCCATGCTGCCGGCATTCACTCGACGTCCGGTGTTCGGATACCCCGCGATCGTGAGCGCCGCATCCGCCGTCGCTTTTCTCGGCTTCGGCCTGTGGGTGCACCACATGTTCGCAACCGGGCTGCCGCAGCTCGGAACGAGCTTCTTTTCGGCATCCACGATGGCGATCGCCGTGCCGAGCGGGGTGCAGGTGTTCTGCTGGACCGCAACGCTCTGGAGCGGTCGCATCGTGCCGCGGGTTCCGATGCTGTTCGTGCTCGGCTTCCTGTTCCTGTTCATCCTCGGCGGTTTTACCGGCGTGATGCAGGCCAGCGAGCCGCTCGATCTGCAGCTGCACGACACCTATTTCGTCGTCGCGCACTTCCACTACGTGCTGATCGGCGGCTCGATGTTCCCGCTGTTCGGCGCGCTCTACTACTGGTTCCCGAAGATGACCGGCCGGCTCACGAACGAGACGCTCGGAGTGACGAGCTTCGTGCTGCTGTTCGCGGGCTTCAACCTGACGTTCTTTCCGATGCACCTGCTCGGCCTTCACGGCATGCCCCGCCGCGTCTACACGTATCTCCCCGAAACCGGCTGGGGCACCGACAACCTGATCGCTACGATCGGCGCGACAATCCTTGCGGCCGGCGTGCTGGCGATGGTCTTCAACATGCTGTGGAGCCTGCGGCGCGGCGCGCCCGCGGGCGACAATCCATGGATGGCCGACTCGCTCGAATGGTCGGTGCCGTCGCCGCCGCCCGTGTACAACTTCGCATACCTGCCGTACGTGGGCTCGCGCGCGCCGCTGTGGACGAGGCGTGACGACGACCCGGTAGTGACGGGCCTGCGCACCGATTGCCGCGAGGTCCTGCTGACGCACACCAGCGACGCCAGCCCCGACAGCGTCTCGCTGCTGCCGGAGCCGAGCATCTGGCCGATGATGCTCGCGCTGTCGGCTACCGTCACGTTCATCCTGAGCTGCTTTACGCCGTGGGCCGTGCCGCTCGGCGCGGTGCTCGTCTTCATTTCCCTCGTCGGATGGGCTTCGCCGGGAGGCAGCGAAGGGCGGTGCCGCATGAAACCGGTCGCCCGCATGACGCGCGAGGAGCTCGCGCGGCTGAGCGAGATCGCGGCATGAACGGCGCGCGCGACATCGACGTCTCGCGCCTGACGCGCGTCGCCTTCGACAGCCGGAGCCTGTTCTGGTGGGGCATCCTCGGCTTTCTCGCGATCGAAACGACGATGCTCGTGATCTGCCTCGTCAGCTACTTCTACTTCCGCAGCAACGAGGTCCACTGGCCTCCGCCGCCGACTGCACCGCCGAACCTCGACGCCGCAACCGTCACGCTCGGACTCCTGCTGCTCAGTGTCCCGGCCATGATCTTCACCGAACGGGCCGCACGCCGGTTCGACCTTCGCCGGACGCTGGCCGGACATGTCGTCTGCGACGTGCTGGGCATCGCATTCGTCATCTCGCGCTGGATCGAGCTCGACCGGCTCAACGTGCGCTGGGACGCCAACGCGTACGGTTCGGTGGTGTGGGTGATCATCGGGCTGCACACGTCGCATCTTTTCGCCGAAGTCGTCGAGACCGTCTACTTCACGTACTTCCTCGCGCGCCATCCGCGGCCGAATTACTTCACGGACGCTACCGACAACGCACTCTACTGGTACTTCATCGTCGCGATCTGGGTCCCGTGCTACGTGACGCTCTATCTCGTTCCGAGGATGGGCTGAGCGATGACGTCGCTGCGCCGCATCGCCTGCCTCGGACCTGCCGCGCTGATGCTGCCCGCTGTCGCAGCCGCGCACGGAGACGTCGACGAGCACGCGGCGCATCTGTCCGACCTTCCGTGGAGCAGCGAGTGGTGGATCTGGATCCCGCTTCTCGCGAGCCTCGCCCTCTACATTGCGGGTATGCGCCAGGTGTGGTCGACGGCATCTGCGCCTCGCCTTCCGGCTCATCGAAAGGAGGTTGCCGCGTACATGCTCGGTTGGCTCGCGCTCGCGGTCGCACTGGTCTCGCCGCTTCATCCGTGGGGACGCCTGCTGTTCTCCGCACACATGGCGCAGCACGAAATCCTCATGGTGGTTGCGGCGCCGCTGCTCGTGCTCGGCCGGCCGCTGGTTCCGTTCTCGCGTGCGCTGTCGCCAGCGATCCTTCGCGGCCTGGCAGCGTTCGTACGCTCGCGGCCGCTCGGTGCAGTGCGACGCCTGTGGGCGTGGCTGACGCTGCCGCTCGTCGCATGGGTCGTTCACGCGGCTGCGCTGTGGATCTGGCACGTTCCGCGCCTGTTCGAATCGACGATCGACAACGAGTGGATCCACTTCCTGCAGCACGCCAGCTTCTTCGGGACCGCGCTGCTGTTCTGGTGGGCGATCGTCCGTGAACGTCCGGGCACGGCAGGATACGGCGCGGCGGTCCTCTACCTGTTCACGACTGCTGCACACAGCGGAGCACTCGGCGCGCTGCTGTCGCTCGCGCGGCGCAGCCTCTATCCGGCGTACGCAGGCACCACTGCAGCGTGGGGCCTGACGCCGCTCGAAGACCAGCAGCTCGGAGGCCTGATCATGTGGGTGCCGGCGGGTGCGATTTATGCGGCGGCGGCGCTCGCGCTGCTGCTGGCGTGGCTGCGCGACTCCGAGCAACGCATGGCTGCGCGCGAACGTCTCGCGGCCGCAGCAGCCGATGCTTCCGCGGAGGCGCAGGTATCATGACCGGCATGACCGGATCGGCCTCCATGCGTCTGCTGTCATGGGCAGTGCTGCTGCTGTGCGGCTGCCACGCGGCGCCCGCAGGTCCGCTCGTATTCGTAACCAACGAACGCGACGGAACCGTCTCGGTCATCGACGCGGCGACCGACCGCGTCGCGGAAACGCTCGACGTCGGCTCGCGGCCGCGCGGTGTCGGCCTCGCCGCCGACGGGCGCAGCTTCTGCATCGCTCTCAGCAAGACGGCGACCGCCCGCACCGGCAGCGAAGAAATCCTGTGCCTCGACGCCCGCTCCTTCCGGCCGGTGGCGCACTACCCCGCGGGCACCGACCCCGAGTGCTTCGCGCTCGGGCGCGACGGCCGGCGGCTCTACGTCGCCAACGAAGACGCCGGCACCGCATCGATCATGGACCTTGCGACAGGACGGGCGGTGACGCGCTGGATCGGCCTCGAGCCCGAGGGCGTCACCGTCAGCCCCGACGGCCGCTGGGTCTACGTGACGTCGGAATCGAGCAGCACAGTCTCGGTCATCGACACCACCAGCGACGAAGTCGTCAAGTCGTTCCTGGTCGGCGCCCGGCCGCGCGAGAGCGCATTCAGCCCGGACGGTGCGTTCGCGTTCGTCAGCGCGGAAAACGGTGCGTCCGTCTCGATCGTCGATACCCGTACTCACAGCGTCGTCGATACGATCGCGCTCGATGGCGCCGATTCACAGGCGCAAGGCGTTCTGGTGCGACCGAAAGGCGTCGCGTGCTCGCCCGACGGGAAGCGTCTTTATGTAGCCACCGGACGCGGCAACAGCGTTGCGGTCGTCGATCTCGATGCCCGCCGCGTGCGTTCGCAGATTGCGGTCGGCCAGCGTCCGTGGGGCATCGCGCTCACGCGCGACGGCAGCAAGCTCTATACGGCCAACGGCCTTTCGAACGACGTTTCGGTCATCGATACGAAGAACGAAACGGTCGTAGCCACGATCAAGGCTGGCGACGGTCCGTGGGGAATAGTGGTAGCGGAGTAGCCCGATGCACCAGATTCCACATGCGACCAGAACGATCCTTCGCTCCGTCGCCGTCCTCGCGGTCGGAGCCGGCGTGTGGTCGCTCGCCGCCGGCGCCGGCGGGCGCGAACAGAAGATCGCCATTGCGACACGTGAGATTGAAAGCGCTGCACACGAAGAGTGCGCGCTGGCCGGTCTTGCAGGCGAAGGCCGCCTGACGCGAGACTTTCATGCGACCGAGGCGCGCCTCCTCGATGAGAAGATCACGGATGCATCCGGGCGCGTGCGCAAGCAGGACCCCGACGGCCATGCGCTGAAAAAAGCCCTGGCCGAACGGCGCTGCGCCGGCGGTGAGCGACCGCGGTGAGCAAGTTCCTCGAAATTTTCCTCGGCATCCTGACGGCGATGGGCGGATTCGTCGAAGTCGGCGAGCTCGTGTTTTCGGTGCAGGCCGGTGCGAAATTCGGCTACAGCCTGCTGTGGGTCGTGCTCCTCGGCACGATCGGCATCATCGTCTACGGCGAGATGGCCGGGCGCATCGCGGCCGTGACCAAACAGCCCGTCATGTCGATCATCCGTGCGCGCACCGGGTTTCCGGTCGGCATCGTCGTGCTCGTCGCGGCAAATCTCGTGAGCCTGCTGACGTGCACCGCCGAGATCGGCGGCATGGCGATGGTGCTGTCGCTTCTCGTCGCGTGGCCGCACGCGCTGCTGCTGGTGCTGTCGGTGCTGGCGCTGCTCGCGTCGGTCTGGCTGCTTTCGCTGCAATGGATCGAACGCGTCTTCGGTCTGCTCGGCCTGCTGCTGATCGCTTACATGGTGACCGCCGTGCGTCTCGATCCCGACTGGACCAAGCTTCTCGCAAGCTTCGCTCCGAACATTCCACAGCTCGGCCCGGGGCACAGCGGCATCACCTACGCGTATTTCGTCGTCGCACTCGCGAGCTCGATCATGCTTCCGTACGAGACGTACTTCTATGCGTCCGGTGCCATCGAGGACGGCTGGAAACCCGAAGACGTCACCACCAACCGCATGGTCGCCGGCATCGGCTTCGTGCTCGGGTCGGTGCTTGCCGTGGCGCTCGTCATCGTCGGCGCGGACTTCCTCGCACCGAAAGGTATCGATCCGGAGCTGCCCGGCGCTGCTGCACTGGCGCCGGCATCGTTCTATGGGCAAGCGGGCCTTCTGACGGCTCTTCTCGGGATGCTGTTCGCGTTCGCCGGCGCGGCCATCGAGAACGCGCTCACCGTTGCATACAACCTTGCGCAGTTCTTCGGCTGGCCGTGGGGCAAGGAACAGCGTCCGCAGCAGGCTGCCCGCTTCACGTCGACGTGGATCGCCGTCTTCGTGATCGCCGGTCTCGTCATGCTGACCGGCGTCGATCCGATCAGCCTCGTCGAGTATTCGATCGTGTTCGCGGTCGTCATCCTGCCGCTCACGTATCTGCCGGTACTGATGTTCGCGCGCGACCGCAGGGTGATGGGTTCGCACGTCAACGGCCGCCTCGCCAGCGGGCTCGGATGGTTTTACCTGGCGGTAGTGTCGCTTGCCGCGCTGGCGGCCATTCCGCTTCTCATTCTCAGCCATGGAGGTGCCGTATGAGCCTCGATCTGGTTCGCATGGTGCTCGATCACCAGCTCGTCGACGTCGATGGAATCGATTGCGGCAAGGTCGACGACCTCGAGCTCGAACAAGCGGGCGGAAAGCTCCGCGTGCGCGCAATCGTTGCCGGGCCCGGAAGCGCCGCAACCGAGCTCTGGCCGTTCGGCGGCTGGATCATCCGCAAGCTCTTCGGCACGGCCGCCACGAAGATTCCGTGGCACGAGGTGGTCACCGTCGATTGCAAGGTCGAGCTGCGGCTTCACGCGGAGTCCTTCGGACTTCTCGCAGCAGAACGAAGAGCGGCGCGCTGGATCTCGCGGCTGCCGCTTTCGGAGTGAGCAGTGCGATGCGGCTGAACGAAATCGCGGGATCGGAAGTCGTCGACGAAAGCGGCCGCCATCTGGGCCGTCTGGTCGATCTGCGCTGTCGCGGCGAGCACGGCCCATCTCCGATGGTCGTCGACGAGCTCGTCTTCGGCGAAGCGGGATGGCTCGAGCGGCTAGGTTTCCGCGCGGTGCATGAGCGAACCTGCCCCTGGTCGTCGGTGCGATCGTTCAAGACGGGGCGGATCGTAGTCGCCGCGTAACGCTGCGGTCGTCAGTCGCGAAGGCGAGCGAGCAGCTCGCGCACCGCCGCTGCCCGGTGGCTGCGCGCATTCTTCTCGGCCGGCGACGCCTCGCCGAACGTGCAGCCGAGATCCTCTCGGAAGAAGATCGCGTCGTAGCCGAAACCGTTCGCGCCGCGCTCCTCGTATGCGATCGTGCCTTCGCAGCGGCCTTCGACGACCGTCTCCGAGCCGTCGGGAAGCACCAGCGCAAGCACCACGACGAATGCCGCACGGCGATCGGAAACGCCGTTCATGCGCTCGAGCACCTTGAGATTGTTCGCGTGGTCGTCGCACGGCTCGCCCGCGTAGCGCGCCGACCGTACGCCCGGCTCGCCGCCGAGCGCGTCCACGACGAGACCCGAATCGTCGGCCAGCACCGCCCGATCCGGCAGCGCGGCCGCAAACGCCCGGGCCTTGATCAGCGCGTTTTCGATAAACGTGGATCCGGTCTCTTCGACGTCGAGCGAGACGCCGTAGTCTTCGGGGAGCTCCACGCCGACGCCCGAGCCTTCGAGCAGCAGCCGGAAGTCCCGCAGCTTTCCTTTGTTGCTGGTGGCGAGCACGAGCGATGCGATCTTCATCGGCGCCACTTGCAACGGACACGTCCTCCAAGCAAGAGCACGCGATGCCTGCAGCGCGCGCAGTCGGTCTCCTCGTCGCGCTGGCGTTCGTTCTGCGAGTTGCCGCGAACCTGTGGCTGACGATTCCGACTCCGGTCCTTCATGCCGACGCGCTGTGGTACCACCTGACGGCTGCGAACCTCGCCGCCGGCTACGGCTACATCCATCATTTCACCGGAAAACCGACAGCCGCGTGGCCGCCCGGTTATCCTTTTCTCCTTTCGGTGCTGTACCGGACGCTCTCGCCGGATCCGGCATGGGGATTCGCGCTCAATGCGGTTGCCGGAACGATCACGTGCTGGCTGACCGGGCTCATTGCGAGATCGCTGTTCTCGACGCGTGCGCAGGTCGTGGCGACTGCGCTGATCGCCGTCGCACCGAGCCAGATCCTGTTCTCGTCGCTGCTGCTGACCGAGACGATCTTCACGACGATGATGACGGCGCTCGTGCTTGGCGCGATCGTCCTGCTCGACCCATCGAGGCAGCGCTCGCCGGTGCTGTGGATTCTGTGGGGCGCCGCGGTCGGCCTTGCCGGCCTGCTGCGCGCCGAAGCGGTGTTGCTGCTGTTTGCGCCGGTGCTGGTGCTGCTCACGCAGCGCATGCGGCGAACGGCCGCGATCGCGGTGCTTGGGTGCGCCGTCGCCGGCGCCGTTGCCTGTCAGACGCCGTGGCTGGTCCGCAATGCGCGCGTGTTCGGGCGCATCGTGCCTGCGTCAACCAGCTTCGGGCGCACGCTTCTGATCGGACACAATCCGGTCGCCGACGGCGGCATGAATCTTTACAGCCCCGACCC
The DNA here is from genome assembly GCA_035571835.1 of Candidatus Limnocylindrales bacterium. Taxonomy (NCBI): domain Bacteria; kingdom Bacillati; phylum Chloroflexota; class Candidatus Limnocylindria; order Candidatus Limnocylindrales; species Candidatus Limnocylindrales bacterium. The sequence continues at coordinate 145,255 of DATNBU010000008.1, read as the reverse complement.
TGCCGCCGACCAGCGCGATCTCATCGCCGGCGGGCCCGAGCGCGAGCTCGCCGTCGACAACCGGCTTCGCGATGCCGGCGTGCGCTTTGCGCTCGAAAATCCGCGCGCGGAGCTCGGACTGGTCTTCCGGCGGCTCTATCGGATGTATCACGGCGATCGCGTCTGGAATGAGTGGTACGCCGAGCCTTCGGCTTCTGCTGGCGGCTCTGCACCGCATCCGCCGATCGGAGAAGCTGCGATGGAGATGCTCGGTCGCGCGAGCAATCTCTTTTACTGGCTGTTGCTGCTGGCCGCCGCTCCGGCGGCGATGGGCCTGGTGAGCACGGATCGCTCGTCGCAGAACGGCCCGCGCAGCGGTTACTGGCTCGTCCTGAGCGTTCTTGTGCTCTGGAGCGCTTTCTACGGAGTCGTTCTCTACGGCTCGGAGCGCTTTCACTTCGCGCTCATTCCGCTTGCGTGCGTGCTGGCGTCGGCGACGATTTCGGCGGGCGTCGAGAGGATGCGGTCAGATGGACTGCGCTAACCGACCGATTGGCTAGCCGCTGCAGGCGGTTCCAGCCGACACACCTTGCTCATTCTTTTTAGTCCTGTTGTGCGCTGTATCTCGTTCGTTCACACGCAACACGTTTCTCAGTAATCGAACACAGGGTGTTTGCGACTCGCCGTCGCTGCCGCAGGAAAACGGTCAGAAGAGTGACGGTTGTCACGTCCCAAGGCTGGGATGTCGATCGTGCCGAGTAATGCAGATTGTAGCGACGAGGTTCACCATGCTATCGACGCACGAGTTCTTCGGCCAGCCGGCTTTACTAAGAACAAGGAGGATGAATATGCCGCGTCTTGTCTGGATCGCGACGATCGTCGCATTCGTTCTTGTGGCGGAGCAAGGGATCGCAAAATTCCACGCGTTTACTCTGTCGAGTAACATAAAAGAGGGCCTCGTCATTCCGCCGAGTGGATGGAAGATCGCGATCCCAAAAGGCTGGATCGGCTCGGCTCCCGATCCGAATCCGGACGAAAACGAGCCGGACATGAGTGCATGGAAGCTCTTCGCAGAGATCAACAAGACTTCCCCGTCGCAACATCAGGTGGGACCGTCAAAGGCTACGACCAATGATGCGATCTGGGAAACCTGGGCTGACAACGAGCTTACATTCCCGGCGTCGCCAGACCCATTACATCCGCCGAAATGGCCGAGTGATGCCAAAAATTTCCCTTTGAAACGTTTGGCACCACCCGCTCAGAATCTGTTGAGACAGCATCTCCAGAGCGGCCAGCCGTTTGACCGGAAAATTCTGCGCGCACCATCGAATAGCAGGACGTTACTCGGTGGCGAAGGCGACAAGACGATACATATGCTTTCCAGCGTCGGCGGTACGGAGGAGGTCCGACGCAACAAGAAGGATTTCGAATTCATTGCCGACAACAAGCTGTTCTATCAGGAGGGCCTGGCGGCGGCGTTTGCAGCGGCGAAGCCACTGGTGTTTCCGGTGGAGTCGATCGAGATCAAGGCTCGATGGAAGCCTATTCAGGAATCCGACAAAGCAAACTATCACTGGAACTACGATCGGAACGGCGACCTGTTCGGTCTCGTTGCGCTCCACATCATGAGCAAACGGCTTCCCAACTGGACCTGGGCGACATGGGAATGGGTCGGTAATGCTGGCCGTTGCGACTACACGGGATGTCGAGACGAGTTCGGCGTAACTCCCCACGAGGTCCAGGCGAATACACCGCTCGGCGGTGTCTATCCGCCAGAAACGTTGACGTCAGCCCTGATCTCGCTCTTTTCGAGCGCAGGGCTTTCTGACGAATGGAAGAACTACCGACTCAAAGGCACGCAGACGCTGTTCACGGATACGACCGGCCAGCCGACGCTTCTCGGGAACTCCGTTACTGAAAACGGCTTTGTGCAGAGCTCTTCTTGTATCACGTGTCACGGGCAGGCATCTGTGGACAGTGGTGGAAATCCCAATCCTTCCGTCGGATTTACCACGAGTAAACAGAGTACGAATGGCCCGCTTCTACCCACCATGTTCTCGAAAAACGGCAAATTGCAGTATTTTCCAATAGATTTTATCTGGTCGATCCTGGAGGCACAGCCAGCATCCTGAAGTGAGAATACTTCGCTCACGAAGCAGACCAACTCCGTGGTTACAAAAATGGGGGCTGGTGAGAGATCTCACCAGCCCCCGTTTTAATTCCGTCTCATGGGTCCTGACGCACTTCCCGCAAGCCAGGTGGTGCGGTAAAGGCTCGCACGTATCCAGTCACTGAACAGAACAGTTTCGACTGAGAAACTCCCTACACTTTCGCTTCGGCGAAGCTTCCGGGACCCTACGGAGCTCAGGGCATGGCCAAGACGTACAAGGTTCACCCTTCCATCGGCATCGCGCGACTCGGCCGAAGTCCCGAATGGTTTCCCGGGCCAACGACTCCGGGAATGATTGCCGATACGGGTCGAACGCGGGCCGGCAACATGACTTACCGGGACGCCAGTCAGCGGCTTCTCTCCCAGGCGGCAGAGTTCTGGGTATTTGAGTACGACGATCAGGACCCGACAGCAGAACCGGTGCTCGTCCAGCTCGGCGGCCAGCAGGGCGTAGCGAGCATCGAATGGACAGTACACCTCGCGAACAAGAAGGCGTACTGGTTCAAGTTCGCGGGCGTGACGGGTTCTGCCGATATCACGAATCCGCCTGGGTTTGGCTATGCCCCGGCTCCTGCGTCTCTGCGAAACAATCACATCACGAGCTCAGCTCAGCGGCGCAGCAAGCTGATCGTGGATTTCGGACCGCGAACGGTTGCGGCTCCTGGTGGCAATGCGGACGTCAGTCGCGCGTCATCTGCCGGATATCCATTCACCGGCCCTGCAGCCGGAACCTTGAGCAACGCCGTCGGTCCCGCCGACATCGACGCACTGGGATCGCTCATAGGACAGCCCGATGGCTCGCTTACCGTCGTGCCTGCGCCTGGTGTGTCGGCAAGCGTGGGGGGCATCGCGATTCAGAGTTTTGCCAACAACAAGGACTGGTTCGACAGCACCTCCGACGGGCCGGTACGTGCCGTCCTTGTCTTCGCCGATGGATCGAGACGCGAGGTCGACTCGCCGGCGTGGGTAGTCATTGCACCGCCGGATTTTGCGCCGGCTGTCACGAACATCGTGACGCTGTACGACGTGTTCCTCGATACTGCGATCCGCCACATGGGATTACGTCCGGACATTTTCCTCGGACCGAGTCCCGTCACGCTCGACGATTTCACTTCCGACTCGCCTCCGTTCAACCCTGCGTACGCGCCATCCTATCGGGATGAGATTTATCCGATCATCTCGAGACCCGGCATGTATCGATGGGTTCAAAAGCGCGTTGCGAGGCGGCACGGCTGGAGCTTCGATGCGCTGGCACAGACTCCTTTCGTGCGGCCGGATCCCGCGCACCCGACTCCTGCGGAAATCTTTGACCGGCTTCGTCGACCGGAGGACTGGAACAACTCCGACGACACGTTCATGCCGGTGCTGCTCGGCGATCTGGACAATCCAACGTGGCTGACGCTGACGCCTACGCAGTATCACCTTCTGCGACAATGGACTCTCGGAAATTTTGATGCTGCAGGTTGGGTCTGGCCGCCGGTCGCGCCGGCACCGGATATTCCTCTGCGTGCGCACGGGCTGGACAGGGCCTCGCTCGAAGCAACCGCTGGCGGTGGCTTCTATCCAGGCATCGAAATCGGCTGGATCGCGCGCGAGCCGCGTGTCCTCATGGAACCCTTTCGATTCCGATGCGCACCGTTAGGGGCGAATGATCCTCTAGGGCTCGACCCTGGAGCGGTGCCCGACGCTCTCTACCCTGGAGATGTGAGCAAACGCATGGCTTGCCCGTGGCAAGCCGATTTTTTCAAGTGCAACACCAATTGGTGGCCTGCGCAGCGGCCCGACGAAGTCGTGCTCAATCCTGCGACGATGACCAGGGCGAGTTGGGGGCGCGGTGTCGCATCTCATGACCAGCTCGCGGTCGACTGGGATCGCCTCGGCGTGGTCAGCGAAGCACCGGGGCTCAGTGGAATTTACATAGAAATCGATCGGGAGCTCTAGCACTTGTCGGCATCCGCGTGCGAAGTGCTGGTCGTCGGCTGCGGGCCGGCGGGTGCCGCGGCGGCCATCGAGTTGGCTACAGCCGGCTTGCGGGTGACCGTTCTCGAAAAGTCCTCGTTCGATCGCCGCAGAATCGGCGAGACTCTGGCACCGGATGTGAGTCCGTGGCTCGCAAGGCTGCGAGTGATGGATCGCATTCGGAGAATCGATGGAATCGATTCTCCTGGCGTGGTTTCGTCGTGGGGTGGTCGCACCACCGTCGAGACGGACTTTTTCTTCAACCCGTACGGCTCCGGACGTCACATCGTTCGAAAACAATTCGATGAGGTGATGGCTGGAGCCGCCTCGGAAGCAGGAGCACGGGTCGTTCTTGCAGCTACCGTCCACGCGATCTCAAGAGACGAGAACGGATGGTTGGTGCACGCCAGACTGAGAGGGAAGTACACGCAGCTTCGCGCAACGTGGCTTGTCGACGCGACCGGGAGGCGCGCATCCCTGGTTCGTCAATTGCATGGCCGGCCCGCGGCGCAAGACAGGCTCGTCGCGATCGTCGCAACCGTTACAAATGCAGGCCGGGAGGATCGGCTCTCCATCGAAGCCGCAGCCAATGGATGGTGGTACTTCGCGCCGCTGCCGCACCAGAAAGCGATCGTCGCGTTTCTGACGGATGGTGATCTGTTGGGCGAGAGCCGCAACCGTCACTCCTCGTTCGAATTGTCGCGGTCGTCGACGCGGCTCATGCGTCGTCTTTGTCTCGGATCCGCCGAACGCCTCATCACCTGCGATGCGTCGATGAGATGGTCGGGCAAGGTTGCCGGGACCGGCTGGATCGCGACCGGAGACGCCGCGATTTCACTCGACCCGCTCTCCGGCTGCGGCATCTGGCGAGCGTTGGAGTCCGGCTGCTTCGCTGCGCAGACCATTCGTCGAGCAAACGATGGCGACGTCAGCGCGCTGCCGGAATACCAGGATCGCATGCAGACGCAGTTCGCGACGCAGCTCGCTCAACAACTCGGAATCTACGCCCTCGTTCCCGACTGGTCCGACGAGATTTTCTGGTCCCGCCGGGCGACCGATCTCTCCGTGCCGAGCAATCCCGGACGCGGCCGGCTGGCCGCGACAGTAGAAGCTGGAGAACATGGAGAACATGCATGACACGAACCGCGCTTGTCTCAGGAGTCTTCGTCGCACTGTGGGTGATGGGGTCGGACGTTGCGCAAGCCGCGCCGGCGCCAACGGTCAGCTCCGTGCTCCCCGATGACGTCGCCATCCCGAACGGTTTCGGCGGAAATCCGATCGAATTCTTCGACGACTTCTCGTGGAGGAGTTTCATCGCATTGAACTGGCCGGCGCAGACTCCCGGGCCCGCGGGTGCCACGAGGGGTGTGGCCGATGCAGCAGCCGCCTTCGGCGATACGACGAAGCCTCTTCTATGGGAGAGCTGGAAAACGGACTGGGAGATGATTCCGGGGGCGAATTGCCTGGGTGATGCCGCAGGCTGCGCGATCCGTCCCTGGAACGAAATGGGAGAGAATCCGTGCGGTACGCCCAGTAGTCCGGACACCAAAGTGCTGGCCGCTTTCTCGACCTTCGAGAATCTCGCTCAAGCAGGATTCGGAAATCTCGAGGGGCCGATCGTCGACCAGGGAAAACACTACGCGCGCTTTGAGATTCACGTGAATCGTCCAACCTTCGAGCCGATCTTTCAACGCAAGCTCTTCCTGCGTGCGAATCTGCCGACTCCTGCAAATCCGGTGGTCTTCGCTGACGGAGCAGGCGGCAACCCGCACAGCGTTCTGGTCAAGGCGGCTTGGCGGGATCTGACCGGACTCGCGCCAGAGAAGCGTGCGCGCTTCCTGGTTCGATCGGCACTCGTCTTCGATCCTGTGGCGCTGACTTGCGCGCAACGGGACGTAGGCCTGGTCGGGTTTCACATCCTCCAGAAGACGATCAGTCGTCCGCAATGGATCTGGTCGACATTCGAACACGTCGACAACATACCGGAGTCATCAGCCTCTGCGCCGGGGGAAGTAAAAGGTGAGGCGCCGTTTTCTTTCAATGATGGAGCCGGATCGCCCAAATCGCCCAAGACGACGCCGCTATCCGCGACGAATCTTCCCGTGGACCAACCCAACCCCACACAGATTCTGCGTGAGAAGAAGATTCACGCATCGACCGGCGGAACCAATGCGCTGTATCAGAATGCACCCGGGGTCAGCACAACCGTCTTCCGCTTTTACAGGCTCGTGATGACGCAATGGCCGGTAGTCGTGAAAAATCCGGACGGGACCGAAGCCCGCGGCGTACCTGCGAATACGTTTCCGGGAGCTGGCAGCGATCAGACAGCATTCTCGAACAGCGTCATCGAGACATTTCGCCAGAAGCCGATCGTGAACGGCTGCATGAACTGTCACGATCTGGCGACGCAGGATGCCTCGAGCGACTTCGTCTGGTTCCTCACAACCCGGGCAATTCCCGCCGTCGGATCACCGGCCCCAGCGCCGCCCGCAGTGGCTGGCGGGACGCTCGGCCTGGCTCCAGCGGTCGTCGAGGAGCCGCGCCTCGACGGTCTCGAAAAGCTGATGAAGGAACACTGACGCGTCCGGATGACCGTCTATGCTGTCGATGCGCAGGGTCGCGGTCCGCGACGACGCAACCTCATTCATTTCGATGGGCCGCTCGCGCCGGCGCCAGCGTGAACGAGATCGTCGTCCCCTTCTCCACCTTCGCGTCCGCCCATACCCGCCCGCCATGGCGCCGCACGATGCGCTCGACGGTCGCTAGCCCGATGCCGGTGCCTTCGAACTCAGAGACCAGATGCAGCCGCTGGAACGGATGGAACAGCTTGCCGACGTATTCCATGTCGAAACCGGCGCCGTCGTCGCGCACGAAGTAGACCAGCTCGGTCCCTTCCAGCCTTACACCGAACTCGATCCGCGCGGTGGCGTGCTTGCTCGTGTACTTCCACGCATTTCCGAGCAGGTTTTCCATGAGGATGCGCACCATCGACGGGTCGCCGGCCGCCGGCGCCGCTGCGGCAATGACGAACTCGACGTTGCGCTCCGGCTGCGACCTCCGAAGGTCGTCCGCGACCAGGTGCGCGATCGCCGCAAGATCCACGTTGCGGCGCTGGATCGCGTTGCGCGTGATGCGCGACAGGTTGAGCAGGTCCTGGATGAGCTGCGCCATGCGGTGGCTGCTCGCACGCACGCCTTCGACGTAATCGCGCCCGGTTGCCGTCAGCGTCGCGCCGAACTCGTCGAGCAGCAGCCGTCCGAAGCCTTCGATCACGCGCAGCGGCCCACGCAGGTCATGCGAGACCGAATAGCCGAACGCCTCGAGCTCCTTGTTGGCGGCTTCGAGCTCGGCGGTGCGCTCCTTCACGCGCTGCTCGAGCTCTTCGTTGAGCAGGCGGATCTCTTCGGCTGCGCGCCTGCGCTCGGTCACGTCGCGGGCAACGCCCTGCACGGCAACCGGCACGCCGTCGCGCAGCACCGGCCGCGCGCTGATCTCCAGCGTGAGGCGCCGGCCGTCCTTGGTGATGATGTCCGACTCCATCGCCGACGGCGGCTCGAAGCCGGCCATCACGCGCATCATCTGTTCGACGGCGCGCGGCAGGTCTTCGGGAGCGACGATGTCGCCGAGATTCTTCTGCAGGGCTTCGTCGCGCATGTAACCGGTGGTCTGTTCCGCAGCCCGGTTGATGGCGAGGAAACGGCCCGTCAGGTCGTGCACGTAGACGAGGTCATTGGCGTTCTCGATGAGCTCCCGGTAGCGCTCTTCGCTTTCGGCAAGGGCACGCGCGGCGCGATTGTGCTCGGTCAGATCGTGCATGACGACCTGCACCGAATCGCGGCCTCCGTACATGATCGGCATCGCGATGATCTCGACTTCGCGCGTCATCCCGTCGAGACGCACGAGACGACCTTCGACCTGTTCGATGGTCCGCTCCTCGAGCACCCTTCGCAGTCGCTCCTCCAGGCGGGCGTTGTCGCCGGCATGCATGAAGCGAAGGCTCGGCTGTCCGAGAATTTCGCTGGCGTCGGCCGCGCCCACCAGGCGCACTCCGGCGCTGTTGACGAAGACGATGCGGCGATCCGAATGTACAGCGATCCCGTCGGGCGAGAATTCGACGAGCTGGCGGTAACGCCCTTCGCTCTCGAGCAGCGCCAGCTCGGCCGCCTTGCTCTCGCTGATGTCGGTCAGCGATCCGGTAATTCCCGCCGCGCGGCCGTCGACCACGTGCCTGCGGCTCGAGCTGCGCACCCAGCGGATCTCGCCGTTCTTCGCGAAGACGCGGAATTCAATCGGCTCGCGCGTACTTTCGAGCACGCGCGCGAAGCTTGTCCGCAGATGGTCGAGATCGTCCGGATGGATGAACGCGGCGAACGGCCGGCCGATCAGCTCCTCGGGGGAATGTCCTGTCAGCCGTGCGACCGCCGGGCTGATGTAGGTGACGATTCCGCCGGTGCCGAGCGTAAAGACCACGTCGTTCATGTTCTCGACGAGCGAACGGTAACGCTCCTGGCTCTGGCGCAGCTCTTCGGCGATCTGGCGGCGCTCGGAGTTTTCACGCTGCAGGTCAGCGGCCCGGCGCCGCGCTTCCTCGAGAAGAAGCGCGCTGCGAAGTGCGCTTGCGGCATGTGCGGCGAACATCGACAGCAGCCGCACGTCGGCGTCCGAATAGGTCCTGCCGGTGGTGTACTCGCTGACGCCGAGCGCACCGACGAGCTCGCCGCCGCACATCATCGGCACCATCAGCACCGCACGAACTCCGGTCGCCGCGAGCTCGGGAATACGATGCTCCCAGTTCTGGTAGTCGTTGACGACGATCGGCTGGCGCGAGCGCGCCATGCGGCCGGTCATGCCCTGGTCGAGCGCGAAGCGTTGACCGACGTTGAGGGTGCTGTAGCTGGTCGCAGCCACCTCCACCTCACCCGCCTTCATATCGTAGAGAAACACACTCGCCGACGAGCATTGGAGCAGCCTGATCACGCGTTCCATCAGCGTGCGGAACAGGGACTCCAGATCGGGCTGTACGGAAAGGTCGCGGGAGGCTTCGTAGAGGGCCGAATATTCTTCGGCACGCCGTTTCAGATCATCGGTCGGGATGTCGCGGGCCTGCTGCTGGGTCCAAGAGGTCATTTCCGGCGTCCCGCCTCCCGGAACTGCGGTTCACCTGCTGCGGCGCTCCCTGCGGGAGCTGCCGCCGAGGCACGACGGGTTATGCCACGCGACCCGGGCTCACGGAAGGCCGCCATTCCTCCGGGGTCGGCTACTGGGCCTCGCCGAGCATCTTCATCAGCGCGGCGGGAGCAACCGGTTTGACCAGGTGCAGGTCGAAGCCGGCCTCCATCGACTTGCGGCGGTCGTCGTCCTGGCCCCAACCGGTCAGCGCGATCATCGTGATGGCGCTTCCCCACGGTTGTTTGCGGATCTCCCGACACGCGTCGTAGCCGTCCATCTTCGGAAGGCCGATATCGAGCAGGATTACGTCCGGCCGGAACCTGGCAGCCTTCTCGATCGCGTCGAGGCCGTCGTGCGCCAGCTCGGTCTCGCTTCCTTTCATCTTGAGCAGCATTGCAAGGGTCATGGCGGCATCTTCGTTGTCGTCGACGACGAGGATGCGGCGGGCGGGTCGGGTCGAATCTTCCATGAGCGGTACCTCTTCGTGCTGTTTTTGTGCCTGCGCCGTAGCGGCTTCCGCAAGCGGGAGTCGCACGGTGAAGGTGCTTCCGCGCCCCGGCCCGGCGCTCGTCGCCGAAACGCTGCCCCCATGCAGCCCGACGAGACGCTGGACGATCGCGAGCCCGATGCCGAGCCCGCCCTGGGATTGTACCAGCGAATGATCGATCTGCGTGAACATCTCGAACACGTGCGGGAGCTTGTCCGCTGGAATCCCGACGCCGTCGTCGCGTACGACGGCGACGGCCTCATTTCCGTCGCGGCGCACCTCGAACGCGATCGTTCCGCCGTGACCGGTGTACTTGCTCGCGTTCGTCAGCAGGTTTCCGAACACCTGCGCAAGGCGGACGGCGTCGCCGTCGAGAACCATTGGTTCCGCGGGCATCGAAACCTCGAACGTCTGGCCGGCCTGATCGAAAAGCGGCCGGCTGGTCTCGGCTGCCTGCTCGACGACAGACGCAAGCTCGAGCCGCTCGCGGCGAAGGTCGAGCTTGTCGCGCGTGATGCGGCTTACGTCGAGCAGGTCGTCGATCAGCCGTACGAGATGCGCCACCTGACGTTCCATCAGCGTGCGCGCGTTCTCAAGCATGGCGGCATCGCTGCCGGCGAGCCTCATGATGTCGAGAGCGTTGCGCACCGGTGCCAGCGGGTTGCGCAGCTCGTGGGCGAGCGTCGCGAGGAACTGGTCCTTGTTGCGATCGGCTTGCTTGAGCGCCTCTTCGGCATTCCTGCGTTCGGTGATGTCGATGTTGATGCCGAGCATTCGCAGCGGTTTGCCGTTCTTGTCGAAGAACGCCGATCCGCGCCCCGCAACCCAGTGGACGCTGCCGTCCGGCCACAGGATGCGCCATTCATGCTCGAACTGTCCGGTAGTCATCGATTCGACAGTCTTGCGGATAACTTCATCGCGATCGTCCGGATGCACGACGTCATGCCATACGAAGCCTTTGCCCGAGATATCCGCGGTCGTGCGTCCGTACATCGCCGCAAGCTCGTCCGTCCATTGGTACTCGTTGGCCTCGATGTCCCATTCGAACGTGCCGATGCGGGCAATGCCCTGCGCGAGCCGCAGGCGCTCCTCGCTGCGTCGCAGCACCTCGAGCGCCTGGCGCGACAACGTTCGCGCGCGCCGCATCGCCTGGCCGAACCCGATGATGATCGCGCACGTGGCGAGGTAGAGCAGCAGGCCGATGAAGTTCGCCGCGCTGCCGAAAGCCAGACCGCCGCGCGGCTCGATGAAAAGACAGGAGGCGGCAAGATAGCCGACGATCGCGACGGTGATGGATTCGAGCCGCCCACCGGCCCAGACCGCCATCGCCACCGCCCCGAACACCGTGATGAAAGGAAACGAGGTGCCCAGGACCGGATCGAGCAGCAGGCGAACCGCCACGGCCAGCGACAGGGCGACGAGCGATATCGCCCAGGAATTCGCGGTGCCAAGCTGCGCCGTGCGGTGTGGCTGATCCATTGTGACTGCTCGCGTGACTGCTCGCGTAACTGCTCGCCGGAACTTCTCGCCGGACTCTTTGCAGGATGCCTGCACGGCCCGCGATGCGTGCGGGCAACGACGCTACCCGGTCGAGGAGTAACGTGTCGATCCGGCAGGTGGCGCGACCGGACTTGAAGCTGCATACCGATGCTCGTCGGTAACCGCCTTGCAGCTACGGGTCAACTCAATTCCTGCCGGTTCTGGCGAGCCGCTTCAGGTCGTCTCCTGGAGCACCCGCTGCTGCGCGTCGAGGAGCCGGCGAATGCCCTTCCATGCAAGATCGGCCAACTCGTCGAGCTGTGACCTTCGAAACGTGCCGCCCTCGCCCGTTCCCTGCAATTCGACGTACTCGCCGTCGTTCGTCATGACGACGTTCATATCGACGTCCGCGCGAGAGTCTTCGTCGTAGGCAAGGTCGAGCAGCGCCCGGCCGTCGATGATGCCGACACTGACGGCCGCAATCGCCTTGACGACCGGGCTGCGTTCGACGAGCCCCTCGCGCTCGAGCTTCCTGCACGCAAGCGCGAGCGCAACCCATGCGCCGGTGATCGACGCCGTACGCGTGCCGCCATCGGCCTGGATCACGTCGCAATCCAGCTTGACGGTGCGCTCTCCGAGCGCGTGCATGTCCATCGCGGCGCGAATGCTGCGGCCGACCAGGCGCTGGATCTCCATCGTGCGGCCGCCGAGCTTTCCGCGCGCCGCTTCGCGGTCGTTGCGGGTATGGGTCGAGCGCGGGAGCATTCCATATTCGGCGGTCACCCAGCCCGTGCCCCGTCCTTTCAAAAAGCCCGGCACGCCCTCTTCCACGCTCGCCGTGCAGATCACGCGGGTTCGGCCCATTTCGATCAGGACCGAGCCCTCGGCGTGCTCGATGAAGCCCGGATGGATGTGGAGCGGGCGCAGCGCCTCGTCGCTTCGGCCGTCGCTTCGGCCCGTGGCTGCTGTGGAATCAGTGGTCGCGGTCGATGACATTGTTTTTTCCTTGCACGCCTCGGTGCTTTTACGTTGGCAGTCGGCCACGCGGGGGTGTTACAAACCCGCCTGGCTTTCAGCAGCCCGCCCACGGCCCGACCGACTCGCAATCTTCGGTTCCGGGGGGAACCCGGAAATCGGGGACAGCCACAGCTCTCGTGCTCGAAAACTGTACCTGTCCCCGATTTTCGTCACTCGCTCAAAAACCTTAAAACCCGACCGTTTACGTCATCCGGCTTCTCGCAATGGACGAAGTGTCCTGCGCCGTCGATGACCGCCATCGAGAATCCTCGAAGGAACGAGCCCTCCATTCCTTCGGCAACCTCGACGCCCATGCAGCCGTCGCCTCTTCCGTGAATGTACAGGGTCGGTACGTCGATCGGCTCGAGGCCGATCCGCATCTGGTCGGACGCGAGCGACGGGTCCTGCAGCGCCGGATTGAACGTGCAGCGGTAGTAGCCGAGCGCCGCTTCGAGGACGCCTGGCGCCGAAAGCGTTTCGAGCACCGGCGCGATGTCGGCTTCGGTGAACTTCCACTCCGGCGACCAGTCGTGCCAGAGGTTGCGGATGAAGCGCAGGTCGTCATGGACGACCGCCATTTCGGCCAGGAACGTCTGGAAGAAGAACATGTACCACGAGCGTTTCTGCTGCGCGTAGCTGGTCGTGAACGCCATCTGGACCTGCGGGCCGTACGGAACCGCGGCCGTGATCAGCTTGCGGATGCGCCCGGGCGCGAGCAGCGCTCCGCCGTACGCGGCCAGAGCGCCCCAGTCGTGCCCGAAGACCACCGCCTGGCCGTCCGGCGACAGCGCTTCGATGAGCGCAGCGACGTCATGGCCGAGCGCCGCCGTCTGGTACGTGCCGGTCGGCGACGCCGATGTCGGCGCATAGCCGCGCATGAACGGCGCAACGACGCGGTAGCCGGCCTTCGCGAACACCGGCATCTGGTGGCGCCACGTGCGTGCGTCGTCGGGAAAGCCGTGCAGGCACAGCAGCAGCGGCCCCTCGCCCATCGCAAGCGCGCAGAAGTGGATGCCGTTGGCGTCCAGCTCGATCCTGGTCGGCTCGGTCATTGGTTCCCTCCCGTTCCACCTGCTCCGGCTTTCATGCGCGCGGCGGCGGCACGAAGCGCGGGGTTCAGGCGCTGGTCGTTGTACGTTTTCATCTGACGGTAGAGCTTGAAGTGGCGGCGGCCGGCCGCGAAGTCGTCGAGCAGCCGCGCGAGGCACGCGGCAAGATCGCTGCGCTGCCCGCGCAGCACCTTCGCCTTTGCGCGGCATTCGAGCTCGACCTCGCGATCGGCGTCGGCCGACGCCGCCGAAGCAACCGCGTCGAGGTTGTGAATCCTGAGCGCAAGGATGCTCAAGCGATCGATCATCATCCCCGCGGTTTCCGAATGAAGCTCGGAGCTTCGCAGGTCGACGTTCGCGTAGCCCGCGAGGATCTCCGCATCGATCGCTTCCATCAGATCGTTGCGCCGCTGGTTCCACGGATCGATCGCGCGCTTGATCGCGGCAATGCGCGCATCATCCACGTCGCGGCGGCGTGCCTGGTCTTCGAGATGCCAGATCGCGCAGTTGGCGGCATGCCCGGCCTCGACGAGCGCGCGAAGATCGCCCGACGGGAGCACATCCGCAGGCGCCGCAGCAATGGCGTCCGACGACTGAGGACTCTGGCGGGCGGGCGCGAGGTCGTGCAGCGCAACAATGTCGGACGCCGAAAGCTCCATCGAAAAATCCGGCCGGACCCTACGGCAGGAACACTGACCGCGCGAGCGGGAAGGTCAGATGACCGCGCGAGCGGGAAGACCAGATGACCGCGCGAGCGGGAAGTCCAGATGCCACGCGCGAGCGGGAAGCCGGGATGGTAGCGCGCGAGCGGGAAGGATTACGGGGCGAGCAACTTCAATGCAGCGGCCACGACTTCGTCCACCTCGACTCCTTCGATCGCGCGTTGTGCCGCCGTTCCCCGAAGCTTGCGCGAAGGCTCGGCCCCACCGGCCGACAGCATGATCGACGGCACCGGCGCGAGCGGCCGATCGGTGCGCCACGGCCGGCCGCCGACCAGCACGACCGACGCAACCTTCTGCATCCAGGCCATGTGAAGCGCCGCCGTATTGCTTCCCACGTACAGCCGGAAGTGTCCGAGCAGGGCCATCATCTCGGCGAGCGTCGTCGGCGGTGCGACCGCGCACCCGCCGGTCCCGCCGGCGATCGCGCCGGCCATCTCCATCTCGCCCGGGCCCCAGAGGACCATCGACCGCACGTTCGCATCGGCGAGGCGGCTGGCGACGTCGCGCCAGCGTTCGGCCGGCCAGCGGTCGTACGATCGCGCTCCGCTGGTGGCTGCAAAGATCGCGACCTCGGGTCGGCCGGCCTCCTCATAGATGCGGGCGCCAACTGCCGCGGCGGCCGGCGGTATCCATAGGGCGGCCTCGATGCCGGTCGCGCGCGGACTGCATTCGAGCCCCAGCGGGACCAGGAGCCGCTGAAATCGCAGCACTCGATTTTCGTAGTGGTCCTCAAGCCTTACGTGCTCATTGGTAAACAGAAAGTTTGCTTCTCCACCGGACTTTCGGTCGAAGCCGATCCGGCGCGGCGCGCGGCTGGCGAACGCAAGCACCCCGCTTTTCAGCCGCGTGTGAAAGTCGATCGCGACGTCGTAGCGCACGGCCGCGAGCTCGCCGCCCACGCGCCGCAACTCGCCGAGTGCCGCCAGCGGGCCGCCCTTCATTTCATGCCTGCGCACGACGTGGAGCCGGTCGATTGCCGGGTGACCTTCGAAAAGCGGCCGCGCAAGGTCCCCGATGACCCAGCCGATTTCCGCATCGGGAAACGCGGCGCGCAGGCGGACGACGGCGGGAAGAACCCTCAGGCAGTCGCCGATTGCACCGAGCCTTGCGACCAGGATCCGTTTGGGTGTCGGCATGCGCATGCGAGGCAGTTCACTCGGGGACCAAGCGGCAGGCGGGCCCCTCTTGACGGGCCAACTAGCGAACGGCGCTCCGCAACGCTATTGGAACGGCAGCTATCGCGAGTCCGGCCGTGCGACGCGAGTCGAACGAACGAAAGCGCGGTCCGGCGGGGGGCACGGAGACGCTCGGTGCTGGCGGTGCACGACAGGCGTGCTTCGGTCCTCCATGGAAAGAAGAGCCCGCGCGAAAGAAAAGCCCGCGATGGAAGAGCCCGGCCTGTGCGGGCGCAATCTTGGCAAAGGGAGCATCGGATACGTGAGGCCGAACGTGGCAGGAACCTTTGCGCAGATTGCCCTGCTCGCCGCGCTCGTGGCGGTTGCCGGCTGTTCGGCCGGCCGCCCGGGCGCCGGTACGCAGGACAACGCGAACCTGTCGCCGGCCGATCTCGCCCGCGCGTCGCTCAGTGCCGGTAATCTCGTTCCCGCCGAAACCATTCTTGGCGAGGCGCTGAAGCCGCGCGCCGGCACCAGAAAGACGGCGGCTCAGACACCGGAGACGGCAGAGCTGCTGCTGCTGCGCGCCGAGCTGCGCATCCGGCAGGGCCGTTATCCCGAAGCCGAATCCGATGCGCTGACCGCGATGGCGCTGGTGCCCGCAACTCCCGACGTCGAACCAGCGCCCGCATCGGCGCCGGCGCCGCCAGCCGGCGCAAAACCGGCAACGCCGCCACCGCCGGCGAAGCCACCGCTCACGCAGCGCGCAATCCATCTTCGCATGGCGAAGCTTTACGAAGACGTCGGTCGCGATCCGTTCGCCGAGCATCACATCCAGTCGGCGCGCGATCTTTGCCTTGCCGACGCTGCGCTCGTCGAGAAACGCGAATGCGAGCGCGAACGCGAAGCACTGGTGCGCATCCGCATCGCCCGCGGGCGCTGGGCCGACGCCGAGCCGCTCGTGCTTGCCAACATCGCCGAGGTGCAGTCGCGCTACGGCCCCGAAGACATCCGGCTTTCGGTTGCGCTGTGCGAGGCCGCGCGTTTTTACGCGCGCCAGGGAAGCTACGCGTTGTCGGGACCTCTGTTCGCGCGCAGCTTCAGCCTCTGGAAGGTTTCGCACGAAGAAGCTCTGGCCGAGCATCGCCAGGCCATCGCGCAAGGTCAGCCGAGCCCGTTCGACGCCGAGTTCCTGCGGCCGCGCGCGGGCAACATCGTGTTCGCGGCGCCATGCGGCCTGCAGGAACAGCCCGGCATCCTCTACAAGCTGGGGCTGGCCACCGCGGCTGCCGACGCTGCGCGCTACGAACAGCACCTGTGGGCCGTCGACACGGCCGGCGCCGAGATCGCGGTACGCAACCTCGACGCGCTCGTCGCCCGCAATGCCAGCCCGTTCGAGATGGCCCCGACGCGAAACGCAATCGCTTTCGTCGCCCGCAAAAAAGGCGACCTGACGCGCGCCGAGCAGGAGCTGCGCCTCGCCACCGAAGCGTACGCCGCCGCGTGGCCGACTCTTCCGATCTCCGAACGCCGATACGTCGCCCCGGATTACCTCGAGGCGCTCGAAAGCCTGGTCGAGATCCTGCGCGGTTCGCAGCGTTTTCCCGAGGCAATCGAGCTCGGGGAGCGCGCGATCGAAGTCGCGGCGGCCGCCGTCGATGCGTACGACTCGCTGCGTCTCGACACGCTTCTGTCGCAGGCCATCACGTACCGCGAAATGCGCGACGCGGAGCGGGCCGAAACCGCGGCCGGCGTCTATCTTGATGCCGTACGAAAAGCGCGGGGCGACCAGTCGGCCGACTACGCGTGGGCTCTTCGAACGATTTCGTTCGCGTACCTGCTGCGAGAGGAGCTTGATGCATCCCAGAGAATGGAGATGCAGGCCAAGGCGATATGGGCTAAACAGGGCGCCGTCGCGCCCGAGTTTTCCGAGGGACAGGAAGTGCCGAGGGCACCGAGGCCTTCTCCAGAACAAAGGCGCACGACGACCAGCAGCAGCCGGGGACGGGCTGCGCGGCGTTAGGCAGCGGATCGAGACCTACGCGGCGGTCAGGGGAAGGACCATCGCGCACGGACAGAACAGGGGAGACGGCTTTCGCGATTCGTGACACGGGTTCATGGATCGCGGGGATCGATCTGGGGGCAGTGAAAGGGGATCGCGGTGAGCGAACAGTCGACCAAGATTGGTCACGTCATATCCGTTGCGGGCTCGAAGGTTTCTGCGCTTCTTGTCTACGCGACTCCGAACGCCGTCACGGCGGCGGCCGAGGCCGCGAGCACGGCGAGCAACAACGGCGTCGCGCGCTCGGCCGTGCAGGTCGGCGCGATCGCACGCATCCAGACCGGGCACTCGACGGTCTTCGGAATGATCTCGAGCCTTCGCACCGAGAATCCTTCGTTCCCGCCGGTTGCCGACGAAAAACACTTCTTCGAGATGGAGCTGCTCGGCGAGGCGATGCTCGACGTGGGCACCGGAAGCGAAGGCACGTTCCAGCGCGGCGTGTCGGTCTATCCCGGCCTCGGCTCGGAGATCTACACGGCAACGCGCGCCGACCTCGAGCGCGTATACGCGCGGCCGGCCGCTTCGAACGTACGCGTCGGAGCGATTCACCAGGACCGCAGCCTGCCGGCGTTCGTAACCACCGATCACCTGGTCGGAAAACATTTCGCCGTGCTCGGAACGTCCGGTTCCGGAAAGTCGTGCACGGTGGCCCTGCTCCTGCGCGCGATCCTCGACCAGAACACGTGCGGCCACATCGTGCTTCTCGATCCGCACAACGAGTACCGCCAGGCATTCGGCGAGCGCGCCGAGGTCGTCTCGCCGCAGAACATGGAGATGCCGTACTGGCTGCTCAACTTCGAGGAGACCGTCGAGCTGCTGATCGGAAAAGACGGCATGAGCCAGGAGACCGAGGTCGGCATCCTCAAGGGCGCGATCCTCGAGGCCAAGCGCCGCTACGTGGGCGAGGGCCGCGACACCAGCTACATCACCGTCGATACGCCCGTGCCGTACCGCATGGCGACGCTGCTGCAGTATCTCGACCGCCAGATGGGCCGGCTCGACAAGCCCGATTCGGCTGCGCCGTACCTGCGCATGAAGGATCGCATCGAGACGCTCAACGCCGACAGCCGCTACAGCTTCATGTTCTCGGGCATGTTCATCTCCGACAACATGGCCAAGATCCTGAGCCGCATCCTGCGCATTCCGGTGGCGGGAAAACCGATCACGATCGTCGATCTTTCGGGCGTGCCGTCGGAGATCGTCGAGGTGCTGGTCTCGATGCTCTCGCGCATGATCTTCGATTTCGCGCTGTGGTCCGAGCGCAGCAAATCGGTGCCGGTGCTGCTCGTCTGCGAGGAAGCCCACCGCTACGTGCCGAAGGGCGAAGCCGCGTTCCCGTCGGCCAGAAAAGCGCTCGCGCGCGTCGCCAAGGAAGGCCGCAAGTACGGCGTCGCGCTGTGCCTGATCACGCAGCGCCCGTCGGAGATCAGCCCCGAGGTGCTCTCGCAGTGCAACACGCTGTTCGCGCTGCGCATGAGCAACTTCCCCGACCAGGAATTCATCGCCAAGACGCTGCCCGACAGCGCCGGCGGACTGATCAACGCGCTGCCGGCGCTTCGCACGCAGGAAGCGATCGTGGTCGGCGAAGGCGTCAACGTTCCCGTGCGCCTTACGATGGACAATCTTGCCGAAGAGTTCCGGCCGAGAAGCGGATCGGCGAAGTTCGCCGCCGCGTGGAAGCAGGAGACGACCGCGCAGGGATTCGTCGAGGCGACGATCGAGCGCTGGCGCCGGCAGCAGCGCGAGTAAGCGCGCGTCGCGCTACTTCGGAATGAACCCGAAGCGCCCGAAGATCGCCTTCGCTTCGGACGAAAGCAGGAAGTCGCGAACCGCCCTCGCCTCCGGCCGGTCATGGCCGGCGACGATCGCAAGCGGATAGATGATCGGCCGGTGACTCGTCTCCGGCAGAAGACCCACCACCACGACCTTCTTCGAAGCCAGCGCATCGGTCGAGTAGACGACTCCGGCGCGGGCTTCGCCGCTCTCGACGAGCTCGAGCGAAGCGTGCGCGTCGGCTGCGCGAATCAATTTTGGCTCGACGGCCTGCCAGACGCCGAGGCTTGTCAGAGCTTCCTTTCCGTAGCGGCCGACCGGCACCGAGTCGGGATCGCCCATCGCGAGCTTGCTGTCGTCCAGAAGCTCGGCCAGCGGCAGCCCCGGCTTCATCTCCATCTCAAAAGGCCGCGCCGCCACCGCCACGAGCGCGAGCTGATTTGCGAGAAAGTCGACGCGGCTGCCGAACCCGACGCGGCCGTGCGCGACGAGGGTATCCATCGACTGCTCGTCGGCGGAGATGAACAGATCGGCCGGCGCGCCGCCGTCGATCTGCTTTGCCAGGAGAGATGACGCGCCGAACGTAAGGCTCGGACGCTGCCTGGCATGGGCTGCATACGCGTCCGCGGCCGCCGTCAGCGAAGCCTGAAGGCTCGCCGCCGCAAAGATGATCGCGGGAGCTTCCGCGGCAAGCTCCGGTGATGCTCCGTCGTTCTGCCCGCGTGCAGTCTCAGGCGCACACGCCAGAACGACGACGAGCGCGGATACGATGATCCGTGGAATAAGCGACAACTGCCCTCCTCCGACCGCTGTCACGGCGCCGATATGGCCCACCGGATATATCGGAAATGAG
Source organism: Candidatus Limnocylindrales bacterium (assembly GCA_035571835.1). Lineage (NCBI taxonomy): Bacteria > Bacillati > Chloroflexota > Candidatus Limnocylindria > Candidatus Limnocylindrales > Candidatus Limnocylindrales bacterium. Next base: position 125,421 of record DATNBU010000008.1, on the reverse strand, counting down.
ACTCTGTCCACAAAAATAGTGACTGGTCAGGTGTCACTAGTTGTGGAAATACTTGCGCCCGGATGGTCACGCTTCGAATCAAGACCCAGATCTACGATGGCGACGAGATCGCAATCGGCCCGGGCAAAGCCGATCTGCTGACGGCGATTGCAGCCACGGGCTCGATTGCCGGCGGCGCACGGGAGATGGGCATGAGCTACCGGCGCGCGTGGCTGCATGTGCTGACGATGAACGATCTGTTCCGCACGCCGCTCGTCGACGTCGTGCGCGGCGGATCGGGGCGCGGCGGAGCAACGCTCACATTGCTCGGGACCAGGGTGCTTGCCCGCTACCGCGCGCTGCAGGCTGCGGCCGAGAAAACCGCGGCGCCGCACTTCCGGAAGATCTCGTCCGAGATGGCTGCGCGCAAGTAGCCGCGCGCTTCAGCCGCAGTCTGCGAAAATCTCCGCGAGCGGAATCTCGAAGTCGGAAAGAACGGACGAGCGGACCGAGCCGCTGACGATGTCGAGCGGGCTCGTAAAGCGTCCGTCGACCAGGCGCAGCACGCTCACGTGCCGCGTCTTCGGGTAGATGAGCCAGTATTCGGCGACTCCGTTCTTTTCGTAAATGCGTCTCTTCTCGACGGTGTCGCGGCGTGCGCCTGTCTTCGAGACGATCTCTACCACCAGATCCGGAACGATCCGGAAGAAGCTGCCAGGTTCCGGCTTGCGACCGGCCTTGAGCGTATCGGCAGTGACAAAGGAAACATCCGGCTCGACCGTATCGCCACTCGGCAATTCGTACCCTGCGGTCGCATCGCTCACGAGACCGAGGCGTAGCGTACGCACGTGCTGAAGAAGCGCCGCCGAGATACGCACGCCGATCATCGAATGCGGGTATCCCGCCGGCGGCGTCATGACGATGTGCCGGTCAAGCAGCTCGTAGTGGTGGATATCGGACGACGGCCGCGCCGCGAGCCATTTGAAGAACTCGGCCTGCGTGAACTTCTGTTCGGAACGGAATGCCGTCTCCATCGCCATCGTCCTCCGATTCTAGCGTCCGGCATGACCGAGACAAGTTACCGCTGCGCCACTCGGCATCGCGACGACAGCAGTGGAATAAAGCGAGGTCGCCGCGTCCGATGCCGTTGCAATACTGGTATGTCCGCACAGCCTCGAAATGACATCCACGCGATTGAGACTCGTCATCGGACAGTCCTACGGGTGCTGCGCCGCCAGGCGCTGCGGAGGTGACACATGACGAAGCCGTTGCGCTCGCCCGCCTCCCCCGCTAACTAGCCGCCATTCGCAACGTCCCGTCCTCGCTCAAAGGAGACAGCCCATGGCCACAACCACCCTTCGCGGAAACCCCGTCACTCTTTCCGGCACCATGCCGAAAGTCGGCGACAGCGCGCCCGACTTCAACCTTACCGGTGCCGACATGGCGCCGATCACCAAGCAGTCGCTGGCCGGCAAGAAGAAGGTGATCGTCACGCTTCCGAGCGTCGATACGCCGGTGTGCCAGACCGAGACGAGGACATTCAACCAGAAGGCCACGTCGCTCGGCGACAACGTCGTCGTCGTGATCGCGAGCTCCGACCTTCCGTTTGCCGGCAAGCGCTTCTGCGCCGCCGAAGGCCTCGACCGCGTAAAGACCGGAAGCGACCTTCGCGACCGCGACTTCGGCAAGCGCTGGGGCGTCGCGATCGCCGACGGTCCGCTGCAGGGCGTGACCGCGCGCGCGGTCTTCGTGGTCGACGAGAACGACAAGATCACCTACGCCGAGATGGTGCCCGACATTGCGCAGGAGCCGAACTACGATGCGGCGCTTGCGGCGCTCAAAAGCTGACGCGGAAACCTTTCGCGATCGAAATGGCCTCGCTGCGCATTCGTGCAGCGAGGCTTTTTCTTTGGATCTGCGTGATTCGTGTGGGTCCCTGTTTCGGGGGTTTCGATCAAACGGGGTCCGTCAGATTGGCGACGGCATCATCGTCAGCAACTTCAGCCTCTCTCCTCGTCAAGTATACCAACATTCCGCGGGGAATGTCGGTGATGGGGACTGTTCATTCTGCACGAAAATCCCCGGAGAGCATTTCGGTGATGGCGACGGGTCATGCTGCAGGAACATTCCCCGGCGAATGTCGGCGATGGCGAGTGTCATGCTGCACGAACATTCCGCGGGGAATGCCGACGATGGTGACGGGTCCGAAAAGTTTCGTCGGATAACACGCGCGCGGCGCGTCGGGCGCGGACCGCGGCCAGCTATGCTACTTTTGTTATGGAAGCGCCGTCGCGATGTCGATTTCGCTTGACGCGATATTTCGCCGTTTGACGTCGCGTATGGCGAAGCGAAACGGAGCGTGCCGCTTTTTTCGCGACTTCGCGCGTTACGCCGCTCGGATCTCGCGGCTTGTCGCGACAGGCGCATGTCTCTGAGCGGTCGCGTCCTTGCGGCGAACCACGCCTGAAAAACCCGTGTTACAAGGGTCGTCATGACGACATCCTTCGATAGCATTGCAAGACTCTCCGAAAAGGAACTGCTCGATCACTTCGAGTGCCTCGTCGCCCACGACCGTCGTACGACCGCGGCGCTTCTCGTCGCGATCGCCGAGATCGACGAGCGCAAGCTCTGGGCCAGGCATGCCTGCTCCTCCATGTTCAGCTTCTGCATGGAGCGCTTCCACATGTCGGAGCAGGTAACGGCCAAGCGGCTTTGGGCTGCGCGCACGGCGCGCCGCTTTCCGGTCGTGCTGGACCTGGTCGCACGCGGCGAGCTGCATCTCAGCGCGATCCATCTGCGAGGCATCTGACCACCGAGAACCACCTGCGAGTGCTCGAGCGCGCCAGGCACAGGAGCTCGCGCGAGGTCGAGCGTCTGGTTGCCGAGCTCGCGCCGCGAGCGGATGTGGCGTCGCGTGTTCGTGCGATGCCCGGAGCTCGCGGTGCGAACGCGGCAAACAATGGACCGGCGGTGCCGGCTGACGCGACTTCTTGCTCGAGTAATCGGCCGGCCTCCACGGCCTCGCCGGCCTCCGATGTCGTCGGCCTCGCGATCGCTCCACGGTCAGCGCCGCCGGTAACGGTGACCAAGCCGATCGTTCCGCTCAGCCCGCGCCGCTACAAGATTGAGATCACCGTAGACGAAGAAACGCACGACAAGCTTCGGTCGCTGCAGGATCTGCTGGGCCGCTCGGCGACGGGTCGCGACGCGGCCGCGATCATCAGTCGTGCGATCGACGTGCTGCTCGTCCGGACACTCGCGCGCAAGGCAGGCTGCACCGATCGACCGAGGTCGACGACGCCGACGAAAGAAAAATGCACCGATCGGCCGAAGCCGACCACGTCGACGAACGCGGAATGCACCGATCGACCCGCCGCAACGCCCACCGCCGATACGACGGAATCGCAGCGAGGACAGCGATCCCGCACCATCCCGGCGGCCGTGCGACGCGAGGTATGGCGGCGCGACTCGGGACGCTGCTGCTACGTAGACGCACGAGGACGTCGCTGCCGCGAAACGGGCAACATCGAGTTCCACCACAAAGCTCCGTTCGCGATGGGCGGACCTCCTACGCCCGAAAACATCGAGCTGCGCTGCGCGGCACACAACCAGTATCAGGCGGACCTCGACTTTGGCCGCGCCTTCATGGATGCGAGGCGCGGCAATCTCGCCAATGCGCGAACATTCCCCGGGGAATGTCGGGGGATGGCGGCCGCGCCGTGAAGGCGTCGTCGGAGCTCGACTCTTGTCGATGCGGATGGTCCTCGTCTGGGCCGGAATCAGGCGGGTGCGCGCGGCTCAGAACCCCGAAGCACCCACACAAACCCGAGAAGAGAGCCTTTCTTTAGCAGCGCGATCCGCTCTTCGATCCCCGGCCGTCGTGGATTCGTCATTTTATGCGACGCTTCCGCAAGGGCGCCTCGTCGCCAAGGCCTGCCAGGAACAGGTCGAGGCCGCTGCGAAACTCCGATTCGGGTTTGCTCGTGGTCGCCGCCTTGGCGATTTCGCGAAGACGCGCATAGCGATCCTCGGGCAGCGCGCGCACGCGTGCGATCACCTCTTTGGCCTTCTCTTTCCTGCCGGTAATGAGCGGCGCCGCCAGCTCGACCTGCGCGAAGCCGGTGACGATCGCGGTCAGCGCGCGAAACGCGATCAGCAGCTGGCGACCCGAGCGGCCGCTTCGCGCGAGCGCAGCAAGCAGCGCCTCGGACAAATCGAGCACCGCCGGTGAGCTGCTCCGGCGTGTGAGGATCAGCGGAATCGTTGCCGGATGCGCGCGCACTGCGCGCCACATCGCGATTGCGATCTGCCGAACGTCGTCGCGCCAGTCGTCGTGCTCTACGCCCTTCCAACGCGTGCCGGCGATGACGGCCTCGACCACCAGCATCTCGAGATCCTCGCGATGCTCGACGTGGTTGTAGAGCGTCATCGCGCCGGTGCCGAGCTCGGCCGCGAGCGAACGCATCGAAAGGCTCTCGAGCCCGTCCCTGTCGACAAGCGCGAGGGCCGCCGCCTGGAGCTGCTCACGCGAAAACTTTGCCGGCCTTCCCATGAAACCTCTTGACCTTTGCTTGCATCGGACTATTTAAGTACACCGTACCTAAACGCTCGGCGCGATGCCAGCGTTGCCATGAAAAAACCCCCGGCAGTCGGGGCATGCGAGACGACGGAGTCGAATGATGAACGGAACTTCCGCAGGTTTTCTGGCGATCGCGCTCGTCCTTGGCCCTGGCGTCCGCTGGCTCTGGTTGATGCAGCGCGTGCGGATTCCGAAAGACCGCACGGCCTATATCGCGCCGAGCGTTGCCGGCGCGCTTGTCGGGGTCTTCGCGCTGAGCGCGCACCCTTCCCTTGCGGCCGGCATCTCAGCAGGCCTTGCCGTCGTATCCGGATCGGTGTTCGCGCTGCTGTGCGCGGCGAGCCGCCAGGCACCGAATGTGCCCGCCGTCACCGTCGGTCGCCCGATTGTCGACTTCACGGCGCTCGACGATGAAGGCCGCCCGTTCGACCTCGCGAGCCTTCGCGGCCGGCCGTTCCTGCTCAAGTTCTTTCGCGGCCACTGGTGCCCGTACTGCGTCGCCGAGCTCAGGCGGTGGAACGAGCTCGAGCCCGAGCTCGACGCGCACGGGATCCGGATCGTCACGGTTTGCTCGGACAGCGCCGAGCAGATCCGCAAGGGCCGCACGAAGCACCGCCTGAAAGCGAACATGCTGCCCGACCCGGACCTTGCGATCACCGACCGCTACAACCTGCGCAATCCGAAGAACTTCGCGCCGAAGCCGGGCGTGGTCATTCCACTGCCGATTCCGACGACGATTCTCGTCGATGCGAGCGGCATCGTGCGCTGGATCGATCAGTCGACGGATTACATGCAGCGGTCGGATCCGGAGACGGTGCGGACGGCCATCGCGCAGACGCTTGGCACGCGCCAGGCATCAGGATCGGCCTCAGCGTCCGCGGCGCTCATGCCGGCTTGAACGCGCGAAGGTGCGGCGTCACTCGCGACGCCGGTTCGCGCGGAGCGATTGCAAAGGCCACCGGATCACTGGCTGATGACCGCATGACAGATCAGCCCGCCGCGACAAAGCCTGCGGACAAGCAACCCATGACGGCTGGGCAGCGCATCATCATCACGATGACCGTGCTCGGGCTTTGCGGGATGATCCTCTTCTTCCTCGGCCACAAATCGGTAATCCACGGCACGCGGACCGCCGCTGGCCAGCCGATGAATGCGACGGTGGACAACAGCTTCCTCGGTCTCATCCCTCTGGGGCAGAACGATTTCCCCGGATTGAAGAAGGCATCGCTCGGCGTGACTCATGGCGGCAGGAACAACACGGTCAGCTACAATACCTGGGTCGACTGCGATCGCGGCTATGTGGCGCTGATCTCGGTATCCGGCGGCAGTGAGGATTCGCACCTCGCATTGATCCGGGAAATCAATGCGGCCGTTGACGACCCGGTGGTTCTTGCCTTCTCGGCGGTCTACGGTCCGCATCCGCTGTTCAACCTCGCCCTGATCCTCGTGGCCAGCGGCGTGATCGTATCCGCAGTGGTGATGCGGCGGACGACCGGGATCGGATCGTAGCAATCAGTCATTCGGCGAACCGTGGACCGCAATTCCCAGACAGGTTGGACAAGGAAGTCGCTCCTTCGCGCGGCGGCGTTCGCCATCGGTCTCCTCACCGTTGTTCTGATTGCCCATGCGCCCATCCTGAAAGACCTGATCCACTTCCTCCGCCTTCCCGAGCTGTCGTCCGCTGCCACCGACACGGCCACGCACTACCTGCGCGTCCGGGACGCTCGCGACCTTTATCTTCCTTCGGGACACCGGCTCGGCTGGGACCCGTACTGGTTTCAGGGCTACGTCCCGTTCCTCCTCTACCCTCACCTTACTTATGTGCTGCTCGCGCTGTGCAGCATGGCCGTCCCTGTCGACCTCGCGCGCCTGTTCAATGCCTATGCCGTTGTCACCTACTTCGCGCTGCCGATTCTCGTCGCTGTCGCCGTCCGGCGATCCATCGGCTGGTCTGCTGCGCTTGTCGTCGCGGCGTGGCTTTCGGTGCTGTCGACGTTCGGCGCGGGCTTGAAGGGAGTGTTCGTGATCGGTCTGCTCTCGCAGCAGGTCGGGACGCTGGTCTTCGCTGCGCTCGCGCATGACCTGATCATCGCGCGCCGCATCGATCGCGCGGCGATCTGGCTCGGTCTCATTCCGCTGATCCACGTGCACACCGCACTGATAGCCGCCGTTGCGTGGCTCGGCGCCGGTCTTCTGGCGCTCGTCGACGGGAACGGGAGGCGCAAGGAACTCGCAGGCTGGTTCATGAGCAGCGTAATCGCGCTGCTGATCGCATCGCCCACGCTTCTTACCGCCGTACAAGGTTGGGGACAGGTAGGAAGCTCCACGTCCTTCGGAGCACTTGACGATCCGATCTGGCGGCTGGTGTCGGGCACGCTCGTGGCGCCGTGGCCCACGCTGCTGGCCATCATTCTGTGCATCGGGATCGCTGTGTTCAGGACTCCGGGCACGGAACGGAAGCGCTTCGCAGTCTGGTGCGGAGTCGGATCGCTGCTCGTCGCCGTCTCGGTACACAAGTGGACCATCGACGTGCCGGCAATCGACCGTGTGATGGTGTCCATGATCTACCTGCGAACCTTGCCTTTTGCGTTCGTGTGGACGGCTCTCCTCGGCGTTGCGATGTGGAATCGCCTTCCATCGCTGGCGAGGGGTGTCGTAGTTGCTTTCACGGTCGCCGGAATCGTCGGTGCGTGGCCGATGCAGAAAGCGCCCGCGGAGAGAATTCGATCGACGTGGGAAGAAGACTGGTCTGCAAAAGACCTGTCCGTCGAGGACTATCGCTCCGCTCTGGACTGGGTTGCGTCGGACGTCGACGATCAGGTTACGACCCTTGCCATTTCGGCGCCGCGGCCACACGCGCGTGCGCTCGTTGCCGCCATCGAGTTGCTTCGACTTCCGCTGATCGGCGGTCATGGGGCGGAGCTGGCCAGCGTGCACAACGGTCGCCTCGTGGAAAATGTCGTTGACCTCCCGTGCGAGAATCTGCGTCGACAGACCAGGGACTATGCGGTCGGATACATGGTCGGCGTCGACGGCGAAGACGCCCGGCACGTCGAGGAGTGCCTCGGAAATCCTCCCGCCGCGCAGTACGGCGACTGGTGGGTGTTCGCGACCGGCTATCGCTGGGGAACGATTGCCGGCGGAGCGATCTCATTCGTGAAAAACGAGACCTGGACGGAACTGAGCTGGAGGTTTCAGAAGCGGCCGAGCCCGGCACGAGTCCGGCTGCCTGTTGCCAACTCCGCTCCGTGGACGGCAGAGGTCGACGGTACGCCGGTAGCAATTTCTTCGACCGCCGATCGAATGATGACCGTCACGATCCCGGCCGGCGCAAAGCAGTTGAAACTCCGCTACGACGGATATGCAGGCGAATGGGCGAGCGTCGCGCTGGCGCTTACGGCGCTGATGTATGCGGGCTTCCGTTCGTACCGCCACACGCTGCCTGAGCTTGCGAGTCGAGGTGACAGCGGCTGACCACTACGTGCGGAATTACCGCGGCGCACTCGGAATCAGCACTTCCTTCAAATACCCGTCGATCGTCTCCTTGCTCGGCGCGAGCGGCTCGAGCATCCCTTCGCTCAGCTTGCTCGCGCAATTGCCCGCCGTCAGCGCCACAGGCGCAAGCCCTGCGTCGTCTTTCAGCGTGCGGACTTCGACGGTTCCGTCGAGCGAACAGATCGCATCGACTTTGGTGTCGCCCCACAGCGTCGTGCCGCGCACACCGGCTACGGCGTTCGGCGTCGTGATCTCGTAGCTGCTCGGCCCTTTCTTCCACTGCGTGACGTGCAGCCAGAATTTTCCGATCGCGACCGACAAGCGGCCGGTGCGGCTTCCGTCGGCGTCGAGCAGCAGCGACGAAACCTCGATCGTCGTGCCGCCGCCGATCGCGACGACCGAGTGATCGACGAGCGTGACCTGGACCTTTCCACCCTCGCCGGTCTCGAGCCTGTCACCGGCCATGACCGGATAGCCGGCCGTCGCTGCGATGCGCTGGTCGCCATGAATCAGCACGGCTTTGCCGTCGAGCGCATCGATCCTGCCAATGCGGACGGCTGCTGGATTGGCATCGTTGCCGCCTGTTTTCGCCTTACCGCGATCTGGCGGCGGAAAGCAGCCGGTGACCACCAGCGCGAATACAGCCGCAGACAGACCGAGCCTCGAACATCGACGCGAACGCACGATACGGATTCCCCTCGGCGAAGACCGCCGCCACCGTTAAAGCACGCAGATGTTCGTGACGCGAAGGCGGACGTTCGTGACCATCCCTTCCAGGACTTCGACTTTCCGCCTCGAACCCTCCCAGCAGGAGAAGTCGCCTTGCTCGCGGATGCGGGCCTTTACGCGGTAGAGGCCTGGCGCGACCTCGATGCCGAAGTGTCCGTCTTTCGGGAACAGTCTCGCGACGAGCGTGCGCTCAGGAAGCTTCTTGATGATCACGACGAGGTTGTCGCCTTCGTATACGGGAAAGGGTTTCGGCGGGATGCTGCACGGGCCCGGACAGGTGGCATTCAGCACCACGCCGGAAATGCCGCTGGCCGTGGTGCCGGCGTACGCCACGGATGCGATCAGCATCGCGGCCAGCATTGCAGCGGGGATCTTTGAGCGCGTCATCGCGGACAACTGTACGCCCGTTCGGCTGACGCGGGCAATGCCCACCAGGCTCAAAGCGACGCGTATACCGCCCGGATCAGGTTCCGGTTGGTCGGATTGTTGTAGCGCGGCCCCATCCGGTTCATCACGTAGCCGAAACCGATGCCCGCATCCGGATCGGCAAAGCCGAGCGCGCCACCGGCGCCGAAGTGCAGCACGGCCGACGGACTGGGTATGACAGGCTTTTCCGGCAGCGTGAGCTGAAAACCGAGACCGAAGCGCGACGGACGCCCGAGCACGGCATCGATTCCCGACGAATGCTCGCGGCACGCTTCGGCGACGACGTCGTGGCCGATCAGGTTCCTGCCTTTGAGCGTGCCGCCCGCCGCAACGATGTCGTACAGACGCGCAACTCCGAGCGCCGTCCCATGACCGTTGGTCGACGGATACTCGGCGCGCCGCCACTCGACGCGGTTGACGGTACCGTGTCCGGACGCGCCCGCAGGATTGAAGTACGACTGGAACACCATCAGCTCGTCTTCGGTGAGCCTGGCGGGATCGATCCTCGGAACCTCGGCAAGCTCGGGCAGCCAGACGAACTCCGCCACGCGCGCGTCGTCTTCCGGCGCGACCCCGATGTGAAAGTCCGCCGCGAGCGGTCCGGCAAGCTCTTCGCGAAGGAACGTGCCGATGCTCGCACCGCTCACGCGGCGAACGATCTCGCCGACGAGAAACCCGAACGTGTTGATGTGGTATCCGTGGCGCGTGCCGGGCTTCCACCACGGCCGTGTACGAGCGAGCGCGCCGGTCATGAAGTCCCAGTCGAACATTGCGTCGGCGGCGAGCGCTTCGCGTACGGCCGGAAGGCCGGCCTGGTGGCTGAGCACCTGGCGAACGGTGATGAAGTCCTTGTCGCCTTCGGAAAATTCGGGCCAGTAGTACGAAACCGGCAGATCGAGGTCGACGAGGCCGCGGTCGACGAGCACGAGCAGACACAGCGCCGTGATTCCCTTGCCCACGCTGAACGCATTGACGAGCGTGTCGTGCTGCCACGGCCGGCGGCGCGCTTCGTCGGCGTATCCGCCCCACAGGTTGACGACCTCGCGGCCGTCGACCGTCACGGCAACCGCCGCGCCGAGCTCGTCGTGCTTGGCGAAGTTGGCGGCGAAAGCGTTTCGTACCGGCTCGAAACGCGCGTCGCAGCGGCCTTCGATGCGGATCTCCGTCACCGCGGCGCTTCTACTGCATTCCGGTGCGGCGCCAAACGCCCGTCAGAACGGCGTTGCGCTCTCGAAGCGGATCGTCTCACCCGTTGCCGGATGCACGAGCTCGAGCGATTCGGCGTGAAGCTTGAGGCGCTCGCCCTCGCGGCCGTACAGGCGATCGCCGGCAATCGGATGGCCGATGCCGAGAGGATGCGACGCGTGCACGCGAAGCTGATGCGTCCTGCCGGTTCTCGGGAACATCGCGAGCCGCGAGCCGCCAGGCTCGTGCGCGAGCAGCTGCCATTCGGTAACGGCGCTGCGGCCGTGCACCGGGTCGTGGATCTGGCGCGGCCGGTCGGTGAGGTCGACGCGGATCGCAAGATCGATCCGGCCCGACCGTTCGTGAACGACACCGTCGACGACGGCGATGTATCGCTTCTTTACGCTGCGGCTGCGGAACTGCTCCTGAAGGGCTTTGTACGTCACCGGGTCACGCGCGGCGACGACGATGCCCGATGTATCGAGGTCGAGACGATGCACGAGCGTGAGGCCCGGCTCCCCGTAGCGCGCACGGAGCCGCGCCTCGACCGAATCGGAATTGCCGGGTGATCGCGTGCCGCCGGTGTCTCGTGCAGGTACCGACAGCAGCCCGGAGGGTTTGTCGACGACGACCATCCACCGGTCCTCGTACAGCACTCGAAGCTCGAGCGCCGCGGCATCCGGCCGCGTGAACAGGTGCGGCTCGCGCACGTCGAGGCCGGCCAGCATGAAGCCCAGCAGCGGATCGCACTTGTCGCGGCACGCCGGATAGAAATTGCCGTGGACGCGCCCGCCGCCGGGCGGCGGTGCGCCCCACCAGAATTCGGCGAGCGCGAGCGGTGTAAGCGCGTTCGCGTAAGCAAAGGCGAGCAGCTTCGGCGCTGCGCAGTCGCCGGCTCCCGATGGCGGCTCGGCGTCCGGAAACAGCGAGCGCAGCGCACGCAGCTCGCCGCGAGCATTGACGACGCTATAGGTGTCGTGAATCTGCCGCATGAGGCTGCGCGAAACCATCGCACAGAGGCGCGCATGGGCGGCGAGCTTCGCGGTCGTGCGCGCAAGTGCAGCCTCCGGGCCGCGTCGTTCGTCGCGATGAGCGGCTTCGAGATCGCGGCGCTCGCGCTTGTCGCGACGGCTCTCGGCGGCAAGCTCTTCGAGCATCCGTTCGCGAGCGTCGGCGTTCATCTCGGACTGCAGCCGCCGGGCACGACGCATCTTCCGGCGAGTTGCGTGCTCGCGGCGGAGAGCTTCGAGCTCGCGTCGATGGCGTTCGGCAACCGCAGCCGCCTCGGCGCGGATCCGTGCGACCTCGGACGATGCGGCGTACGCGGCGGCACGCAACGTCAGCCGTTTTACGACGCGCTCTCCGGGCGTCTCGATGGCCAGCCTGGCGTCGCGATCGAAGATCGGCGGGACAAAGCCCGGAACGTCAAAATGCCCGCCGAGCGTTCCCGAGAACGCGCGCAGAAAAACGATCGTTCCGTCGGGCGAGCGCGCGACCAGCACGCCGAACATCTTGCCGCCGCCCGGAAGGTCGAGCTTCGCGCCGACGGCATCGAGCTCGCGCTGCAGCATTTCGGCGGCGCGGCGCGCCAGCGGATGCGGCCCAGGCTCATCGAACGGGCTCGGGAAACGATCGGGAACGTCCTCGGCATCGTCGAGCACGCTCCAGAGCGCGGCCGACGGATCGCCGGGGCCGTCCGTCAATCGAGCCGTTCGCGATGCTGCCACAAAAGGTATGCCGCGCCGCTCGAGACTCCGACGGCGCTCAGGATGTACGGAAGCGCAAAGATGAGGGGCGCATCAGCGCCCTCGGGCTTGCGGAAGTTCCACAGCACCAGATTCGCGATGACGTAGATCGCATAACCGATCCCCAGCATCAGCGCGAGGCGCTTCTCGTTCCAGATGCTGACCGCATACGCGGCAAGAAGCCCGGAGAACACGAGCGCAACGATCGTGTTCGCGCTGCCGGCCAGCCGCTGTCCGAAGAAAACGAATCCGACCTCCGGCGTATACGCAAAGGGCTTGAGCAGATCCGACAGCGCCATGAGCGCGAACAGCAGCGCGAACGAGCGCAGCAGGATGCGGCCGGGAGCGCGCTCGAGATTGCCGAGACCGCTTCGGACCATCACGGCGACCGCTCCCCACGCGCCGCCGAGCGCGAAGATCATGTAAAGGGCGCCGAAGAGCCGCGCGTTTCCGGTCGGCGCAGGCTGGCGGAGCGTGAACAGAAAGAGATTGGCGCTCACGTAGCACGCGTAGGCGATCCCGAGCGGAAGAGCGGAGGCCCGCTCGCGCCACAGCGACAATGCGTACCATGAAAGGAATACGCCGAACGCGACGCCGGCGATCAGGTTCGGCGTCTCGGCAAGCCGCCTGCCGAGAAATACGAATCCCGTGTGCTCGTCGGCGGTGATCGGCTTGAGGAAGTTCGAGGCAGCGAGCAGTCCGAAGAGGACGGCGAAGGCGCGAAGCGGTTTCATCCTGCGGTTCTAACCTGCGGATGGCGTCCGGAAAAGCCCGGCGCGCGAAACTGCCTCCCGAGCCGCGAAGCGACGTGTGTGGACTTCCATGGTCGCTCCGGCACCATGAGCGCACATCATGCGCTCCCATTCGACGATCCCCCTGCGAATCTTTGCGGCGCTGGCCGCGACCGTCTGTTTTCCGCTGGCAGCCCGCGCGTTCTCCCTCGACGACGTCACCGTACGGGCCAAGGCCCTGTCGGTCGAGGAATACCGCGACCATCGCCACGAGGTTCCCAAATGGATGCTGGCGCCGGATCGCGGCGGCGCGACCACGTACGACCAGTGGCGCGACATCCGCTTCGACCCGGCGAAGTCGTTGTGGCGCGGCGAGAATCTCCCGTTCGAAGTCCAGTTCTTTCATCCGGGCCTCTACTACGACCGGACCGTCGGCATCAGCACATTCGACAAATCGGGCGCGCGGCCGGTGCCGTTCGACATCAAATCGTTTGATTACGGCAAGAACGATTTCGCGTCGCGCATTCCGGCCGACATCGGTTACGCCGGAATTCGCGTCCATGCGCCGATGCGCAGCAAGCAGTACTACGACGAGCTGATCGTCTTTCTCGGTGCCACGTACTTCCGTGCGCTCGGGCGCGACAACGTCTACGGTCTTTCGGCGCGCGGCATCGCGATCAACACCGTCGAGCCGGCGGGCGAGGAGTTCCCGCACTTCGCCGAGTTCTGGCTGGAGAAGCCGGCGCCGAACGCGGACCACCTGACGGTCCTCGCATTGATGGAAGGGCCGAGCATCACCGGATCGTACAGGTTCGACATCCGGCCGGGGGCGCGCACCGTGGTCGACGTCGAATCGCATCTTTTCGCGCGGCGCCCGATCGGCAAGCTCGGCATCGCGCCGCTGACGAGCATGTTCTTCTTCGGCGAGAACTCGCGCCGGCATTTCGACGATTTTCGTCCGGAGGTGCACGACTCGGACGGGCTGCTGCTGCGTTTCGACGCCGGCGAGTGGCTGTGGCGTCCGCTCGACAACCCGGCGACGATCAGCGCGAGCGGGATGCAGATGCACAATCCGCGCGGCTTCGGCCTGCTTCAGCGCGATCGTGCGTTCGCGAATTACCAGGACCTCGAGACGCATTCGGAGCTGCGCCCGAGCACGTGGGTCGAGCCGCACGGCGACTGGGGCGACGGTCGCGTCGAGCTCGACCAGATTCCGTCCGACAGCGAGCTCGTCGACAACATCGTCGCGTACTGGGTGCCCGCGACGGCCGTGCAGCCCGGCCAGAAGCTCGACTTCTCGTATTCGGTTTCGTTCTACACCGACGATCCGCAGACGCCGCCCGGCGCGCGCGTCGTGGCAACGCGGCAGGACAGCGGTCCGAAAGGAACAAGCCGCCGTTTCGTGCTCGATTTTTCCGGAAAGGAGCTCAACGCCCTGCCCGACTCGGCGCCGCCGGTTCCGGTCATCACGACGTCACCACCGCAGTCGGCCGAGCTTCTCGACTACCACGTGGTGCGCAATCCGGACACCGGAGGATGGCGCCTCGCCTTTCAGATCAAGCCGACCATCGCACCGCCGATCGAGCTGCGCGCGTTCCTCAAGAACGACAAGTCGGTGCTGAGCGAGACGTGGTCGTACGCGGTGCTGAAGTAGGCGAACGCGGCTGCCGGCGCGCTAACCGTTTCGACCGGCGCGCGAGCGGCTCCGACCAGGATGCGGGACGTCGCGGCTAGCTCGGAAGCCGCCGCGAAAAGATCTCGAGCGAATCGAAAAGGCCCGCGTGCTCGCGCGTCTCGCCGTTGTCGTCCTGGAAGCGGCAGCGCACGATGCCGAACGTCCAGCGCGACGCCTGCCCCTGGCCGAGCGGCCGCCACACCGGCACGCGCGCGACGATTTCGGCTTCGCGAAACGGCAACTCCGGCACTCGCGCCCGGATCGTGCCGAATGCCGCGTGATCGCGGTCGAGCTCCAGCATGTCCGTCCGTTCGTCGCTGCGCGCAATCGTGACTTCCTGCGCGGACGTCGCAACCAGGATGCGAAGCCGTTCGCGGGGCGGCTCGCTGCGCCGGCTTCCACGATCGAAGAACGCGACTGTCTCCACCACCAGATCGATGTCGCCGGCGCGAACCGTGCCGCGAAGAGTGCCGTGCTCGCCCGACGTTGCCTCGAAGACGAGGTCGATGTCGCCGTAGGCGAGCTCGGATCCGGACAGGCCGCGCTCGAGATCCAGATATGCCTCGTGCGTCCGGTAACGAATGACCGGCGCACGAACGCGGATCGTCATGCGCGTGCCGCCGTCGCCGGCGTGCCACGAGAATCCGTCGAGCTCGTAGCGCCCTCGCGCACCGGTCCAGCTTCCTTCGGCCACGAGCAGCATCATCGAGCCGTCGGTCGACACGAGCGAGAAGCGCACCACCATCGAATGAGGGCCGGTCGCTTCGACGCCGCAGAACGTTGCGACATTTCCGTCCGGATCCAGGACAGCCTGCAGGGAATAACCCGGCTCGAGGCCGTCGGGATGTTCGTCGCCGGCGGTCGCCGGCAGATCCCAGCCTGAGCGTACCGCTGCTTTTTCAACGCGCGTTTTTGCGTCGCGCGCCATTGCATCGTCTGCTTTCGCTTCGCTCGGCAAGCTCGCGCCGGGTTCCGGGGGTGGAGTCGCATCGGGCTCCCGCGGCAATGCCGGCGACGCCGCGCCGAGAGCTGCGACAAGCCCGTCGATCAGCGCATCCCGCAGCGGCCCCGGCCAGCGCAGCGAGATTCCGAGCTCGAGCTGAGCGGCATCGACGCGGCCTGCCGCCGACAGCATGCCGAGCTCGGCGACGACCGGGTTCTCGCTCGCCGAGTGCCGTCCGCTGAAGAGCTGCGCAGCGTTGTCGCGCCCGCTCGCTGCGTAGCGCCGCCCGATATCGGCAGAAAGTCCGCGCGCCGAAAGCTCGCGCTCGATGCCGGCGATCGTCGTCTCGAGGCGCGTCCGGCTGAGCGTCGGAAAGCGGCCGGTGAGCCTTCCTGCAGGCCGGCGAAGCCCGATGCCGATGTCGCAGCACGACGTGACCATGTTCCAGCCGTGCACGAAGACGACGATCGGTACCAGGCCGCTGCGTGATGCGTGTCCGATCGACGACAGCAGGAGCGAAAGAAACTCCGGCGCGCGCGTGGTGAGATGCTCGATGCGGTTGAGGTCGATGTCGTTGCGATCCAGCGCGTGATTGACGATCGCGTGCGCGTCGAGGCGTTCGGCAAGCTCCCACGCGATCGCGGCGGTATGAAGGTCGTTGACGCTGTCGCCGGGGCGGATCGGACGCATGCGGCGGCCGCCGTGCGGTGCAACCACGATGACCGCAACGTTCCCCTCGCGCAGCGCAAGAAACTCCGGCACGGGGATGTCTTCGGCCCAGCGCGGAATCGCCGTGCGCGACCACGGCGCGTGCTGCGCTTCCTGTGCGGGTTCCTGCTGCAGTTGCTGCTGCCGTCCTTGCGCAGAGCCGGACTCGGGATCCTCGATCCGCATCGTCATTGCAGCGCAGCAGGAGTTCGTGCGCGGATGATGCGCTCGGCAACCCACGCACCGATGGCCGCGGCGACCGCAAAGACCAGCGGAATCATGAGCGCGATGCGGAGGCTGCCGGTGCGATCGGAAAGCCAGCCCACGAGGAACGGGCCGAGCGCAGCGCCGATCCCCGACAGAAACAGCACGTGCACGGCGCACGTCAATCCGAGCCGGCGCACGGGAACGATCTCGGCGACCATCGTCTGAAGATTCGGGAACGACGCGAAGATTGCGAACGGCCCGAGCACCGCTGCGCCGAGCAGGATGGCATTGGGAACGTCGTCGACCAGCGCAACGCCGACCAGCGGCGCCGTAACGAGCGCCGTCACGGCGGCCACCGTCATCTGCCCGGCGAAGCGGCGCCGTCGGAACACGTCGCCGAGATATCCGCCGAGCAGGCTTCCGGCGACTCCTCCGAAGAGCTGCGCGATGCCGAAGACGACGCCGATCTCACGCACGTCGAAGTGCAGGTCGCGCTCGAAGTAGCTCGGCGCCCACGTGATCCAACCGGTTGCTGCGGCGATCAGCAGCGCGCCGGTCGTCCAGATCGCGAGCAGCCGCACGTCGCCGAGCGCTCCCGCAACGATACGCAAGGCCGGCTCGTGCACGATGTCGGCCTTCGGCGTGTCGCGCTCAGGCTCGCGCAGCAGCAGCAGGAGCGGCAGCACCAGCAGCCCCGCCGAGCCGTAGAGGAAAAACACGTTGCGCCAGCCGAGCCAGCTGACGAGCGCTCCGCCGAGCCCGATTCCAAGTCCGCCGCCGAGCGCCGTCGACGCACCGAACAGGCCGATCGCGCGCCCGCGACGTTCGGCCGTGAACGCATCGGTCAGTAGCGACATCGCACACGGATAAAGAGACGCCTCGCCGAGGCCGGTGAAAAAACGCGCGGTGAACAGCCCGGCAAAATCGTTGGCGAAGCCGCTGGCGAGCGTGGCGACGCTCCAGCAGACGAGGCCGAACAGCACGACGTTGCGACGCGAGCTCCTGTCGGCGAGAAAGCCGAACACGAACGCGGAGACCGCGTAGATCAGCGAGAACGCGATTCCGCTGATGATGCCGATCTCGGTATCGGAAAGACCGAGCTCGTTCTTGATCTGGGGCACCAGGATCGGAACCACCTGGCGGTCGGCCCAGTTGATGGTGTTGACGAGCGTCAGCGTGACGAGCAGGAACACCGGCCCGCCGCGCCAGGATGCGGTCATCGGTAGAACTTTCCGCGGTCGGGCTTCTCCCTCGCGCCGAACGCGCGGCCAAGCTCCTTGCTTTCTTCGCTGCGGTAGTAGTTGGGCGTCAGCAGGTCGAGCGATACGCGCGACAGTCCGGCTACGCCGCTGTGTCGTGCGTGAAACGAGGACTTGACGGCGGCCAGCGCCTGCGGCCCGCGGTCGGCAAGCTCGTCGCAGACCGAGATGACGTGCTCGCGAAGTTTGTCCGGCGCGACGACTTCGTTGATCAGGCCCATCGCGAGCGCGTCGGCAGCCGGATACTTGCGATTGAGCATCCAGATCTCCTTGGCCTTCTTGCGGCCGACGGCTTCCTCGAGGTACCAGGTGCCGAAGCCCGCATCGAAGCTGCCCATCATCGGGCCGACCTGGCGGAACGTCGCGGTCGACGACGCGATCGTAAGATCGCACATCAGCGCGAGCACGTTGCCTCCGCCGACGGCAAATCCGTTCACCATTGCGATGACCGGCTTCGGAGTCTTGTCGATCAGGTCGTACAGGTCGACGACGGGGAAGATGTTGCCGTAGTGGATGCGGTCGTCGTGCGGCTCGCCGGAATGGTCGTGATCGCCGCCGATCGAGAAGAAGCGCGCACCGGCACCGGTAAGAACGACGGTGCGGACATCGGCGTCGCGGCGCGCGACCTCGAGCGCATCGATCATCTCGTGCAGCGTGCGCACGCGAAACGCGTTGCCTTTGTCTTCGCGGTTGATCGTGATCCACGCCGTGCCTTCGGCATGCTCGACCAGGATGTCTTCGTAGCTCATGCCGCGTCCTCTCGCACGAACGCTCCCGCAGGACAAAATCGGGGACAGACACTGATTACGGGAAATCGGGGACAGACACCGATTTCGGGCGACAGACACCGGGTTCGGGAAATCGGGGTCTGACCTTGATCTCCTCAGTCGAAGCGCGGAGTGCCGGTGCGGGCGTTGACGCCGCCGTCGGCGACGACCACTGCACCGGTCACGTACGAAGCCTCGTCGGAAGCCAGGAACGTCGCGACGGAGGCGATCTCTTCCGGCTCGCCGATGCGGCGGGCGGGAATCTGTTTCGCGAACAGCTCGGCGCCGCCGGGAATCGCGCCGAGCCACGCCGCCAGCGGAGGCGTCGCGATCGGTCCCGGACAGATGCAGTTGACGCGCACGCCGCTCGCCGCGTTCTCGACCGCCGCCGTCTTGGTTAGGTTGATGACAGCCGCCTTGGCCGCGCCGTACGCACCGAGCATGACTTCGCCGCCGAGACCGGCACCCGAAGAGATGTTGAGGATGCTGCCCGATCCCTGCGCGATCATGCACCTGAGCGCCGCGCGCACTCCGTAGAACACGCCGTCGAGCGTCACCGACATCACGCGCCGCCAGTCGGCGTCGGTAGTATCGGCGACCGCTGCGCCGTGCGGAGCCGCGGCGTTGTTCATCATGATGTCGAGACGCCCGAACTCGCGCACCGCAGCGCGGACCAGTGCGTCGACTTCGGACGCGACCGATACGTCGACCGTCTTTGCGACGGCATGACTGCCGCCGTCGCGGATCAGTCTGGCAACGTTGGCGACGTGCGTCTCGTCGATGTCGGCGACGACCACGGCTGCTCCTTCGCGGGCGAATCGGAGCGCGGTCGCTTTTCCGATCCCCGACGCCGCGCCCGTTACAACCGCCACCTTTCCTGTCAGCCGCCCTTCCATCGTTTGCCTCCCTTAAGGATCCGGAACCGGGAACAGCCCCGGGGTTCAACGTGAAGTCCCGCGAAAAGCGCGGACTGTGCCGCTTCGTCCGCGACAGACCCGATCGCGGCATCCTAGCCGCACGGACGTGCCCTTGCACGGACAATGGAACACGTTCTATATGGGGCCGAACCGCGCTTCCTGGCGGGCGAGATCGTCGCCTGCCGCCCGGGGCGACAGCTTCGCCACTGGAAAGGAAAAGCGCGTCGACTTCGCCCTGCGTCAGGAGGTCCGCCATGCCCAGATTTCCGTTCGGAATCCCCAACAGCTGGTACGAGGTCTGCTATTCGGACGAGCTCGCCAAGGGCGAGGTCAAGACCGTGCACTATCTCGGCCGCGACATCGTGCTGTTCCGGGGCCATGACGGCAACGTCGGCGCGCTCGAACCGTTCTGCCCGCACATCGGCGCGCACTTCGGCTACGGCGGCAAGGTCGAAGGCAACAACATCGCGTGTCCGTTCCACAGCTGGCAGTTCGACAGCACCGGCACCTGCAAGCACATCCCGTACACCGACAAGATCCCGGCCAAGGCCAAGGCCGGCGCGTATCCGGTGCTCGAGCGCAACGGTCTCATCTTCGTCTGGTATCACGAGCAGGGACTCGCGCCCGATTTCGAGATCCCGGTGATCCCGCAGTTCGGCGCCGACGACTGGACGTCGAGCTACGACAAGTACTCGTGGGATGTCCGCACGCATCCGCAGGACATCATGGAGAACGCGATCGACTGGCCGCACTTCAACTTCGTGCATCTGATGGACGCACCGAAGAACCGCAGCCACGAGTTCCACGACCGCATGTTCAAGTGGGCGATCTGGACCCGCAAGGACGTGCAGACGATGGGCGGCGTCAGCGACGAGTTCAGCATCCAGGCCGAAAACTGGGGCCTCGGATTCGACTGGCTGCTCTACACCGGGATGTTCACGACCGTGATCGTGGCCGGACTCACCCCGATCGACGACACGACGACGCGCATCCATTTCGGCGTGATCGGCAAGAAGGACGGCCGAACCGAGGAAGAAACCCGCGCGCTGCTCAAGGCTTACATGGACGACCAGTCGCTGGCGATCCAGCAGGATTTCGGCATCTGGGAGCACAAGGGATTCCAGATCCGTCCCGCGCTCTGCGAGTCGGACGGCCCGATCGGCGAGTACCGCAAGTGGACCAAGCAGTTCTATTCGAAGGACTGGGCGGCCGCCGCAGCCTGACAGCATCGTGAGCACCGACAATCGTGACGACAGTGGCACCGGCCGCGCCGGACGCCGGGTTTCGCGCCGCGAGTTCCTGCGCCTTGCCGGCGTAGCCGCAGCCGCAGCGGGAGCGACCACACTTCCCGGCGTTCGCGATGCGCGCGCCGAGGACGCGCCGAAGTTCGACATGGAAGTCGACGTCGTCGTCGTCGGCAGCGGCGCCGCCGGTTCGGTGGCCGCGATCTTCGCGCACGAAGCCGGAGCCAAGGTTGCGCTCGTCGAAAAAGCGCTCCTGTTCGGCGGCACCACGTCCAAGTCGGGCGGCGTCTACTGGATTCCGAACAACCGTTTCCTGCGCGAGCGCGGCGTCGAAGGTCCACGCGAACAGACGATCGCCAAGATGGCGCGCTTTTCGTACCCGACGCGCTTTCGCGAAGGCGATGCACCGTTCGGCCTCGCCCAGCACGAGTACGATCTGCTCGCCGCGCTCTACGACAACGGCCCGACGATGGTCGACGAGCTCGAGCGCCTCGGCGCGCTCGTCTCGATGCCGGCCGACAAGCCGTTCGGCGCAATGCCCGACTACTTCGACGAATCGGTCGACGACAAGGAGCCGATCGACCGCCGCATGTGGTCGAAGAAGCCCGACGGCTCGTTCGGCCTCGGCGCCGAGATGGTCCGCCAGCTGAAGGAAGCCATCGACAAGCGCCAGATCCCCGTGCTGATGGGCCATCGCGTGGTGGCCGTGCTTCGCAACTCGCACGGCGAAGTCGTCGGCGTCGAAGCCGAAAAGATCGACAAGTCGACGATCCGCATCCGCGCGAGCCGCGGCGTGATCTTCGGAAGCGGCGGCTTCACGCAGAATCCGGACCTCGTCGAGCAGTTCCAGCCGGGACCGGTCTTCGGCGGCTGCGCGGTGCCGACCAACGAAGGCGACTTCGTCTACATCGCTGCGGCCGCGGGTGCGCGCCTCGGCAACATGAGCTCGGCGTGGCGCGCGCAGATCGTGCTCGAGCAGGCCCTGCAGTTCTCGAGCACGCCGGACGACGTCTTCATGCCGCCCGGCGACTCGACGATCCTCGTCAATCGCCTCGGCCGCCGCGTCGTCAACGAAACCGCAAACTACAACGAACGCACGCGCATCCACTTCGCGTGGGATCCGTCCCGCCACGAATGGATCAACATGCTGCTGTTCATGATTTACGACCAGCGCGGCGCCGAGCTCTACGGCGGGCGCTTCCCGATCCCGGCTCCGGGAACGCAGGCGCCGTACGTCGTCACCGGCGCCAACGCGAACGAGCTCGAGGTCGCGATCAACCAGCGTCTTGCGAAACTGGCGCCGAAAATCGGTCACGTGCAGCTCGAAGAGAACTTCGCCGGCTCGCTGTCGACGACGGTCAAGCGATTCAACGAATTCGCCGCGCGCGGCGCCGACGTGGACTTTCATCGCGGCGAAAAGCTCTACGACCGGCTGTGGCATTCGCACGTGTGGTCGTACCCGAATCCCGGCACCACCCACGCGCTCGGCAAGACGCCCAATCCGACCATGCATCCGCTCGATCCGGCAAGCCGCCTGTACGCGATCATCCTCGCGTCGGGAACGCTCGACACCAACGGCGGTCCGATGATCAGTGCGCTCGGCGAAGTGCTTTCGACCGACGGCAAGCCGATTCCGGGCCTTTACGGCGCGGGCAACTGCATCTCGTCGCCGACCGGTCATTACTACTACGGCGGCGGCGGCACGCTCGGCCCGGCGATGACGTATGCATATCTCGCCGCAAAGAGCGCAGCCGCGGCGCCGGTCAAGGAACTCGACTGAACACTTCCCGGATGGCCGAATCCGCGATCGATGACACAGGCGACTCCTGTTCGCTCGTGACCGCACGGGTAGACGGAGCTTGCGGTGCGCGGCTGCCGCTCGTGGTTGCGCTTCACGCCCGCGGCGGTGACGCCGCTTCCGAGACCGAACGCGTGCGGCTCCGCTTCGGCGCGGGGCCCGACATCGTCGCGCTCGGCGCCGCACGCCCGTGCAATCCGATGCAGAGCAACCTGCGCTCGGTCGCGGCCTACGCGGGCTTCTCGTGGTATCTCGGCGACGATCCGGCGCGGCCCGAGGCCGCGAGCTTCGGCGACGCGCTCGCACAGGTCGAGGCGTTCGTGCGCGGGATCGGACGGCCGTTCGTCCTTGCCGGCGACGAACAGGGCGCCGTGCTGGCGATCGTGCTTTCGCTGTTCACGCCCGACGGTCTGGTCGGGGCTCACACGGTGCGCCTGTCGTCTCCGACGATCGACGGCTGGACGCCGCCGTTCGCGCGCATGGATGGAATCCACATCGTGATCGAGGACTCCGGCGATACGTCGAGGATCGGACTCGAGCTCGAACGACGCGGCGCCGTCGTCGATGTGCGCGATCGGCATGCAGGGCTCGAGCGCTGGCTCGAGTCGCTGCCGGCGGACGAAGATGCGCGTGACTGAGCCGCGGAACGAGTCGATGCCGATGCGTGCGCGCCTGCTCGCGCCGCATGCGCTCGCCGTTGCCGTGGCCGCCATCATCACGTTCTCGGCTGTGCAATCGTTCGCAGCGTCCGCGGGCCCGCAGCCTGCAACCACCGGCGTGCCTGCGTTCGGAAGCGAGCCGGCCGAAGGCCTTTGCATCCAGTGTCACAACTCGTTTGCGCTCGATCCCGACGCGACCGGAGCTCTGGCGGTCGAAGGCGTACCGGCCGAGTACGAGCCGGGTCATTCGTACACGCTGACCGTCAAGCTCGCGTCGACGGACAAGACGGTGCTTCGCTGGGGATTTCAGATGACCGCCGTCTCAATGAAGGACGGCGCCGGCGCCGGGGAGTTCGTCGTCACGGATCCGCAGAAGACGCAGGTGATTTCGGCGATGACCGGCACGCGTTCGTACATCGAGCACAGCTACGGCGGCACTGCGATCGGACAGGCCGGCGGCACGTCGTGGAGCTTCGACTGGAAAGCTCCGGCGGCTTCGGCTGGCGCAATCGGTTTCTTCGCAGCCGGCAACACCGCCAACGCCGACGGCTCGAACCAGGGCGACCGGATCTACTCGCGCTCGCCGGCGCCGCTCGCGCAGACGATGCCTGCGCACTGAGCGCGGATCGATCGCGAACAGCGCACTGGCGCGCAGCGCTTCCCGCTCACGCCGCCTGCGATGCGAGCGACAGATTCTGGAATTCCGCTTCGTCGGTCACTTCGCGCACGACGAACGGCGTGAGCCAGTCGGGAATGCCGACTTCCTGATCCGCCGAGGACAGCTCGACTTCCGCGAGCACGAGGTCGCGATCGGCGAATCGATCGATCTCCCAGACAAGATCGCCTTCGCAAACGCGGTAGCGACGCTTCGCGATCCGGCAGCCTCGGGTCAGCGGCCACATGGCTGCGAACACCTCCGCAGTCGTCTCGTCTTCGATCTCGATGCGTTCGATGCCGGAGCCCAGCTTGACGGTGCGGAAATAGCGTTCGCCGCCGTCGTCGCGCATTCGCCGGATGCGTTCGCGGAGCTGTTTTCCCGGGAGCCAGCCCTGCTCGATCTCTGCGGACGGCGACTCGGACGCGAGCGGCGGCAACGTCGAAAGCAGGTACTTTCGTTCGCGCTCGACCGGCAGCTTCTCGTCCCCCGAGTCAGCAGAAGCGAGCGCATCGGCAAAGCGATTGACCTCGTGAAGCACGTCCTTTGCGCGCCTCGCCAGCCACTGCTTCTCGAGCACGCCGAAGAGCTCGTCGCGCTGCGTGCGCGCCCTGGCTGCAAGCGACACGAGCCCGAGCCGCTCATCGCGGCGCCGTTCGCGCTGCAGGACCGACTTGTCGCCGGCGAACGCGAGCTGGCGAAGGTGCGCCGCCTTCTCTCGCGACGCTTCGTCGAGCGCCGTCTCGAGCGTTGCCTCGAGGACGTGCACGTCGTGCAGCTCGCCGAGAAGGTCCTGGATCGCCTTGAAGCTGCGAACCAGAGCCTTCGCGTCCGCAGTTTCGCGGCGGAGCGGTTCGAGGAGATAGCGCAGGCGCTTCGCACAGATTCTCGCTTCGTGAACGGACTTCTTGTCGCCCGGCGAACGGATGGACCCGAGTCGCTTCGCGAGATCGTGGGCATGCTCGCGGAGAAGCGCGGCAAGCGGCGCCCGCAGCGGGGGCGAGTCGCCGGACATCTCTGCGAGACGCGCACGCAGAGTTTCCGCCGTGCGTTCGAAACTCTCGCGAACGTCCTGGCGCGCCGACGCGTACGCATTGCGGCGGGTTTCGCGCAGACGCCGGACGATCCAGTTGAGCCCGGAGCGCTCTCCTCGCGACAGAGATCCGCGGGCGACTTCGAGCCACGCGATCTGAATCTCCGCGTCGCGCGCGGTGTTGGTCGCGTCGCCGATGTCGCGAAGGCCGTGGCGGATCTTTCGGCTGGCCGCGCTGCGCAGCCACGGCCGGTATGCGCGCAGGCTGCTGCGAAGGCGGCGAATGGCGACGCGGAAATCGTGCATCGCCTCGGTGTCGCGCCGATCGGCGAGGCGGGCGATCGCGCGAGCGGCGTCGTCCAGCAGATCGCACGCGAGGCCGGCAACGACGGTCGATGCGGGAAGCTCGAGGAGCGGGGGCCCGGCGCTCATCGATTATGCCGCACCGCGCGATGACTGTGATCGAACGTTCATGTTGATCCGGCGCCGGCCCAGCCGGCGCCGCCGCAGCGACCTTACGGTCTTTCGTGCGCTGAAGGAACGCCGCGCGCCGGGCCGCAACAGCCGGGAAACTCGACGCATCTCGCGTGCAGGTCGACCGCCGCCGGCCTTGGAATCCGCGACGCACGAAGCCCGCGAACTGGTGAACGTAATGCGCTGAATTCATCCATAAAAAAATATGAATCGCTGTCAGTGACAGTCGCGTTGACAGTGCCTGCACGGTGCATCAAAAGGCAGCTCGCATTGACGCAGATGGGGGCCGCCGGGACGCGGTTCCGGCTGTCGAAAAGGGGACCCAATGAAACTTTCCAGACCAACCAGCTCGACCGCCCTCGCCGCGGCCTGCTTCTCGCTTCTTTGTGCCTTCGCGGGCGTGCCGGGGCGCGCAAATGCCGCCGTCTCGTGCGAGGTCAGTTTCGTTCTCCAGACCAACACGACGCTCGGATCCCTTCAGTTCGACGCCGACTATTCGGCGACGTCGGGACATTTCGTCGGGTTGGGCGGAAACGTCGACTGCACGACGGACGTCGACCAGTCCGTTTCCGAGCAGAACGACGAGGGCGGTCCCAAGGTCCTGCACTGGGGCATCTTCAATAGTGCGATCGGGATCGACGGCCCGACGAGCATCGGTCACTGCAGCTACAGTGGTCCTGACGTTCCGGTGGCGAGTGACTTCGTCGTGACCGAAACGGATTCCACAACTTTCGGAACCGGTGCTGGTCTTAATGCGAACCTGTGCGGCGCGCCGACGACGGGCACGTCTCCGCCGTACTCGCGGGACGCCTGGGTCATCATGCGCAAAGCCCTCGACCCGTCGGTAATCTGCCAGCCGTGTGAATGCGACACCGACAACAACGGACTCATCACGTCCACTGACGCACTCAGCGCCCTTCGCCGCGCCATCGGTCTCAGCGGCACAAACTCCTGTCCTGCCTGCGTCGGACCGCCGGTACCGCACGCGCCGTTCACGACGGGCGTCTCCCTGCAGGCCGTCGTCGATTGCGCGGGTCCGTGCCAGCCGACCGCCGATCCGAGCTGCGGCACCGGCACGAAATCGTCGGTGATCGTCGCCGACAGCGCCGACGACTTCAACGACTCGATCAAATGGAAGCTCGGCGGCGGACCGGAAACGACGCAGATCGACCTTGGTGATCCCGAGTTCTCGAACACCACGTACTATCTCTGCGTGTACGACACTTCTGGCGGAGGTCAGTTCCTGGCGACGCAGCTTACGATTCCCGCAAGCGAGAACTGGTCGAACAAGGATCCCAAGGGCCTTGGCTACAAGGACTCCGAAGGACTGTCCGACGGCGTGACCAAGATCGGCATCAAGACCGGCGCGGCCGGCTCTTCCAAGATCCAGGTCATTGCAAAGGGCCTGAGCCTTCCGATGCCCGCGCCCGCGAGCGGCACGGCATTCTTCAACGCGGCAGGTCCGATCGTCATGGAGCTTCGCAGCACCGCGTCGCCGGCCTGCTGGTCGGCGTCGTTCCCGACCCCCACGGTCAACTCGGTGACGAAGTACAGCGCGAAGACGCCGTAACAGACCGGCGAGCGCTCGCGCCCGGACAGCATCAGCCGGCCACGCCTCGCGGCATGTTCCGGCAGGCTTCGGCAATTCGTTCGAGCGCATCGGCCGAAAGACACGTCTGCGCAGTTTCGAAGACCTCGCGCTCTTCGTACCGTACGTGCGCGTCGAGCAGGATGCCGAATCGCTCCACCTCGCCGGCGCTCGCAAACGCGATGCCGGCAAGATCCCGCAGTGCCGCATGCTCGACGCGGATCCTGTCGACCAGCGGCTGCTGGCCGGCCTGCTCGAGCGCGGGAAGCAGGCAGGCTTCCTCGATCTGAAAATGCGGCTCGAGATCTCTCGCGAACACTACGCGAACCTGCTCCCAGACCTCGTGCGTACGCTGTTCGTTTGCGGCGGAAGCGGACACCCTGCAACGCCGCGCGAGCACGAGAGCATGATGATGGTCGTGCGAAAGCGACTGGAGCTGGGAGATACGCTGCATTGGAACGAAACGGGCCGCGGCAACCGGTAGTCAGGCCGCCGGCCCCTGATACACCTCGAAGAAGCGCCCGAACATCTCCTGCGGGATCGAAAGATTCGCGTCGCGGTCACTGCGGATGCAGACGACGCTGGGCCCGTCCGCGCCACGAGACGCCGTGAGAGCCGGCGCGAGGTCTTCGATCTTCTCCACGTACGATGCTGCGCAGCCGAGGCCTTCGGCGACTTTGTCCCAGCGGACGGTTCCCATCGCCGTGCCGAACGTCCGCCCGTAGAGCATGCGCTCGTTCGGCTCCTCCATCGTCCACGAGCCTTCGGCGAACACGATCGTCGTGATCTTCAGATTCTCGCGCGCAGCCGACTGCATTTCCATGAAATGGAAGCCTGCGGCTCCGTCGCCGGTCACGCACACCACATCCCGCGCCGGCGCTGCGAGCTTCGCTCCGATCGCCGAGGGAATGCCCGTCCCAAGCATGCCGAGCTCGAGGATGCTGTGGTACGAGCGCGGTCCGGTCGCAGGCAGGATCGAGTGAGCCCACAGCGAAGTGTTGCCCCCGTCGGTCACGTAGACCGCGTCCCGGCCGAACGCCTCGCCGATCGCGAGCATCGCGTGCGCGGGATGGATGCCCGGCCCCTGCCAGCCTGCGATGGAAACCATCTGCTGCTGCCGCCACTCGTCCTGCACGCTGTGGTAGCGGTGCATGTCGGCCGATCCGTTCGGCTTGCTGCGCAGCGCACGCAGCTCGTCGAGCAGCGCCGGAGCCGCGCCGGCGAGATCGCCGACGATCGAGAGCTCGACCGGGCGCGACACACCGACGCTGCGCTGGTCGATGTCGATGTGGATGAGCTTTTGCGTGGCGGGATCGCCCCAGTATTTGTCGTACGGAAGATCGAGGTTGCCGACGCGCGAGCCGAGCACGGCAATCACGTCGGCTTCTTTGCGCGCGAGATCGCCCGCCGGTCCGTAGCCGTGCAGCCAGTTCGCATGATCGACGGGGAACGACGCGCGTCCGGCCATCGTCGTAAGCACCGGACAACCGAGAAGCTCGGCGATCGCAAGCACCGCCGCATTGGCACCGGCGCGATCGACGCCACTGCCGGCAACGAGAACCGGACGGCGCGCTTCGTGAAGAAGCCGGGCCGCGTGGCGAAGCCGCGACTCGGGAGCCTCCGGACCCGCAGCGCGTGTGGCAGACGGCGGAAGAATTCGTGCGGACGATTCCTCGCCCGTCGCGTACATGACCGGCGCCGGGATCTCGAGCTGAACCGGCCCCGGCCGCCCGCACCACATCTCGCGGAACGCGAGCGCAGTCAGCTCGGGAATGCGGCCCCACTCGAAGATCGGACCGCCCCACTTCACCGCGGGCTTGAAGACGTCGAGCTGGTCCTGCCCCTGGAACGTCGCGGGCGTCGACGGATAGACGATGCCGAGGCGGTGCTGGGCCGTCAGAACCAGCACCGGAACGCCTTCGTGACGCGCAGTGATCACGCCCGGCAGCAGGTTGGCTGAACCCGGGCCGGGATTGCCGAGCACGACGGCAACCTGCCCCGTTGTCTTGTACAGCCCCTCGGCCATGTGCACGCCGGCCGCCTCATGGCGAACCGGAACGAGCCGGATGCCGTGGGCTTCGAGCGCCGCCAGGATCGGATCCACCTCCGGACATGGCAGGCCGAAAACGAAACGAATGCCTTCATTGGCGAGGCACCGGACGAGAAGCTCTCCACCAGTAATCTGACTCATTGGTTTTCCTCGATTCGAGCCGGGCTTCGAACGGAATCACGCGTTGATGTCATGGTGCCGACCAGCGCTGATGCCGAGCAATGTTCAGGCCATGGCAACTCGGCGCGGACAAGTGCGGAAGCATGGCGCTTCTCGACGTCGGCTGGCGCGAGCTTTCCCGTCGCTGCGAAAAACGGGTCGTCCGGCTCCCGATTCGGGAACCGCGAACACGCGGCGTGCCGTAAACACGCGGGATTCTCCGCATGTCCGAGCCGGAATACGAGCGATCGCAACAGGCAAGCATCTTGCATTCGCAGACTCCGAAAAGGCGAACGACATGCATGTGACGAATCTCGAGACCCCAGCCAGCCCTGGAGGCCATCCGCATGGCGGCGGCCATCCTTGTGGACATCCTTCTGGACATGTTGGCGGCCATCCGTCGGACCAGGCCGAAGCGCGCACGCGCTACGACGACTCGCCGCGGCGCGTGTACTGGGAGCTCACGCGCGCATGCGCCCTGGCGTGCAGGCATTGTCGCGCCGAGGCCGTGCATCATCGCTCGCCGGACGAGCTGACCACCGACGAAGCGTTTGCGGTGCTGCGCTCGCTCGCGGCGGCTCGCCCTGCGCCGGTTGTCGTGCTGACCGGAGGAGATCCTCTCGAGCGACCCGACTTCTGGGAAATCCTCGATCACGCGCGCGCGCTCGGTCTTCACGTCGACGTCGCGCCCAGTGCGACACCGAAGCTCAGCCGCGAAGTGATCCTTCGGCTCGCTGCGCGAGGCGTCGGAGCGATGTCGCTCAGCCTCGACGGCTCCAACGCTCGCCGGCATGACGGCATGCGCGGCATCGCTGGCTGCTTCGATCGTACGATGGAAGCAGCCCGGCATGTCTCCGAAGCCGGCATCGCCCTGCAGGTGAATACGCTGGTCACCGCCGACACGTTGTCGGACATGCCGGCCATCTGCGATTGCGTCGGTACGATGCACGCGCGGCGCTGGAGCCTGTTCTTTCTGGTCACGACGGGCCGCGGGAGCACGCTGCCGCAGATCACTGCGAAACAGGCCGAAACGCTCCTGCGATGGGCCGTGCGGCTTGGCCGAAGCAAAGGCTTCGTCGTCGCAGCGACCGAAGCCCCGATGTATCGGCGCGTGCTGCTGCAGATGCGCGGCCTTGGTCCGGACGCGCCGGTTCCCGGCGCCGGAATGCGCGACGGCAACGGCATCCTGTTCCTGTCCGCGCGCGGCGATGCGATGCCGTCGGGTTTCCTGCCGATCGTGATCGGCAACGTGCGCGAAACCGACGCGCTCTCGCTCTATCGCGAGTCGCCGCTGATGCGCGACCTTCGCCGGCCGGAGTCTTTCGGTGGACGCTGTGGTGCGTGCGAGTATCGCGAAGTCTGCGGCGGGTCGCGCGGGCGTGCGTTTGCAGCGACGGGCGATCCGCTCGGCGAAGATCCGCTTTGCGTCTACAGGCCATGATGCGCGTGCAGCCCGCCCTCCACGAAGAAAACCCCGGCCGGAGATGATCCGGCCGGGGCTTTTGACGAACCCACCAGCACTGATCCGAAAGGTCTGCCTTACGGAGTTGCCGGGTTCTTCGTCGACAGCGCCCATCCCATGCGCTCGTGGCCGTACTGGTTCCAGATCGGGTTCTTGCCGCCGGTAAACGACGTGTAGCGCGCAGCGCCGGTTCCCGTCGTGCCGCCGAACAGACCGGCCGTCACCGTCCCGCCGTTGTAGGTGGGATGCGTATCGTCGGACTGGATGTAGTCATAGCTGGTCGAGGAGGTCGCGAAGTGCGTGTTGGCGTCGCGCAGCGTCGACTTCAGCGTGGACGTGATGCGCGTGACGTACGAGGACTCGCTCTCGCCGGGCACGTACTGGAGCGCGGCCGAATCGATCTGGCCGTCGCCGTTGCTGTCGTAGTCGGCACCCATGTACTCGGCGAAGTCGTCCACGCAGGCGAAACCGTAGCTGGCCGCCGTGTTGCAGGCCCGCCAGTTCATCTTCGCGATGTACGGCAGGAACTTGTCCCTGAGGTTCACTTTTGCGCCCGTCGTGGCGTCGGTGCACGAGCTGAGCACGTTGTCGGCGTTGTAGCCGGGATAGTACAGATTCGCGACGACCTTCAGCGTGGTTCCCGCGTACGCATTCGCATTGATGTAGGACATCGCTGCGTTCTGGTATGTCGTGCAGTTGTTCAGCGCCGTATCCATGACGCCGTAGTTGCAGGTTCCGGTCTGGCCCTTGAAGCTGCTGCGCGCCTGGAGGCCGTCGTTGCCGCACATTTCGAACGTGACGACGCGAGTGTTCGTCGACTGCATGTAGGAACGCTCGGAGACGATCTTGTTGTTGTAGATGTCCGAGGCGATCGCGCCGGATTTGCAGCGACGGACGTTTTCGATGTCCGCGTTCCACAGGGCAGACAGGTACTCGGCATCGACGGTGGTCGCGGCGTTCTTCGCGGCGCTGGTGATCGAGCCGTTGTATCCGGCATAGATCGAGTCGCCGTACGCCGTGATGCGGTACTTGGTGGTCGTACCCGAGCGATCGATGGTCCACGAGACGTTCTGCGTCAGAGTGCTGGCCATGGCCTGCGATGCGACGAGGACGCCGACGATCGAAAAGAGCGCGACGCGCCTTTTCAGAGCGAACTGATTGGTCATTTCCTTTCCCTCCGCCAGGTTTTGAGTTGCAGTGAGCAGCCGACGAATCGTTTTTCGCGGCGGCGGCAACTTAGCATCGTGCGGGCGAAACCGACGTAACCCACGTGGGGCAAATCCGCACATTTATCTTCCGATTTCTGCTACGACGG
The DNA here is from genome assembly GCA_035571835.1 of Candidatus Limnocylindrales bacterium. Taxonomy (NCBI): domain Bacteria; kingdom Bacillati; phylum Chloroflexota; class Candidatus Limnocylindria; order Candidatus Limnocylindrales; species Candidatus Limnocylindrales bacterium. The sequence goes on along the minus strand of DATNBU010000008.1, from coordinate 93,639 downwards.
AGCGCGTCGTGAATGACAAGGGAGTTTAACCCGGCGCATATGCGTGGGCATTGCGCTCAACGAGAGCCCGTTCCGAGCCGGACGCCGCGCTATGTCGGAAGTGAAATCAAGGAGCCGCGAATGCCGAGCGCCACAATCGTCAGCTTCAACATCGGCGACCTTCCGTGGCCATTTAAGAAACCCGAGCTCGCGGCGATTCCGGATCGCATCGAAAAAATACGCGCCGGGCTCGTTGCTTACGACTATCGACTCATCCAGGAGGACTGGTTCCAGCGCATCGACGGTCACGCGTGCGGACACTGGTACTGGCTGCCGAGCGGTCTCACGCTCGGCGCACCGGCTGCGCATCCGCTCGCGAACGATTCGTGCACCCGCCACCGCCATGCGGGCTTTACCTCGGGCGACGTGCTGGCGCGCAAGGGGTGGCAGATGGCCACTTCGCAGGGCGTGTTCTTCGCGCACACGCATCTCGATGCCAGCGATGCCGACTGGTCGTATCGGCAGGAGCAGGCGCAGGACATCCGCAACTCGCTCCCTGCCGCAGGGCCGCTCGTGCTGGGCGGCGACTTCAATACCGAGAACAAGGTCGAGCGCGCGTGGATGGACTCGAAATTTGCGGAGATCGGGATGGCGCGCATCCCGATCGTCACGAACAAGGGAAAAGATCACCTGTACACGCGCGGGCTGACCACGCTCGCGTTCGGCGAGGACGCTGCGCTGAGCGTGCTGAGCGATCACCCGGCCGTCTGGGCCAGCGTGGAGTGGATGTAGGGTCTGGCGGCTCGACGCGAATGCGTACCGCATTCTCGCGACGGCCCTAGGGCACGAACTGTTCCTTCAGGATCCGCTCCTCGAGCCCGTGCTCCGGATCGAACAGCATCTGGAGCGCAATGCTCTTGTTCTCGCGCACGGTCACCTCGGCGATCGAGCGGGCTTCGGTGGTGTCGGCCGTCGCGCTCACCGGCCGGCGGGTCGGCTCGAGAACCTCGAACTTCACTTCGGCTTCGCGCGGAAGGATCGCGCCGCGCCAGCGGCGCGGCCGGAACGCGCTGATCGGCGTCAGCGCGACGACATTCGAGCTGACCGGCAGGATCGGGCCGTGCGCCGAAAGGTTGTAGGCCGTGCTTCCGGCCGCCGTCGCGAGCAGCACGCCGTCGCAGACCAGCTCGTCGAGGCGCACGCGTCCGTCGATCGAGACGCGGATCTTCGCCGCCTGCCGGCTCTGGCGCAGCAGCGCGACTTCGTTGATCGCGACCGCTTCGACGCTGACGCCGTTGGTGCAGACCGCGTGCATCGCCAGCGGATGGATCGAAGCCGGGATCGCGCCGCGGATCCGTTCGAGGAGGCCGTCCTCGGCGTAGTCGTTCATCAGGAACCCGACGGTTCCCTTGTTCATCCCGTAGATCGGCACCGGCCGCGTGATGTGCGTATGCAGCGTCTCGAGCATGAAACCGTCGCCGCCGAGCGCGACGATCACATCGGCTTCGCCGGCGGGAACCGACGGGTAGCGCGCGCGGAGCCGCTCGAGAGCTTCCTTCGCCTCCGGTGCCTCCGACGCAGCAAATGCCAGTTTCTCGCGAGCCATCGGGCGACCATAGCCGCCGAGCGCGACGATGGCCACACGCGCGCCGGTTTGGAAACCTCGCGGCTCGTGGCAACATCCGCCGCCACTGCGCGACCGGCATGCGCTCGCGGCAGGGTTCACATCGCGATGGCCGTTCTCGAATTCTTCTACGACTGCTCGAGCCCGTGGACCTACCTTGCATTCCACCGCATCGAGGACCTGGCGCGCCGCTGCAACGCGACGCTGGTCTGGCGGCCGTTTCTCGTCGGCGGCGTCTTCAACACCGTCAACGGCAGCGTCTACGAGCAGCGCGCGAATCCGGTGATGCCGAAGCTTCGCTGGTACGTGAAAGACCTGCAGGACTGGGCAGCGTTCTACGGTATCCGCATCGGACAGCCGCCCGTGTTTCCGGTCAACAGCGTCAAGGCCATGCGCGCCGCGCTGGTCGTCGAGCCCGACGGCCTGCTGCCCACCTGGTCGCGGCGGGTGTTCGAAGCCTACTGGGGCGAGCTTCGCGACATTTCGCAGGACGACGTGCTGCGATCGATCGCCGTCGACGTTGGGGTCGATGCGGACGAGCTGCTCAAAGCGATCGCGGAGCCTGCGGTCAAGGACCGGCTTCGCGCGAACACCGAAGAGCTGATCGCGCGCGGCGGCTTCGGCTCGCCGACGATGTTCATCGACAAGGACGACATGTATTTCGGCAACGACCGGCTCGTGCTCGTCGAGCACGCACTGACCCGCCGCAGCGGCAGCAAGGACCAGACAACGTGAAGAACCTGTTTTCGGTAGAAGGAAAGACCGCGCTCGTGACCGGCGGCTCGCGCGGCATCGGCCTGATGATCGCGCGCGGCTACGTCGAAGGCGGTGCACGCGTGTACGTCGCGTCGCGTAAACAGCAGGCCTGCGACGAGACCGCGGAAGAGCTTTGCAGGATCGGCGGCGAAGGTAGCTGCGTTTCCCTGCCGGGCGACATCAGCACCGAAGACGGCGTCAAGGCGCTCGCGTCCGACCTCGCGGCGAAGGAAGGCAAGCTCGACATCCTCGTCAACAACGCCGGGACGAACTGGGGCGCGCCGCTCGCCGACTACACCGACGATGCGTTCCAGAAGGTCCTCGCCACCAACGTCAAGTCGGTCTTCAACCTGACGCGCGAGCTTCTGCCGATGCTGCGCGCCGCCGCGAGCAAGGACGACCCGGCGCGCGTCATCAATATCGGCTCGATCGACGGGCTGCACGTGCCGGTGCTCGAGACGTACGCGTACTCGGCGAGCAAGGCGGCCGTGCATCACCTGACGCGCGCGCTCGCCAAGCAGCTCGCGTCCGACCACGTCACCGTCAACGCCGTCGCGCCCGGTCCGTTCCAGAGCAAGATGATGAAGGAGACGCTCGAGCGTTTCGGCGACATGATCGTCGCGCAGGTCCCGCGCGGCCGCATCGGCGAGCCCGAAGACATGGCCGGCATCGCGATCTTCCTGGCGTCGCGCGCCGGAGCGTACATCACCGGCGCCGTGATTCCGGTCGACGGCGGGATGTCGACCTGCGTCTGACGCGGAAGCGTTGCGCCTCAGTCTTTCTTCGGATGCTTTTCCCAGTAGGTCGCGGCGCCGCGCGTCCATGCGGGGCCGTTTCCCCAGTTGTTGCGCGTGCACTTTTTGCGATGCTCGGGATCGAGCTGCTTGCGCAGCGTCTCGTACTGCTCGGTCGTCTGCGTCGCGGCCGGCACGGCCCAGAAGTCTTCTTCCTTCGACCACTTTCCGCCGCCGGCGTACTGAAGAATCGTGATGCCCGGGAAATCGAGCGTCCCCTCGCCGCCCGGACGATCGCGGCGATTCTGCATGTAGACGATCGCGCGACCCGACGGCTCGACCATGTGCCACTCGTAGACCGTGTACAGCTCGCCGTACTGGGCCATGATCGGCTTGATCCACGCGCGGATCTCTTCGCGTCCGTGGAGGTTGCCGAGGACGTGCTCGACGTAGAGCGCGTCTTCGGTGAACAGGTCCGCCCACGCGTCCCAGTTCTCGCCGACCGCGCCGGTCTGCCAGTACGTGCGAAACGCGGATTCCACTTCGTCGATCGGAAAGGTCGTCATGGGCGCGACTTCTACGGTCCCGCGCGTGCCGATTCCAGCCGCACGGGCGTGGTTGCCTGCGTCCCTCGGCGGTGAGAGGACGCCTCGGGCGATGCTGCGGCTTTTCCTTCTGCTCGTGAAGTTGTCGCTCGGGCTGGCCGGCGCCGCAGTGATCGCGGTCGCTCTGCTTTCGTTCGTGCCGCCGCCGACGAGCGCGTTCATGATCGAAGCCTCGATCGCCCGCGGCGGCCTCGTCGAGTACGACTGGAGCGCGGAGGTCTCTCCCGACCTTCTCGTCGCCGTCGTCGCAGCCGAGGACCAGAGATTTGCCGAGCACGCGGGCTTCGACTTCGATGCGATCGAGGAAGCTGCGAAGCACAACCGGCACGGCGGAAGCATCCGCGGCGCGAGCACGATCTCGCAGCAGGTCGCGAAAAACCTGTTCCTGTGGCCAGGGCGAAGCTGGCTGCGCAAGGGCATCGAAGCCGCCCTCACAGTGACGATCGAAAAACTGTGGACGAAAAGGCGGATTCTCGACGTCTACGTCAACATTGCCGAATTCGGCGACGGCATCTTCGGCGCCGAGGCCGCCGCGCGACGCTTCTTCGGCAAGCCGGCCGCGTCGCTTTCGGCTTCGGAATCCGCGCTGCTGGCCGCCGCGCTTCCCGATCCGCACGACCTTCGCGTGGATACGCCATCGCCCTACATGCGGCGCCGCCAGCAATGGATCCTGCGGCAGATGTCGGCGATCGGCGGAGAGATCTTCCTGCGGCGCCTGCACTGAACAAAGCGACGTCTTCCACCGAGCGCTGGCGACCCGTTCGATTTTAGGCAGCTCTCTCCCGAGCGCGGCGACGTCTCAACGCATCGATGCCGGCGTCTGGCGCTCCATGACGTCCGCAGCCACGCACACCGTCACGGTTCGCGGCAGGAAGCGGTTGACGTTCGCACGAAGCAGGTTGAACCATCCGGTGACGACCGACGGCTGCTTGCCGAGTGCGTCGAGCGCGGTCTCGACGACCGACTGCGGGCTCTCGTCGGCGGAAGGATCCGGACGCGTCTCGCCGGCAATCGCCTCGAACTCGGTCGCGACCGGACCGGGCTGAACGACCAGCACATCGACGCCGCGATCGCGCACTTCGGCCCACAGCGCCTCGCCGAACAGAAGCTCGAAGCCCTTGGTCGCCGAGTACAGACCGTGCATCGGAATCGGCTGCCGGCCGGCGACCGATCCGATGATCAGGATCGCGCCGCGCCGGCGCGCAAGCATGCCCGGAAGCATGCGTGAGACGAGCGTGACGTTGGCCGTGCAGTTGAGCGCGACCATCTGCTTGAGGCGCGCGAGATCCTGCTTGTCGAAGCGCCCCGCGTAGCCGACGCCCGCATTGCTGACGAGCATTCCGATTTCGAGATCGTCGACCGCGTCGGCAAGCGTTTCCGGCCCGTCGTCGGCCGCAAGATCGACGGTGACGGTGCGGGTGCGGACTCCGTGCTGGGACTCGAGCTCTTCGGCGACGGCCGCGAGCCGGTCACTGCGGCGCGCGGCCAGCACGCACGAGACGCCGCGCGCCGCGAGCGCACGCGCGAACTCGAGGCCGATCCCCGCTGTCGCACCGGTGATGATCGCCCACTCTCCGTAGCGCTTCGTGTATTCGGGCGGTGCTTCGCGAAAGGCATCCCTCGCCCGCCAGATCGCGAGCGCGAGCGCACCAAAGAAGCCGCCGGAGACCAGGCCCATCAGCCAGCCGCGAAATCCGCCGAAATGCGCGATCGGCCACACGAACATCGAGAATGCCATCTGCGCGACATAAAGCGCCGCCCACGGCCGCATCCAGCGACGCATCCGCCAGAACCCGTAGAGCCCGATCGCATAGACGACGAGATGAAGGACGTCACCGATCTTCGCCGCCCAGCCGGTCAGGGTGATGCCGAACCAGATATCCTGGTCGGTCGCGACCGGCTTCACGAGGATGTCCCACGGCGAGTAGACGAAGACCTGGAACGCGGCGAAGACCATCAGCGCGTTCATCCATGCAGGGCGCGCGGAGAAGCGATGACGGAGCCAGCTGGCAAAACGATTCATTCGGAGCCCCCTGTCGGCGAACGGAACATGCCGGACGAGCATGGACCGGCCGAAGCCGGCGCACCTTAACACAGCATCCGCCGCAGACACGAAAGCTCAGTGCCGGCTCTTGACGATGCTGCGCGCGAGCAGCCGCATCTCGTCGGCGCGAGACGATCCGCGGCGCCAGACCAGACCGATCCTTCGCCGCGGCGCCGGCTTCCGGAACGGCCGCACTTCAACGCCGCTTCCCTTGCCGGCCATCGATCGCACGGCAATCCCGGGCAGGAGCGTGACGCCGTCGCCGCCGGAAACCATCGGAACCAGCGTGGCGAGGCTCGTCGCCCGAAGATCCGCGTTCTCGTCGGCGCCGGCGCGGTTGCACACGGCGAGCGCCTGGTCGCGCAGGCAGTGTCCGTCTTCGAGCAGCAGCACGCGTTCGCCTTCGAGGTCGCTCTCGCTCACCTGCTTCTTCTTCGCCAGCGGATGGCTGCGGGCCATCGCGAGCACGAACTCGTCCTCGAACAGAGGCTCGCAGTCGAGCCGGTCGGTGGCGGTGTCGAGCGCGAGCAGCGCAACGTCGAGCGTGCCCTTCTCGAGCATCGACACGAGCACGTCGGTTTTCTCCTCGCGCAGCGTGAGCCGGAGCTCCGGGTAATCGCGCCGCACCATCGCAAGCGACGACGGCAGCAGGTACGGCGCGATCGTCGGGATCACTCCCATGCGGAGACGCCCGACCAGCGGGCGTGCACGGTGGCGCGCGGCCTCGACGAGGTCGCGCGCCGATTCGAGCAGCGTGCGCGAGCGGCGGACGATCTCGTCGCCGGCCTCCGTCACGAGCACGCCGCGCCGGTCGCGTTCGAAGATGCGGACGCCGAGCAGCCGCTCGACTTCGGCAACCTGGAGACTCAGGCCCGGCTGCGACACGTGACAGCGCGCCGCCGCGCCGCCGAAGCTGCGCTCATCGGCGACGGCCACCACGTACTCGAGCTGCCTCAGCGTCGGAAGCGAGGTCCCGGACGGAAGTTTCATAATCACAGGCTATGCAAGATAACAGAAGGATCAATTTGTTCAATGCTGACGACCGGTCCAGTATCCTTCCCAAGGAGAACAACACCGATGCTGTCCAATCGAGAAAACCAGAGAGTACCCGACGTCACGTTCCGCACCCGCGAGGGCGGCGAATGGAAGGACGTGACCACCCGCGAGCTGTTCGGCGGCCGCACCGTCGTCGTTTTCGCGCTGCCGGGCGCATTCACGCCGACGTGCTCGGCCAGCCATCTGCCCCGCTACGAGGAGCTCGTGCCCGCGTTCCGCAGCGCCGGCGTCGACGAGGTGGTCTGCATCTCCGTCAACGACGGCTTCATCATGGAGGCGTGGCGACGCGACCAGAACATCGAGCATGTCCGGCTGATCGCAGACGGAAACGGCGACTTCAGCCGCCAGATGGGCATGCTGGTCGACAAGCGTGACCTCGGCTTCGGCGAGCGCTCGTGGCGCTATTCGATGCTGGTTCGCGACGGAGTCATCGAAAAGATGTTCATCGAGCCGGAAGTGGCCGGCGATCCGTACGAGGTCTCCGACGCCGACACGATGCTCCGCTATGTGGCGCCCGCACGGTCGACCGCAAACGTCGTCGTGTTTTCAAAGACGGGTTGCCCGCACTGCGCACGCGCGAAGAGCCTGCTCGATGCCGAGGGCATGCCGTTCCATGAGATCGAGATTTCAACGGCCGGCGGTCTCGGTGCGCTTCGCGCCGTGAGCGGCGCGGTCACCGTGCCGCAGGTCTTCATCGACGGCGTGCACGTCGGAAGCGCCGATGATCTCGAGCGGCACGTCGCGAAGGCCAGGTCCCAGGCGGCCGGTTCCCGCGAGATCGAGCCGCCGGACCACGCCGCGTAAGCACGCCGACTCTGGACTCCGTCCCGCTTCGCCTCTACAACGCCCGCTCGCCGAAGCCTTCTCGCTTCGGCGGGCGCATCGTTCGGAGCATCGCCACACGCGGTGAGCACGATAGCAGGAGGAGTTTCGATGGCAGGACGTCTCGACGGAAAGGTCGCCGTGATCACCGGCGGCGGAAGCGGCATCGGCCGCGACAGCGTGCTTCGCTTTCTCGCCGAAGGCGCGAAGGTCGTCGCGAGCGACATCAACGAGCGCACCGGCAGGGAGACGCTCGATCTTGCCGCAGCGCAGGGCCTCGGCGCCAACGTCGTCTTCCAGAGAACCGACGTATCCGACGAAGCGCAGGTCGCCGCGATGATCGATCGCGCAAGAAGCGAGTTCGGCCGTCTCGACGTCGTCTTCAACAACGCCGGCTACCCCGGTGCGCTCGGCAAGGTCGACAAGATCGACACGGACGCATGGGACAAGACGTTCCAGGTACTGGTGCGCGGCGTATTCCTCGGCATGAAGCACGGCGCGCGCGTACTGCTCGAGCAGGGCGACGGCGGCTGCTTCATCAACACCGGCTCGGTCGCCGGTCTGAGCGGCGGATGCGGACCGATCGCCTACACCGCGTGCAAGGCCGCCGTCGTCAACATGACGCGCGCGGTCGCCGTGCAGATGGCCAGGCACAACATCCGCGCGAACACCGTCTGTCCGGGCGGAATCAACACCCCGCTCGTGCACCGCGGCAACGAAGAATCGATGGACGGCGTGATGGCCAACGCGCAGCCAATGAAGACCGCCGGGCGCGGCACCGACATCGCCGCAGCCGCCGTCTACCTCGCGAGCGACGACGCCCGCTTCGTCACCGGCATCGAGCTGGTCGTCGACGGCGGCCTGATGGCAGCCGGCCCGCACGCCTACAAAGGCGAGTTCGAAGCCGCCTTCCCGAGCGGCATGGACATCGGCACCTCCGAGATGTGAACCCGCCTGCGTGCCCGCGTGCGAGTCGTCATCCGCCAACCCGCGGGCGGTGTGGGCATGCCGGCGGGCGAGTCGTTCCGCAGCGAAGCGAGGACTAAAGCGAGCGCGCCGGCATGCCCATGCCGGACGCGCGCTCGAGCATTACCCGACCTTCCGCCAACCCGCGTCCGGCGTGGGCGTGCCCGCGGGCGAGTCGTTCCGCAGCGAAGCGAGGACTAAAGCGAGCACGCCGGCATGCCCATGCCGGACGCGCGCTCGAGCATTACCCGACCTTCCGCCAACCCGCGTCCGGCGTGGGCGTGCCCGCGTGCGAGTCGTTCCGCAGCGAAGCGAGGACTAAAGCGAGCGCGCGGGCATGCCTATGTCGGACGCGCGCTCTACCGGAAGTCGTTACATAGCGTCCGCGAGCGCACGCAGAGCATTCGGATCCTGCGTTCCCGCGAGCAGCTTGGTCACCGGACTTTTCTTCCACGCGTCGAGCCGTTCACGAATCCGCCCCGGCGGACCCACGAGCGAGATCTCGTCCGCCAGCTGGTTCGGCACCGCGTCGGCGGCTTCCGCGCGCTTGCCTTCGAGGAACAGGCGCTGGACCTCGGCCACTTCCCGCTCGAAGCCCATGCGACCCATGATGTTCACGTGGAAGTTCTTGTCCTTCGCGCCCATTCCGCCGATGTAGAACGCCAGCATCCACTTGACCGGGATCAGGCACGATTCGACGTCGTCGCCCACGACGACCTGCACGGTGCACGCGACTTCGAACCCCGGCCGGATCAGCGCGAGCGACTCGGCATAGACGTCCGTGCGATACGGCGAGAAGAACAGCGGCAGCCAGCCGTCGCCGATCTCCGTCGCAAGCTTGACGTTCTTCGGACCTTCGGCGCCGAGATAGATCGGAATGTGTTCGCGCAGCGGATGCGTGATCAGTTTCAGCGGCTTGCCGAGACCGACCGATCCGGGGCCGTTGTACGGGAGCTGGTAGTACTTGCCGTCGTAGCGGACCGGCCCTTCGCGCTTCCAGATCTGTCTGAGGATCTCGATGAACTCGCGCGTACGCGTGAACGGCTTGGCAAACGGCACGCCGTACCAGCCTTCGACCACCTGCGGGCCGGAGACGCCGATCCCGAGGATCAGCCGTCCGTTCGACATGTGATCGATGGTCGCGGCCGTCATCGCCACGCACGCCGGCGTGCGCGCCGAGATCTGCGTAACTCCGGTTCCGAGCTTGATGCGTGAGGTCTGTGCGCCGATCCAGCACAGCGGAGAAAACGCATCCGAGCCGTACGCCTCGGCGGTCCACACCGACTCGAAGCCCAGGCTTTCCGCCTGTTGCGCAAGCGAGACGAAATCCCACGGCCCGCCGCCCTGCCAGTATCCGACCATCAATCCGAGTTGCATGCGCTGTTCTCCGTGCGGGCTGTTTCCCGCTGGTTCACCGAGGCACCGTCACTTCGGCTTCCACCGGCGGGCTCTCATGGCGTCGCGGCTCAACGGAGGCAAGCGCGCGCCCGGAACGATCGCCGTTTCCGCCCGGCACGTAATTTTCGGACGGAATGTCCTTGTTCACGCGGCCGGCCGGACGAAAATGCTCGCAATGCCGGCCGGAAGTCAGACCTGGCCTCGCCGCATCGCGGCGACGGCCGCCCTTTACGCAGTTTGCGCCGGACTCCTCACGCTCATCGGTTGGGCCGCCGAAATTCAGCGGCTGACGGCCTGGAAGAACGACGGGATCTCCATGTTCCCGAATACCGCGTTCTGCGGCGTAGCCATCGGGCTCGCGCTGCTCGCGATACACTGGCGGCGGGAACCGGGCGTCCTCGTGTCTCGCGTGCTGTCCGCGCTCGTCGTCACCGTCGGCCTGCTCACGCTGGTCGAGCACCTCACCGACCTGAATTTCGGCATCGACACGCTGCTGTTCGACCGGCCATGGGGACAGTCCGCGGCCGCTGCTCCGATGCGCATGGGACCGCCGGCATCGTTTTCGTTCGCGCTGCTCGGCCTGGCCATGCTGTTGCTGCCGTTGCGATCGAAGTCACGCAGCGCGGCCGTCGTGCTCGGCATTGCCGCGGCATCGATCGCCATGCTCTCTCTGATCGGCCACCTCTACGGCGCGACGCAGATGTTCATGCTGCCGCACCTGACGGGTATCGCGATGCAGACGGCGTCGGTGATCTTCGCGCTCGGCCTCGGCGTGGTGGCGAGCATCCCCGAACGCGAGCCGATGCGGACGATTCTCGAGGACAGCGCAGCAGGCATTCTCGCAAGACGGTCGCTGCCGGTGGTGGTCGTGCTGGCGCTGTCGCTCGGATGGATTCGGGTCCGGCTGCAGCACCATGGCATCGTCGATACCGCGTTCGGGACTGCTCTTCGTACGCTCGTCGAAATCGTCCTCCTCACCGGGCTGTTGTGGCGCGCGCTCTCGATGATCCGCGTCCATGAGACGGCGCTGCACGAGAGCGAGAACGAGGTGCGCCGACAGGCCGGTCAGCTCGGAGGATTCCTCGAAACCGCGGCGATCGCGCTGCATCGCGTCGCCGAAGACGGAACGATCCTTTGGGCGAACGATGCCGAGCTGAAAATGCTCGGTTACACGCGTGAAGAGTATTTCGGCCATAACATCGTCGATTTCCACGCGGACCGCGCCGCCATCGAAGGCATGATGAACCGCCTGCGGGCCGGAGAACGCCTCCTCGCGCAGCCGGCGCAGATGATCTGCAGGGACGGCTCGATCAAGCACGTCCTGATCGACTCGAGCGTGCTGCGCGACGAGGGGCGTTTCCTTCACACGCAATGCTTTACGCGCGATGTCACCGACCAGCGGCGAAATGAGGAGGCCCGCGCGCTGCTCGCGTCGATCGTCCGAGCCTCCGACGACGCCATCGTCAGTAAGACCCTCGATGGCATCATCACCAGCTGGAACCGCGGCGCGGAGCGCATGTTCGGATATTCGGAAGCGGAGGCAGTCGGCCGGTCGGTCGAGATGCTGATTCCGCCGGAGGGGATCGCCGCGGAACGCGCCATTCTGGCGCGGCTCCGCCGCGGCGAAGGCATCGAGCACTACGAGACCGTGCGGCTTACGAAAACCGGAAAACGCATCGACATCTCGCTTACGGTCTCGCCGATTCGTGACGTGGCCGGCAACCCGGTCGCTGCTTCGTCGAGCTCGCGCAACATCTCGGACCGCAAGCAGGCCGAAGCCGAGCGCGAGGAAGCCAGCCGCCGCAAGGACGAATTCATCGCGATCCTCGCGCACGAGCTGCGCAACCCGCTCGCTCCCGTCCGCAACGCAGCTTACTTCCTCAAGAGCATTCCGAATCCCGAGATCCAGCGACCGGTCGAAATGATCGAAAGGCAGGTTGCGCAGATGTCGCGACTGATCGACGACCTGCTCGACGTCTCGCGCATCTCGCGCGGCGTGCTCGAGCTTCGCAAGGAGCGGGTCGCCTGCGGAGAGATCGTCGACGCCGCGGTCGAGGCCTGCCGCGAGGAGCTCCAGGCCAAGAAGCACAAGCTGCAGATCGACGTTCCGAGCCCGTCGCTCACGTTCGAAGCCGACCGCGAGCGGCTCGTCCAGGTGCTGTCGAATCTTCTCGGCAATGCCGCAAAGTACACTCCGCCCGGCGGAAACCTCCGGCTGACCGTCGGCACGTCACGCGGCATGTTCGAGATGTCGGTCAAGGACGACGGCATCGGAATCCCGCCCGAGAAACTGTCGCAGATCTTCGAGCTGTTCGTACGGGTCGACCAGTCGCTCGAACGCCAGGGTGGGCTCGGCATTGGCCTTACGCTCGCCCGCCAGATCGTCGAGCTGCACGGCGGAACGATCGAAGCGCGCAGCCGCGGCGTCGGTCGCGGCAGCGAGTTCATCGTGCGACTCCCGATCGTGGCAGCCGTACCGGCGTCGGTCGCTTCGCACGAGGGCAACGGCTCGATGCGTGTGATTCCGCGCCGCGTGCTGATCGCCGACGACAACCAGGACGCGGCCGAGAGCCTCGCAATGCTGCTCCAGTTCGAAGGACACGACGTGCACACGGCGTTCGACGGCGAAGCGGCGCTGCGGTCGGCCGAGCGGCTGCTGCCGGACGTCGCGCTGATCGACATCGGCATGCCCAAGGCCAACGGCTACGAAGTCGCCCAGCGCATCCGCGAGGAGTCGTGGGGCAGCAGGATCTATCTGGTGGCGCTCACCGGCTGGGGCCAGGAAGCCGATCGCCAGCGTGCAAAAGACGCAGGCTTCGACCTTCACATGCTGAAGCCGGTTTCGCCGGAAGCCATCGAAGAGCTTCTGACGACGCTGCCCGACACATAGGCGCTTCGCCGCAAAGCCCGCCTCGCGGCCGTCACTCCCGGCAGACGATGCGCATCAGCAATTCGCGATGGCGGCCGAATCCCATGCGCTCGTAAAGCTCGAGCGCGCGCGTGTTGAAGCTCATCACGTGAAGGAACGGCACGAGGCCGCGCCCGATCTGCAGCCGGATGAGCCTGTGCATCAGGCCGCGCGCAAGGCCGCGCCCCTGCGCTTCCGGACGCGTGCAGACGCCGCTGATCTCGCGCAGGCATCCGGCCTCCATGCGTTCGCCGGCCATCGCGACCAGCTTTCCGTCCTCGAAGACCCCGAAGTAGTCGCCGAGCTCGATCGTGCGCGGCCCGAACGGACCTGGCTGCGTGAGCGCAACGAGCTCGAGCATCGCATCGACATGCGCGTCCGTTAGCGCGATCGCATGCGGCGCCGCATCGTCTTCCGGAACTCCGCCGTTCCAGACCATCTGTACGGCCGGCACTTCGGCATCGACGCGCCATCCGGCCGGCGGAGCGCCGGTCCATGCTCCGCAGAACAGGTGCTCGCCGATATCGGCATGCGCGGCGAGCGCGTCAAAATCCGGGCGCGCGGGATCGGCAAACCCGGTGAGCGGGCTGAGCCCGCGCGCGTAGCGCCGCGCGGTTTCGCTTCCTGCAGCGAATCGGCGCTGCGGTCCGGAAAGGCTGTGCCAGACGATGTTGTCGAGCAGATCGAGGGACGCGGCGGCGGGCATCAATACTGGAGCTTCGGATACCAGCCGGTGCCGCGACCGCCCGGCGTAAGATCGAGCACCTGCCACAGCGGCCACAGCAGGTCGATGTGGCGCGCATCCTTGCCGGCATCGTTCTTCGCGAACAGCAGCTCGGTTGCGTAGAAATGCCGGATCGCTCCGTCGTCTTTGACGAACACGTTGAGCATCGGAAGCTGCGAGCCGTCGGGCGCCTCGCCGAGGTAATCGCGGTTGTAGTCGTTGTCGTGCGACGAGAGCAGCGTCAGGTCCGACCATCCGCGCCGGCCGGCGTGCTCCATGATGCGTGCGATCGGCGACTTCGCGATGACCACGAGGCTTACGTGCTCGCGAATGTGCGGCGCTTCCCCGTCGAGGCCGTCGAGCATCGACGTGCACAGCGGGCACGCGTGCTCCATGTTCGGGCCGTACATGAAGCTGTAGGCAACGAGCGTGTCGCCGCGCGTGAAAAGCTCCGAAAGGCGAACCGGGCCGCCGGCTCCCTCGAAGACATAATCTTCCGGCACCTTGCCACCGAGCGGAAGCTTGCGGCGAAGCTCGGCGACGCTTTCCATCTGGCGGCGCAGCGCGACCTCGGCCTCGAGCAGACGCTCGCGCGCCGCGCGGTACTCGCTGGTTTCATTCGGGAGACGGCTTGCGGTCGACATCGCAGGGAAACCTCCGTGCGTTCAGCCCTTCTTGCGCAGCAGGGAGAGCCCGTCGCCGATCGTCAGCATGACGGCTTCGACGCGCGGGTCGTTCGCGACGAAATCGTTGAACTTGCGGATCGACACCACGTCCTCGCCCGTTGCCGCCGGATCGGCCACGGTCCCCATCCACAGCACGTTGTCGACGAGGATCACGCCGTTCGGACGAAGCCTCTTGAGGATCTCCTCGTAGTACGCAAGGTACCCGCCCTTGTCGGCGTCGATGAATGCCATGTCCCAGACCGGATCGGCGGGCAGGGCCGAGAGCGTCTCGACCGCCGGTGCAATGCGCAGGTCGATGCGGTCGGCGACTCCCGCCTTCTCCCAGTGGCGCCGTCCGATCGACGTCCATTCCTCGCTGATGTCGCAGCACAGCAGCTTGCCGTCCTTCGGCAGCGCGCGCGCAAAGCACAGCGCCGAATAACCGGTGAACGTGCCGACCTCGATGATGCGCTTCGCGCCAAGCAGGCGCGCCAGCTGCTCCATGAACGCTCCCTGCTCGGGCGAGATCTGCATGATGGAGATGAAGCCGAGCTGCTCCGTCTCGGCGATGAGGGCCTGCTGCACGGCGTCGATCGGGGCGCTGTGCTCGACCACGTAACGCTGGATTTCGGGCGTCAGGTGAAAGGCCTTCGGCATGTCCGACATGGTGTGCTGCTCCCGATCGCCGGTTCGAGGGGTTTTTGCGGCCCCGGCGAGGCCTAGAACGTGTTCTTGCTTAAAGTTGCGTGTCGAGGGTAGCATCGGCGTTCGTCCAAACCAGCCGGTCCCCGGTCCTCACCACGCGCAGCACTTCAAGGAGAATCCGCAGACGATGGGAGCCTCGCCCGAAGCCAACAAGAAACTCATTCGCGACTACTTCGATGCCGTACGGAGCGGCGCGTCCGACAAGGTCGTGGCCGCGTTTGCCGACGACGTGGTGTGGTGGGTTCCGCCGTCGTCGCCGATGGCCGGCACGTACCGGGGCAAGGAAGCGGTGCTCGGCATGTTCGCCAAGGGCGTCTCGCTGTACGCGCCCGAGCCGATGAAGATCGAGATCCTCGGCATGGTTGCCGACGACAGCAAGGTTGCCGCAGAGATCCACATCACCGCGACTACCGCCAAAGGCGCCGAGTACTCGAACTACTACCATTTCCTGTTCGAGATCGCCGGCGGCAAGATCGCCGGCGTCAAGGAATACGTGGACACGCTTTACGCCCAGAGGACCCTGTTCGCATGAAGTCGATGAACTCCTGGTTCCATCTGAGCAAAGGCCAGGTTTCCCGGCAGGCGCATGTCAGCGTCCCGGGCGGGCTCAAGGAAGAAGAGATCGGCCGCGGCGGCTTCCAGGGACGCGTTGCCGAGATGTACCGTCGCAACGAGCCGACCGGATGGCTGCGCGTCGAAGGCGACTTCGCGCCGCTCGATCTCGACGGCCAGCAGATCGGTGCGTCGGACGAGACGAACGTGCGCGGGCTTCCGACCCGCTGCTTCTACAACGACGATCTCGTCATCTCGGTCAGCCGGCGCAGCGAGCCGATGCCGTACTGGTACCGCAACGCCGACGCCGACGAGATCTGGTTCACGCATCGCGGCGCCGGCGTCATCGAGACCGAGTTCGGCCCGCTCGACTTCAAGGCCGGCGACTACGTGGTGCTGCCGAAAGGCGTCACGTTCCGCGTGGTTCCGTCGACCCGCGACAACTACTTCCTGCACATCGAGAGCACCGGCGAGATCTCGCTCGCCGAGCACACGCTGCTCGGTCGGCACAACCCGTACGACCCTACCCTTCTGATGATTCCGGAGCCCGCGGCATACGAGAACGACGGACGCCCGGAGTACGAGGTGCGCGTCAAGCGCGCCGGATCGTTCACGTCGTTTTTCTATGCGACGCATCCGCTCGACGTGGTCGGCTGGAAAGGCGACCTGTTTCCGTTCCGTTTCCACAATCTCGACTTCCGGGCTGTCGTCAGCGACCGCAACCACGTCCCGCCGACGGCGTTCGCGCTGTTCCAGGGTCCGGGCTGGATCATCTGCAACTTCGTGCCGCGGCCGGCCGAGATGGAGCGCGGCACTGCGCGGCTCCCGTACTACCACCGCAACATGGACTACGACGAGATCGGGTTCCTGCACGGAGGCACGATGATGGGCGCGCCGATGCACAAGGCGACGTTCATGGTGCATCCCCGCGGCGCAGTCCACGGTCCCGGCGAGGATGCGCGCGCGATGGCCGAGCAGCACTGGGACGCGATCTCGTATTACGACCTCGAGGCGGTCAACATCGACGCGCTTCGTCCCCTCACCATCACTGCCGAGGCCCGCGCCACGGCGCGCAGCGCGGTTCAGCTGATCAATCCGAACCGGCCGGACGAGTCCGGCCTGATGCCGAACCGGCCGGACGAGTCCGGCCTGATGCCGGACCGGCCGGACGAGTCCGGCCTGATGCCGGACCGGCCGGACAATAGCCCGGCCTGATGGGCGGATAACCGATGGCAATCCAGCTTCTTCGCTATCCGCAGCTCGGCCCCAGCCTGTGGTCGTTCGATACGCTTCCGGCCGGAGTCCGCACCGAGAACATGCCGCTCGTCGCCGAAGACCGCGGCGAGTCACACGGCGTGCTCTACACGCGCGGCGGCGAGCGCACTGTCGTCTGCATGATGCATCCGCGCGGCGACATGAGCCGCCACTACGCGATTCCGGCACTGCTCGAGGCCGGTTACGCGGCGTTCGGCCAGGCCGGGCGCTGGCTCAACAACGACGTCGGCCTCATCCACGAAATGCTGATCGTCGACGTGGCCGCGTCGATGAAGGAGCTGAGGAAGCGCTTCGAGAACGTCGTGCTGCTCGGCAACAGCGGAGGCGGCGCGCTCTACACGTTCTACCAGTCGCAGGCCACGACGAAGCCGCCGGGGCGACTGACGACCACCGCGGCCGGCGATCCGTACGACCTCAACGCATTCGAGATGCCGGAGGCGGACGGGATCGTTCAGCTCGCGACGCATCTCGGCCAGGGCGTGCTGATGCTCGGCTGCATCGATCCGTCGGTCGTGCGCGAAGACGACGCGCTGTCGATCGATCCGTCGCTCGACATGTTCAATCCGGAGAACGGCTTTGCCGAGCCTCCTGCATCGAGCAGCTACAGCGCCGAGTTCCTGCAGATGTATCGCGCGGCGCAGCGCGGACGGGTCGCCCGGCTCGATGCCATCGCCAGGAACTGCATCGTCGTGCAGCGCCATCACCAGCGGGAGATGGCGGACGAGGCGTTCGAAGACCTGACGTT
The DNA here is from genome assembly GCA_035571835.1 of Candidatus Limnocylindrales bacterium. NCBI lineage: Bacteria > Bacillati > Chloroflexota > Candidatus Limnocylindria > Candidatus Limnocylindrales > Candidatus Limnocylindrales bacterium. Next base: position 76,081 of record DATNBU010000008.1, on the reverse strand, counting down.
CAAGCAGAAGCAGTTCGTCTGGCGGCGGGCGTTTCTCGGCCGCTACATGGAGATCCATCGCACCGAGGCCAACCCGGCGTACTGCGACCTTTCGATCTATCCGTCGAAACGCGATTACGGATCGTTCTTTTCTCCGCGGCCCGACATCTTCAATTCGATCGAGGCCGGGTTCGGAAAGCTGCATACGCCGCGCGCGTGGCTTTCGACGTGGTCTGGGCTGAGCTCGCGCGCCTCCACGCTCGAATGCATCCCGAAGATCCGGCAGCCGACGCTGGTCATCAGCTATACCGGCGACAACGTCGTCTGGATCCCGGACCTCGAGGCGATCCATCAGGCGTCGGGAGCCTCCGACAAGCAGATTCACTACGTCGACGGCGATCACCTCGGCCTTCCGCCGAAGTGCAATCCGAACGCTCCGGGGCGTGACGGCGCGATGAAGATCGTCACGTCGTGGCTGCGCGAACGCTTCGCGGCGGCGTAAAGGGCCGGCGATGTCCGTCATCCGCTTCGGCCACCTCGGCATCTGCGTGTCGAGTCTTGCGAAATCCGTTCCGTTCTACCGTGACCTTCTCGGCTTTCGCGCGCTCACCGAAGTCGAGGTTCGCGGAGCGGATGCCGACCGCCTGCTCGGCCTTTCGGGCGTCGACCAGACCACGGTGTTCCTCGAGCGTGACGGCGTGCGCCTGGCGCTGTTCGAGTTCCGCTCGCCGAAACGCGAGGGCGCGTGGCGGCCCAGGGCGTTGAACGTTCCCGGCATGGCCGCGATCATGCTGCGCGTGGACAACCTCGATGCGACCCTCGCGAAGATGCGCGAAGCCCGCGTCACCGTGCTCGACGATACGCGCACCGATTATCCCGAATACAACTCGCGGCTGGTCTTCCTGACCGATCCCGACGGAACGATGATCGAGCTCGTGGAGATTCCGGGCGACCCGTACGCGCCGTTCGGCAAGCCGTACTCCGGCGCCTGATCCCCGCGCCGATGCCGGCGCCGCTGGAATTGCCCGCGGCGGGCTTGTAGAACACGTTTCAGTCCGCTACGAAAGTCGCTTGCCGGCGCCGGATTTGCGCCGGAGCGGCCCGCAGCCACTGGCCTGGCCGCGCCGCCCGCAGAAAGGAGACCAACTTGAAGCTCGACCTCTTCGCGATGCCCACCATCCCCTCCACGAACGAAGAACGGGCGCAGCTTCGTCCGATCGGTCGCAGCACCGAGCGCTACCAGATGATGCTCGACGAGCTGAGGCAGCTCGTCATTCTCGCCGATGAGCTCGGCGTCGATGCGTTCTCGACGACCGAGCACCACTTTCATACCGAAGGCGGCGAGGTCTCGGTCAACCCGGTGCTGCTCTATGCGGACTTTGCGGCGCGCACCAAGCGCATCACGTTCGCGCCGATGTCGATCGTGCTTCCGACCGCCGACCCGATTCGCGTCGCCGAAGACATCGCGATTCTCGACCAGCTCACCAAAGGCCGCGTCGCCGTCGCGTTCGCGCGCGGCTACCAGAAGAAATGGATGAAGGTGCTCGGCCAGGGCGCCGAATCGGCGACCGGCCAGGGCGACAAGGGCGATTCGGCCAACCGCGACATCTACGACGAGAAGCTCGAGATCGTACAAAAGGCATGGACCGAAGACTGCTTCTCGTACAACGGCCATCACTACAAGGTGCCGTTCCCGTACGAAGGCATCGACGGCTGGGCGGCGCCGGAGTGGACGCGAAACTACGGCGCTCGCGGCGAGATCGACGACGCCGGAGTCATTCGCAAAATCGGCGTCGTGCCGAGGCCGTACCAGCAGCCGCATCCGCCGATCTGGGCGCCGTTCACGCTGTCGGAAAAGTCGCTGATCGACTGCGCGCATCGCGGGATCATGCCGTGGGTGTTCGAATCGTCGCCGGAAGGCTTCCTGAAGTGGGCCAATCTTTATCAGAACGAAGCCGCAAAGGGCGGCCACAAGCTGAAGCTCGGCCAGCGTCTCGGCGCGGTGCGGGCGATCACGATCGGCAAGACGCGCGAGGAAGCGTTCGAGCTGGCCGCGAAGACGACCGGTTACGAGTACCACCACTACTTCAACCTGTTCGGTTTCGGTGAGGTGTTCCGTTCCCCGGAGGACGATACTTCGATGCGCCCGCTCAAGTTCAAGGACGAGCATGTGGCGACGCAGCGGATGATCGACAAGGGCTACCAGCTGTGCGGCACGATCGACGACGTAAAGCGGCAGCTGGCTGCGCTCGTCAAGTGCCACGGCGACGGCGATCTCGAATGGATCTCGTGGAACTTCTTCTACCAGGGCACGGTGCCGTGGCAGGTGCAGGCCGACCAGCTCGAGCTGTTCGTCACAAAAGTCCTCCCCGAATTTCACTACTGATTTTAAATGGGGACAGGTACATTTTTTCTGCGCAGGCTGATTTCTCTGCGGAAAATTAAATGTACCTGTCCCCTTTTTGTTTCCTGAGGCAGAACGCATGGAGCGGGTACGCGAGATCGCGGCGAAGGTTTCGAACTGGGGGCGGTGGGGGGCGGAGGATGAGCGCGGGACGCTCAACCTGATCACGCCGGAGGTCGTGCGGCGCGCGACGGCGTGCGTGCGGCGCGGCGACATCTTCAGTCTTGGCCTTTCGCTCGGTGCCGACGGTCCGCAGAGCGGAACGGTGATCGGCCGCTTCAATCCGCAGCACTACATGACGGCAATCGGCACGCTGATCGGCGAGGATCCGCGCGGCTTCTGCTACTCGGACGACGTGCTGACGCTTCCGCTGCAGTGCTCGACGCAGTGGGACAGCCTCGCGCACGTTCACTACGACGGGAAGCTCTACAACGGCTATCCGGTCTCCGACCATCTCGGCGTCGGGGGCGCGACCAGGAACGGCATCGACAAGCTGGCCGAAGGCGGGATTCTGTCGCGCGGCGTGCTCGTCGACCTCGCGCGGCACCGCGGCGTCGAACGACTGGCCCCGGGAAGCGCGATTCGTCCGTCCGAGCTCGACGACGCGCTCGCAAAGCAGGGATCGAAGCTGCTGCCGGGCGACATCCTCGTGCTGCGCACGGGCCATCTTTCGGTGTTCACGAAGGACGGCGACCGCGAGACGTATCTGTGGCAGGGCCCGGGCCTCGGCATCGACGCGGCGGAATGGATTCACGCGCACGACCTCGCAGCGGTCTGTTCGGATACAACGGCCGTCGAAGTGATGCCGTGCGAAGACCCGTCGCTTCTCTACCCGCTGCACCTGCTCGCGATCCGCGACATGGGCATGCCGTTCGGCGAGATGTTCCAGCTCGACGCGTTCGCCGAAGACTGCGCGGCCGACGGCTGCTGGGAGTTCCTGCTGACGGCGCCGCCGCTCAAGGTGACCGGCGGCATCGGCTCGCCGGTCAACCCGCTCGCCGTCAAGTAGTGCGATCTATTTCGGCTCCGCAGCCTTCGCCGCGGGCGGCGCGAACGTTCCCGTACCGGACAGGTAGTGCGAGATCAGCGCGCTCAGCCAGCGGCGGAAACGCTCCTCGACGCCGGTGTCGTCTTCGATCCCGCAGCTGAAGCGCATCGCTTCGCCGGCAACACCCGAGCCGAGCGCCGCCGTGCCGACGAGCATGATCGTGAACAGCATGTCCTCGAACTCGAAATGCCGTCCCTCGGTCCAGCCTCCGGAAATCATGCGCACGTGCGCGGCTTCGGCGAGCGCACGCATCAGGCGCGACTCGTCGCGCGAGTTCTTTCCTTCGAGGATCAGCCAGGCGACCAGGCGGGCGTGACCGCGTTCCGCGAGGATCCCGAAGACGGCGTCGAGAATGGACGGAATATCCACTTCGCGACGCATGTGCTGGCGAACCTGGTCGAGCGTCGAGTCGCGAAGCGTATCGAGCGCACGCCGCACCACGGCTTCGACGAGGCCGTCGCGGCTGCCGAAGTGATGCAGGATCGCCGGATGGGAAACGCCGACGTCGGCCGCCAGCTCCTGCAGCTTGATTCCGGCCGGCCCGAGCTCGCGCAGCCGGCGTTCGGCCGCGTCGAGGATCATCACCTTGGCTTCTTCGGCGGTGCGCCGGACGCGCTTCGGCTTTTTGTTTGGCACCCTCAGCTCCTGAACTTCGAGATCACGTCGTCGGCAAAACGCTTGAGCGAATCTTTCTTCTCTTCGAGCGAGTTCGGATCTGCACCGTAAAGGACCCACGGAGCGGTCGTCAAGGTGGTTGCGCCCAGGTCCTCGATACGGCGATAGCCGTCGACATCGAAGACATCCGTGCACGCCACCACGGCCTCGAACGGTTTTGCGTCGGTTCCGAATTCCTTGCGCAGCGCGCCGAGCTTTCCGAGCAGCTCGCGAAGCTCTTCGGTCGAGTGCTGGACCGCGATCCAGCCGTCGCCGGTGCGCGCCGCGCGCCGCAGCGCTGCGTCGCTGACGCCTCCGACCAGGATCGGAACCGGCTCTTTCGGTACGGGGCTCATCTCGAGACGATCGAAGTTGTAGTGCTTGCCGTGATACTCGACCATCCCTCCCCGCCACAATGTGCGAAGTATATCGATCTCCTCGTCCATGCGTTTTCCACGTGTGTGGAAATTCACTTCGAGCAGCTCGAATTCTTCCTTCATCCATCCGGTGCCGATGCCGAGCGCGACGCGTCCGCCCGACATGTACGCGACGGTCGCGATCTGCTTCGCGATCAGCACCGGATTGCGCACCGGCAGGATGTAGATGTTGGTCATGAAGCGCAGCCGCTTCGTGACGGCGGCCATCGCCGCGATCGCCGTCCACGGATCGGGCCACGGAGTCGACGTCGACCAGTACGGCTTGCCGTCCTTGGCGTACGGGTAGGCGCTGTCGAGCTTCTCCGGGAATACCAGGTGGTCGGAGACGGCGAACCAGTCCCAGCCGCATTCGTCCGCGGTGCGGGCCATCTCGGCAAAATGGAGCGGATCGTTGAAGGCCAGTGCGGTCGCGAATTTCACGTCGGGAGTCCTCCGGGATTGCGGGAGCCGGGACCGGGAAATCGGGGACAGACCCCGATTTTCGGAAATCGGTGTCTGTCCCCGATTTCTCGGCGGGGCGGCCAACCCACGGTCTTTTCTGTCAAAAACGGCAAGCTGAGCGAAGCGCGGCGTCAGGATTCGCGCAACGAAAGCGCAGCCTCTGCACGGGCCACGACGAGCCCTGAAATTGCCGTGTCCGGACCGAGGCACGCCGTCACGACGAATCCGATCCCGGAGTGACGGCCGGCGGCCTCGGCAGCGAGCCTCGGAACATCGATTTCCGAATGCCGCCCGGGCGCGAGGAAGTAGAGCGCGACGACGACGAGCGAAGCGCCCGCTGCCGCCGCGCGATCGAAGGCTTCGGCGATCGTCGGGCTCGCGAGGTCCATGTGCGCGGGAAGCACGGCAATGTAGCGATCGCCGGCGAGGGCCGCGATCTCGCGGACCGCGGCGTCGAGGCTTGCATTGGAAGCCTCGTTGCGGCTGCCGTGGTCGACGACGATCAGAGCGATCCGCGACCGGTTCCCGGCCCGGGTCTCCGGCGGTTTGCTGTCGCGCTCCGCGGTCACCGTGCGCGAGACTGCCAGCAGCGGCGCGCCCGAACCACCACGAGCTGCGCCCGCGTGGTCTTTGGCTGCGCGCAATCGGCACGTTAAGAGGACCGGCATGAGCCTGGATCTTCGAGGACACGTCGCGCTGGTGACGGGCGGAAACGGTGGAATCGGCCTCGGCATGGCCAGCGGCCTCGCGAAGGCCGGCGCGGCAATCGCGATCTGGGGCCGCAATTCCGTCAAAAACGACGAGGCGAAGGCCGCGCTCGAGCGGCTCGGCGCCAAGGCCCGCGCGTATGTCGTCGACGTGACGAGCGAGGAGCAGGTCGCGGAGGCGATGAAGCGCGCCGTCGGCGACCTGGGGCGGGTCGACTCGTGCTTCGCGAACGCCGGGGTCGGAAAGGCCGCGGCCTTTCCGGAGATGACGCTCGCGGACTGGAATGCGGTCGTCGACATCAACCTGGTCGGCGCGTTCCTGACGTTCCGCGAGGCGTCGCGCCACATGATCGAGCGCGGCGGCGGCGGCAAGCTCGTCGGCATCGCTTCGATCGGCTCGATCCACGGAATGCCGCGCCAGGCCCAGTACTCGGCCAGCAAGGCCGGCCTGACGGCGATGGTCCGGTCGCTGGCCGTCGAGCTCGCCCGCCACGGGATCCAGGCGAACACGATCCTGCCGGGCTGGATCGAAACCGACATGACCGAAGGCGCGCGGTCCTGGGACAAGCTTCGGGAAACGGTCGTTCACCGGACGCCGGCGCGGCGCTGGGGCACGCCGGCCGATTTCGAAGGGATTGCGGTCTATCTCGCGTCCAGGGCGTCGGATTTCCATACCGGCGATACGATCCGGATCGACGGCGGCTACGCGGTGTTCTGATTTTCACATCACCGGCGCCGTCCGGATCGGCAGTCGTTACGCCGGATTCTCATGGTTTCCTGCGACCTTGGCTGCCGGGCGCGGCGCGGTACTGGTGGCGCCATCCATAGTGTCGGGGAGACGCCCGGCTGCCCGGTACTCCTGTCCAATTGGTAACAACGACCTTGCTGCCACGTCCGGCTCGACCCCGAGCCTCCCGCCGTCCTGCTCGGCCGTCTCCCGTCGTGGCCGAAATCAATTCTTTGACGCAGCGGCACACGCGGCATCTTGATCGCTGAGTCAGCCTTAAGACGCACAAAAACCGTAATTTTCCTTTGCATCCGAGGGTATTTCCGGGGACTTTGTGCGCGGGGAGTCAGGTCGCCTTCTGCAAGGGAAGGCGGGAACGGCTTTGCGGCAGACGTCGCAAAGTAAGGGGACAGTCGATGAAATTCGTGTCGTTCGGTGGCACTGCCGCCAGGATCGCTGCGTTCGTCTTTGCTGCCGTGACTTTTGTCACGCCGGGTGTCGCAAGTGCCGCACCGCAACTGACGATCAACATGCTGACGTGGAACATCGTCGGCCTCGACAGCAACAACCCGCTGAATCAGGGGCCGTACGAATTCCTGTCCGGTGCCCGTGTCTGCAACACGGGCACGAGCGCGGCAAACGACATCTCTGTCAATTACACGTTCGACACGGCGAACCAGTACATCAACATCTCGCCGCGCGGCACCAGCGTCGAGACCGACCCATTGCTGCTGGCCGGCGACTGCAACGACTACTACTTCCTGATCCGCGTGACGCGCACCCCGCTCGCGTACAACACGACCCGCAAATTCCACATCACTGCCAGCGCCAGCAACACGGCGAGCGTCAGCACCCCGCTCAATCGCGAGCTCTACGTCGAGCACCTGATCTCGCAGAACCGCAACGACGTGATCAGCGTGGACGGCCCGAGCAGCGTGTACGTGGGCCAGACCGTCAACTACGTGGTTCACTCGAACACCGCGACGCAGGGATACGAGCAGCTCTCGTCGTTCCTCGATTTCCCGAACCTTCTGTTCCGCGTGATGTCGGTGTCCGCGACCTATTCGACCGGCGGCACCAACGACCGGGTCTATTCGGATGCCTGCACGTGGGATCCGGTCATCGGCCCGACGCCTCCGACCGGCACCTACCGCTCGTGCCTCTCGACCGGGAAACAGGGCAACGAGGTCGTCACGACCTACAGCGTCCGCTTCATGTCGGCCGGCTCGTCGTCCCTGATCGAGACGATCTACGACTTCTCCGGGTCGAGCTACCACTACAATGCCGACATCGGGCTCAACAGCGTCAACATCACGACCCAGGACCAGCTGGCGACCGTCAAGCTCAACAAGCACTGCCAGCCGGCGCCGGCGACTCCCGGCTCCGCGATCACGTGCACGATCGAGTACGCCAACACGAGCACGACGACCACGTACACCGGCGTCGAGATCCGGGAGACGTACGATCCGCGCATGATCTACGTGTCGGCGGCGCCCGCACCGACGACGAGCAACAATGTCTGGTCGATCGGGAACCTCGCGCCCGGCGCGCACGGCGTCATCACGGTGTCGCTCACTGTCGCGAACACCGGCGTCGTCGATGGCGATAACCTCGTCAATCACGTCGAGATGACCGACACCGTCGCGCGCGCCAACGATTCGCAAGGCGACCCGGCCGGCATGTTCGCAGTCGCTGAGGACACCCTTCCGATCGCGGTGCAGGTCGCCAACACCGCGCTGCTGCGCGTGACGAAGACCGGCGCGCCCGATCCTGACGTCGCGTCCGGCGGCACGATCGTCTACACGATCAACTACCAGAACCTCGGTCCGGCAACTTCGTACAACACGGTGCTGACCGACACGCTGCCGTCGGGCTTGACGTTCTTCTCGTCGTCGCCGGCGCCGACGACATCGGCCGCACCGGTCTACACGTGGAACGTAGGCAACCTCGCGTCGGGTGCGTCCGGCAGCATCACGATGACCGTGACGACCGGCTCGTCGCTGCCGACGGGAACGATCCTGACCAACTACGCCGCGCTTCAGGGCCAGACCGGCGCCGGCACCATCTCGAGCGCCGGCCTGTTCGCGGATGTCGAAGAGTCGCAGTTCGCAATCGGCGGTGCGCAGGCCCAGGCCGACATTTCCGTCACGAAGACCGATTCGGATCCGGTCGGCGGCGTACCGCAGGGCGGCATCCTGACGTACACGATGTCCGTCCAGAACGCCGGCCCGAACGTCGCCACGAACGTGGTGTTCACCGATACGCTCGGCGCCAACAAGACCTTCACGTCGTCCTCGCTTGGAACGGCCTGTACGAACGTTTCGGGCACCGTCACGTGCTCGCTCGGCACGATGGCGGTCGGCGCGTCGACGACCTTCACCATCAACGTCGTCGTAAGCCCATCGGCGCCCACCGCCGGCACGCGGGATACCAACACCCTGCCGTGCAACGGGACCGAAGACATCTGCAACAACGTCTCCGTGACCGCCGATCAGTCCGATCCCAACACGGCGAACAACACCGCCGACGAACCGACCAACGTCGTCGCGGTGGCCAGCGTCTGCGATCTCAGCATGACGAAGACGCATGCCGGAGGGACTTACGCGCCGGGTGCGACGATCACGTACAACCTCTCGCTGGCGAACGCGGGACCGCAGGCGACGGGCAGCTCGACGACGAGCTTCGTCGACAAGCTCCCGACCGGCGTGACGTACGTCAGCAGCAGCTTCACCGGCGGCGGCAGTTGCGGGGTGCCCGACGCGAGCAACACCATCATCTGCAGCTTCAACGGCAACGTTCCGAGCGGCGGCAACCGCACCGGAACGATCACGGTCTCGGTCAATGCCAACGCGCCGAGCGCCAACTCCCAGACGACGGGGGCCTGCACCGGCAGCGAAGACCTCTGCAACCAGATCGTCTCGATGGGCAGCACCGGCTGCAGGGACACGAACCAGGCCAACAATACGACGAGTGTCGCGGCCGACGTGGCACGGCCGTCGGCCAACCTCGGCCTGACGAAAACCGACAGCCCCGATTCGATCGCGCAGGGCGACACGCTGACCTACACGCTGAACGTCACCAATGCGGGTCCGGCTGCGGCCACCAACGTGGACGTCGTCGATACGCTGCCTTCCAACGTCACTTACGTCAGCAGCACGGCGTCGGGCGGATGCACGCTCGTCGGCAGCGCGCTTACGTGCCGGGTCGCCGATCTTGCGAACGGCGGCTCGACGAGCTTCACGATCACGACTCGCGTCAATTCGACCGCCAGCACCATTCTCACACCGGGCACCGGCGCCGTGACCGGTGCGTGCACGCCCGCCAGCGCGGACTTGTGCAACTCGGCGACGGTCAGCAGCTACGCGACCGATCCGACTCCGGCCAACAACACCGCCACGCAACCGACGAACGTGACCGCCACCGTGGCGGACCTGTCGCTGACGAAGACCGACAGCGGCGACCCGCTGCTCGAAGGCGGCGTGCTCGTTTACACGATGACCGTGAGCAATCTCGGCACCGGCACGGCTCGCAACGTGACCGTCGTCGACACGCTCGGCGCCGGCGAATACTACCTCGAGAGCACCGCGTCCGGCGGCTGCGTCGAATCACCCGCCGGCACCCTGACGTGCTCGCTCGCCGACATTGCGAACCTCGGATCGACGAGCTTTACCGTCACCGTGTTCGTGCCGACCGGCGCACCCACGGCCGGTACGACCCAGAACGATCCGTGCACGGGAAGCCCGACCACCGACATCTGCAACACAGCCGTCGTTTCGTCGTCCACACCGGACCCGAGCTCGGCCAACAATACTGCGGTCGAGCCGACCAACATCCTGCCGGCGTCGGCCGACGTGCAGATCACGAAAAACGACACCGGTTCGGATCCCGCGGCGCTCAGCGGCACCGTGACGTACAACGTCCACGTCGCGAACCCGGGCCCGCAGGACGCGCAGGACGTGACGATCACCGACGTGCTCGACTCCGACACCACGTACGTCAGCGACACGTTCGGTTGCGTGCAGGGTCCGGCCCATACGCTCACGTGCGATATCGGCGCGCTGCTCGTCGGCCAGAGCTACGACTTCACGGTCACCGTGACGGTGAACTCGAACGCTCCGACCACCAGCACGCAGATGACCGGCGCGTGCGCGGGCAGCGAAGACATCTGCAACAACATCAGCGTCTCCTCGAGCACGTCGGATCCGACTCCGGCAAACAACAGCGCCCAGGTGCCGACCAACGTGCTGCCGAACGTCGCCGACCTGTCGGTCGTCAAGTCGGATGCAGGCTTCGATCCGGTGCTGCGCGGCGGCACGCTGACGTACGGCGTCACGGTCACGAACAACGGACCGAACACGGCGACCAGCGTCGTGGTGACCGACAACCTGTCGGCGAGCACGACGTACGTGAGCAATACCGGCGGATGCTCGCACTCGGCCGGCGTGCTCACGTGCAACCTCGGCTCGCTCGCGAGCGGCGCATCGACCTCGTTCACGGTGACGACGACCGTTTCGGCCAGCGCGCCGATGAACGGCACGCTGTCGTCGGGCAACTGCAACGGCAGCGAGGACATCTGCAACAGCGTGTCGGTGACCGCCGCCGAGTCGGACCCGACTCCGGCGAACAACAGCGACAGCGAGCCAACCGACGTGACGCCGAACGCGGACGTGGCCGTCGACAAGACGGGCCCTGCGTCCGTCGTGCCCGGCAACAACGTCGTCTACACCGTGACCGTCACGAACAACGGTCCGGGCAATGCGACCAGTGTGAGCGTGGCCGACCCGACTCCGAGCGGTCTCACGTTCGTGTCGAACAGCGGCGACTGCACGACCGCGTACCCGTGCTCGCTCGGCACGCTCGCGAGCGGCGCCACGCGCACGATCACGTCGACGTATTCGGTACCGGCCACGTACACGACGCCGACGCCGGTCGTGAACACCGCGACGGTGTCGACGACGTCGAACGACACCAACCTCGCCAACAACAGCGACGGTCACTCGGCTCCGGTCGCGCCGCAGGCGGACCTGCGCATGTCGAAGGACGACGGCACGGCAACGTACGCGCCGGGCGGAAACCTCACGTACACGATCACCGCGTCCAACTTCGGCCCGAGCAACGTGACGGGCGCGACCGTGACCGACACGTTCCCGGCCGCGCTCGACAGCATTTCATGGACCTGCTCGGGCACCGGCGGCGGCACCTGCCCCGCTTCGGGAACCGGCGATATCAGCACGTCGTCCGTGAACCTCCCGGTCGGTGCGACCGTGACGTTCCTCGTGAGCGTGGACATCATCGCGGGCACGAGCGTCAATCCGCTCATCAACAGCGCGACCGTCTCGGTGCCATCGGGCACGACCGACCCGACGCCGGGCAACAACACCGACGACGATCAGGATGCGCCGGCCGCTGCGGCTTCGAGCATCGGCGACCGTGTCTGGCTCGACGAAGACGGCGACGGTGTGCAGGACGCGGGCGAAGACGGAATCGCCGGCGCAACGGTGCAGCTGTACGACTCCACCGGAACGATCCTGCTGGCGTCGACGACGACCGACACCGACGGCCGCTACATCTTCACGGGCCGCGCGGCCGGCACCTACGTCGTGCGCATCCTCAGCACCTCGCTGCCGGCCGGGCTGTATGCGAACCCGACCTACGACTACGACAGCGGCACGACGACGCCGAACGCCTCGACGACGATCACCGTCGCAGCAGGCGTGAACGAAGACCGCATCGACTTCGGCTTCAACTGGGTTGCGCCGGCGACCACCTCGAACCCGGCGCTGAACGCGACCGGCACCATCGGCGACCGCATCTGGAACGACGCGGACTCCGACGGCGTGCAGGATTTCGGCGAAGCGGGAATCGCGGGCGTCCAGGTGCGGCTGCTCGTCGATACCAACGGCGACGGCACGTTCGGCGGTGCGGGCGATGCCGCGGCGGTCACGACGACCACCGATGCGTCCGGTCACTACATTTTCGACGGCATCGCGCCGGGCGCGTACGTGATCAACGTGAACACGGCGACTCTGCCTGCCGGCTTCACGACCACGCCGACCGGCGATCCGGACGGCGACTTCAACAACACGACGAACCCGATTCTCGTGGCGCCGGGCGACGTGTTCGTGAACGCCGACTTCGGCTATCCGCTCCCGACCGGGCACACGATCGGCGATACGATCTACGTCGATGCGGACGCCGACGGCGTGCGCGACGGCGGCGAAGTCGGCATGCCGGGCGTGACGGTTTCCCTGCTGGACAACGGCGGCCAGATCGTCGCGTCGACGATTACCGACGCGAACGGCAACTTCCTCTTCCCGGGCCTGGCGAACGGCACGTACTCGGTGGTCGTGACCGACGTGTTCAACGTCCTCGCGAACACGCCGACCAACACCGGCGATCCGGACGGCGGCTTCGATCGCATCAGCACGGTGGTGCTCGCGGGCGCCGACAACCTAGTCCAGGACTTCGGCTTCGCACCGGGCGGACACGAGCCGGGCGACGGCCTGATCGGCGACACGATCTATCTCGACCGCGACAACGACGCCGTCTTCGACGCCGGTGAAGGCCTCGAGGGCGTGACCGTCAACCTGTACGCCGCCAACGGCACGACACTCGTCGCAACGGTCTACACCGACATCAACGGTCGCTATCTGTTCGGCGGCCTCGACGCGACGAAGACGTACGTCGTGCGCGTCGATACCACGACACTGCCCGGCGGCGGCGCCGGCATGACCAACACCGTCGATCCGGACGGCGGGATCGCGAGCCAGTCGATCGTCGACCTGACGCTGTTCGCGGGCGCAACGACGTTCACGCAGGACTTCGGCTACCGCCCGAACACGCCGAACACGATCAGCGGCACGGTGTTCAACGACGCCAACGGCAACGGCACCAAAGGCGCCGGCGAGACGACCGGCTACGCAGGCGTGACGGTGATCCTGCGCGATGCGAACGGCAACATCGTGGCCACCACGACGACCGACGCATCGGGCAACTACTCGTTCGCCGGCATTCCGAACGGCACGTACACGGTCGACGTCTCCGAGACCGCGAACGTGCTCGGCGGCAAGACCAAGTCCGAGGGCCCGAACCCCGGCGCCGACAACAACAGCCAGGTCCGGGGCTACAGCGTCACGGTGACCGGCGGCCAGACCAACACGACCGCGGACTTCGGCTACTACACGCCGGTGTCGGTCGTCGGCGACTTCGTCTTCAACGACACCGACAACGACGGCATCCAGGACGCCGGCGAGGTCGGCATCGCGAACGCAGTCGTCACGCTGACGATCACGTATCCGAACGGAAACGTCGTGACCGAATCGACGGTGACCAGCGGCACGGGCGCGTACTCGTTTACGAACTTGAGGCTCGACGAGAGCTACGACGTGACGGGTGCGACCCAGCCGACGTACTCGATCACTGTTGCGACGCCCGCCAACTTCACGCCGAGCCCGATCGCACAGGGCGGCAACGTCGCCCTCGATTCGAACAATCCTGCGGGAGCGGGCTTCACGCCTACGCAAGGCGCGACGGACGCGACGGTCGACTTCGGCTTCACGCCGGTGACCAACCTCGTCGTCGACAAGGCGGGCCCGGGCGCGGTGACGCCGGGCAACAACGTGGCCTACACGATCACGGTTTCGAACGGCGCTTCCCCGGCACTGGGCGTCGTGCTGGCCGATCCGACGCCGGCCGGCCTGACGTTCGTTTCGGCCAGCGCGCCGTGCGCCGGCGGCTTCCCGTGCGCGATCGGCACGATCGCGGCGAACAGCTCGGTCGTCGTCACGGCCACGTTCAACGTGCCGGGCGGCTACACGACGCCCGATCCGATCGTCAACACCGCGTCGGCGACGACGACCACTTCGGAGACGAGCCTCGCCGACAACAGCGACAGCGCTTCGACCGCGCTTTCGTTCACCGCGGCGGACATCCTCATCACGAAGACCGGACCGGCGTCGGCCGTTCCGGGCCAGAACGTCGTATTTACGCTGCACGTGCAGAACAACGGCCCCGACAACGCGACCAACGTCGTGGTGAGCGACGTGACTCCCGGCGGCATCAGCTTCGTGAGCGTTTCGGGCGGCGGCTGCTCGGCCCTGCCCTGCACGATCCCGAGCCTGCTCAACGGCGGCTTCGTGAACCTGACGCTGACGTACGCGGTACCGGCCGGCTACACGGCGCCGAACCCGATCAGCAATACAGCGAACGCGTTCTCCAACGACCAGGGAGATCCGAACCCGGCCAACAATTCGGACACCGAAACCGTGCCGCTCGCTCCGTCCGCCGACCTCGAGCTGACCAAGACCGGTCCGGCTTCGGCCGTGCCGGGCACCAACGTCGCGTTCACGATCACCGTGACGAACCACGGTCCTTCCGATGCGCAGAACGTGAGCGTTGCCGATCCGACGCCGGCCGGCCTCGGCTTCGTGTCGAACTCGGGCGCGTGCGCGACCGCATATCCGTGCTCGCTCGGCACGCTCGCATCGGGAGCATCGGCCACGATCACGACGATGTATTCGGTGCCTGCCGGTTACACGGCGCCGAATCCGATCAGCAACACCGCGACCGCAAGCTCGACGACGCCGGATCCGGGCGTGTTCCCGAACAGCGACACCGAGAACGTGCCGCTCGTACCGTCCGCCGATCTCGAGCTGTTCAAGTCCGGTCCCGCCTCGGCAGTGCCCGGCAATAACGCCACGTTCACGATCACCGTGATCAACCACGGTCCGTCGGACGCGCAGAACGTGAGCCTGGCCGATCCGACTCCGAGTGGTCTCGGCTTCGTCTCGGCGACCGCGCCGTGCGCCGGTGGATTCCCGTGCTCGCTCGGCACGATCGCGTCGGCCGGCTCGGCGGTGGTCACGGTGACCTACTCGGTGCCGAGCGGCTACACGTCGCCCGACCCGATCAGCAACACCGCAACCGCGAGCTCGACGACGCCGGATCCGGGCGTGTTCCCGAACAGCGACACGGCGAACGTGCCGCTCGCTCCGTCGGCCGATCTCGAGCTGACGAAAACTGCTCCCGCATCGGTCACGCCCGGCAGCAATGCGGTGTTTACGGTGACGCTCACGAACCACGGGCCGTCGGCCGCGCAGAACGTGAGCATCGCCGATCCGACTCCGTCCGGCCTGACGTTCGTCTCGGCGACGGCGCCGTGTGCCGCCGGCTTCCCGTGCTCGATCGGCACTCTCGCCGCAAGCGCAACCGCAACGATCAACGTCACGTACTCGGTGCCGTCCGGCTACACCGCGCCGAATCCGGTCAGCAACACCGCAACCGCGAGCTCGACGACGCCGGATCCGGGCGTGTTCCCGAATGCCGACACCGCGACGTCGCCGGTCACGCCGACCGCCGATCTGTCGATCACCAAGGATGACGGCAGCGCCGTCTACGTGCCGGGCGGAAGCCTCACCTACACGATCACCGTTTCGAACGCCGGACCCAGCAACGCGACCGGTGCGAGCGTGAGCGACGTGTTCCCGCCGCAGATCTCGGCGATCGCGTGGACGTGCTCTGGCACCGGCGGCGGCTCGTGCAGCGCATCCGGAAACGGCGACATCGCCGACACGGTCAATCTGCCTGTCGGAGCGAGCGTCACGTATCTCGCCAGCGTGGACATCGTGCCGGGCGCAACGGTAGACCCGCTCGTCAACATCGCCACGGTGACTGCGCCTCCAGGAGTCACCGATCCGGTGCCGGCAAACAACAGCGACGACGACCAGGATGCGCGCGCCGCAGCCCCGTCGTTCATCGGCGACCGCCTGTGGCTCGACGAAGACGGCGACGGCGTGCAGGACGCCGGCGAGGACGGCCTCGCGGGCGTCATCGTCCGTCTCTACGATGCGACGGGCACCGTGCTGATCACGGCGACCACCACCGACACCGACGGGCGCTACATCTTCGCCGACCTGGCCGCGGGCACTTACGTCGTGCGAGTCGATACGACGACGCTGCCGGCAGGGCTTGCCGCGAACCCGACCTACGACCTCGACGACGGCACGACAGCGCCGGACGGCGAGACGTCGATCACCGTGGCCGCGGGCGTGTTCAACGACAGCGGCGACTTCGGCTTCAACTGGGTTGCGCCGGGCACGTCGACGAACCCGGCGCCGGGCGCGACGGGCATGATCGGCGATCGCATCTGGAACGACGCGGACATGGATGGCGTCGAGGATTTCGGCGAAGCCGGAATCGCGGACGTGACGGTGCGGCTGCTGAGTGACGACAACGGCGACGGCGTGTACGGCGGTGCGGGCGACAACGCCGCGCTCACCACGACGACGGATGCTGCCGGTCACTACTACTTCGACGGCCTCGCTGCGGGCGCGTACGTGATCGACGTGGTCACGTCGACGCTGCCGGCCGGCTACAGTTCCACGCCGACCGGTGATCCGGATAGCGACGGCGACACTACGTCGAACCCGATCGTGCTCGCACCGGGCGACGTCTACGTGACCGGCGATTTCGGCTTCCCGCTGCCGGGCGGCCACACGATCGGCAACACGATCTACCTCGATGCCGACGCCGACGGCGTGCGCGATCCGGGCGAGCCGGGCATCGCGAACGTGACGATCGTCCTCGTCGACGCGAGCGGCAACGTCGTCGCGTCCACCGTGACCGACGCCAACGGCGAGTACACGTTCCCGGGCCTCGCCGACGGCATCTACTCGGTGGTCGTGACGGATTCGGCCAACATCCTCGCCGGCGCCTCGGCCAACACCGGCGATCCGGACGGTGGCAACGACCGCCTGAGCACGGTCGTGCTCGCGGGCGCAGACAACCTGACGCAGGACTTCGGCTTCGCACCGGCGGGCCACGATCCGGGCGACGGCCTGATCGGCGACACGATCTTCCTCGACCGCGACAACGACGGCATCGCCGACGCGGGCGAAGGCATCGAAGGCGTTACGGTAAACCTGTACGCGTCCGACGGCACGACGCTGATCGCGAGCGCCGTGACCAACGCGAACGGCCAGTACGTGTTCGGCGGTCTCGATTCGACTGCGACGTACGTCGTCGCAGTCGATCACGCGACGCTGCCTAACGGCGGCGCCGGCATGACGAACAGCGTCGATCCGGACGGCGGCTTCGACGAGGAAGCAACCGTCGATCTGACGGCCTTCGCAAACGGAGTCACGTTCGATCAGGACTTCGCGTATGAAGCCGCCACGCCGAACACGATCGGCGGAACGATCTTCAACGACGCGAACGGCAACGGCACGCGCGGCGGCGGCGAAACCGGCGGATACGCCGGCATCACCGTGATCCTGCGCGATCAGGACGGCAACGTCGTCGGCACGACGACGACCGACGCGTCGGGCAACTACAGCTTCGGCGGGCTTCCGGACGGCACCTATACCGTCGAAGTGTCCGAGGCCGGCAACGTGCTCGGCGGCCTCGTCAAATCCACCGGGCCGAACCCCGGCGCCGACAACAACAGCCAGGTCGCCGGCTACTCGGTGACGGTAAGCGGCGGAGCAACGAATACGACGGGCGACTTCGGCTACTTCGCGCCGGGCGCGGCGTTCGGCAACTTCGTCTTCAACGACACCGATGGCGACGGCATCCAGGATCCGTCCGAGACGGGCATTGCGGGCGTCGCCGTCACGCTGACGATCACGTATCCGAACGGCGACGTGACGACCGTCGTCACCGTGACCGACGCGCAGGGCGCGTACTCGTTCGGCAACCTGCTGCTCGACGAGAGTTTCGACGGCGTCGGCGCCGGCGAGCCCACGTACGAGGTCACGGTCGCGACTCCGGCCGATTTCGTCGCAAGCCCGGTCGGAGCCGGCGGCAATCCGCAGCTCGACTCGAACGATCCGTCCGGCGCGCCGGTAACGCCCATGCAGGGCGTGACCGACACGACGGACGATGCGCTTGCCACGAGCGGCATCGACTTCGGCTTCGTGCCGGTGACGAACCTCGTCCTCGACAAGACCGGACCGGGCGCGGTGACGCCGGGAAGCAACATCGTCTACACGATCACCGTGACCAACGGCGCGCAGCCTGCCGCGAACGTGGTCATCACCGATCCCACGCCGACCGGCCTCACGTTCGTGTCGGCGTCGGCGCCGTGCGCTTCCGGATTCCCGTGCTCGGTGGGAACCATCGCGGCCAGCGGCTCGGTCGCGATCACGGCCACGTACTCGGTGCCGGGCGGCTACACGACGCCGGACCCGATCGTGAACACGGCATCGGTCTCGACCTCGACGCTCGAGACCAGCCTCGCAGACAACAGCGACGGCCAGTCGACGAACATCTCGTTCGTGCAGGCCGACCTGTCGATCGTCAAATCCGGGCCCGCTTCGGCGATGCCCGGGCAGAATGTGGTCTTCACGCTGCACATCGCGAACGCGGGACCCGCCGTCGCGACCAACGACGTCGTCACGGATCCTACGCCGGGCGGGCTCACGCTGGTCTCCGTCACCGGCGGCGGCTGCTCGACGCTGCCGTGCACGATCGCGAGCCTCGCGGTCGGCGGATCGGTCGACCTCACGGTGACGTACTCGGTGCCGTCGTCGTACACGTCGCCCGATCCGATCAGCAATACCGCGAGCGTGTTCTCCAACGACGTGGCGGATCCCGATCCGTCGGACAACACGGATACGGCCACCGTGCCGATCAGCCCGACGGCAGACGTAGAGATCGTCAAGAGCGGTCCGGCGCAGGCCGTAGCGGGTGCGAACGTGGTGTTTACGGTCGTCGTGACGAACCACGGACCGTCGAACGCACAGAACGTGGTCGTCGCCGATCCGACTCCGTCCGGTCTGCTGTTCGCGAGCAACTCAGGCGCTTGCGCAACGGCGTATCCGTGCTCGCTCGGCACGCTCGCCTCGGGAGCGACGCGCACGATCACGTCGACGTACACGGTTCCGGCCGGATACACGTCGCCGGATCCGATCGTCAATACGGCGACCGTCTCGTCGACGACGCCGGATCCCGTCCCGGGCAACAACAGCGACGATGCGTCGGTGCCGCTTGCCGCCACGGCCGACCTCGCGGTCACCAAGAGCGACGCCGGCGCGACCGTCGCGCGCGGCAGCAGCGTCACCTACACGATCAACGTGACCAACAACGGGCCGCGTACGGCGACCAACGTGACGGCCGTCGACACGCTCGATCCGAACACCACGTACGTGTCCGACAGCGCGGGCTGCACGCAGAGCCCGGTCGGCAGGCTCACGTGCAACGTCGGATCGATTGCGTCGGGTGCCTCGGCAAGCTTCACGGTCACGGTCCTCGTCGGGCCGACTGCGCCGTCGAGCGGCACGCGTGAGAACGGCACGTGCACCGGTGCGGAGGATCTCTGCAACCGCGTGACGGTCAGCTCCGACCAGGTCGATCCGGTGCCGTCGAACAACTCCGACAGCGAGCCGACCGACGTCGCGACCGTCGACCTGCGCCTCGTCAAGAGCGACGCCGGTACCGGCGTCAACCTGAACGAGGACTTCGCGTACACGCTGATGGTCGCCAACGACGGCTCCGGCACCGCGACCAACGTGACGGTCGTCGACGTGCTCGACTCCGATACGTCCTACGTGAGCGACGATCTCGGCTGCACCGAGACGCAGCCGAACACGCTCACGTGCCCGATCGGCTCTCTCGCGCCGGGCGCCTCGCTGACGTTCCACGTGATCGTCCATACCAGCGGCACGGCGCAGACGTCGCGCTCGCGCGAGAACGGCGTGTGCAACGGCAGCGAGGACCTCTGCAACAACGCAACCGTTGCCGCGACCGAAACTGACGCGTTCCCGTCGAACAACAGTGACAGCGAGCCGACCAACGTGCGCACGATTGCGACCGATCCGGCCGACCTGTCGATCACGAAGACCGACGTGTCGAGCCCGGTCCAGGCCGGAGCGTTTGCGACGTACACGATCAGCGTCACCAACAACGGCCCGGATGCCGCCACCGGCGTCCAGGTCGTCGACACGCTCGACGCGTACATGACGTACGTCGGCGGCACGCTCGCGTGCACCGAAGCTCCGACCGGCATGCTGACGTGCCCGATCGGCGACATGGCTGCCGGTGAGACCGTCGCGTTCGACATCGTCGTGCGCGTCGATCCGTCGGCGCCGACGGCGAGCTCCGCCTCGGGCGTGCCGTGCTCGGGCGCCGAGGACATGTGCAACCGCGCATCGGTCAGCGCCGACCAGACCGACCCGGATCCGTCGAACAACGTCGCCGACGTCTCGACCGACGTCGTCACGACCACGACGTCGTCGGCACTGTCGCTCGTCAAGAGCGATCTGGCCGTCGAGCCGGTGCAGCCGGGCGATGCGGTCACGTACCAGATCGTCGTCAGCAACGCCGGACCGGATGCCGCGACCGGCGTCGTCGTCTACGACCTGCTCGATCCGGAAATGACATACGTCAGCGACGATGCGGGATGCACGGTACGCTCATCGAGCATCGGCACGTCGCTGACGTGCCCGGTCGGCACGATCGCGAACGCCGGCTCGGCGACCGTGAACGTCGTCGTCACCATCGCTGCCGACGCACCGGTCGACTCGACGAGGCAGGACGGCGACTGCGACGATCTCGAGGACGTCTGCAACGATGCGTTCGTGGCCTCTGCATCGGCCGATGCCGTGGTCTCGGACAATTTCGACAGCGAGCCTACGGACGTGAGCGCGAGCGCCACGTGCGAAAACGGTATCGTCGACGCCGGCGAAGACTGCGATCCGCCCGATGCCGAGATCTGCAACAACGGCATCGACGACGACGGCAACCTCGCAGTCGACTGCGCCGATCCGGCCTGCCAGGTCAGCGGATTCCAGAGCTGCGACGGCAACTGCCAGCTCGCTCCGGCGTGCGTCGCGATCCTCAACGACCCGGCCCGGATCAGCAACACCCGGATCAAGATCCACGGGCGCTTCATCCCGTCGACGGACGCGAATCCGACCGACGACGGCATCAAGTTCACACTGTCGAACTCGACGGGCCTCATCTACTCGGTCGAGCTCGATCCGGGCGTGATGGTCGAAGGCGTGCGCGGTGAGCTGAAGCGCTGGGTCTACAAGGACACGACCGTGAAGAATCAGCCGTCTCCGTACGGCATCTACCGTCTCGGCATCCACCAGCGCATCGAGAAGGACGGCGCGACGTCGTACCCGTTCACGATCATCACGTACGGTGACCTGACGGTGGCGACCGAGGCGACGATGACGTCGCAGATCTACATCGGCGACGACACCGCGTACCTGACCGCCGACTGGCTCGGCAAGCCCGGCGCGTGGTACCTGACGATGCAGCAGGCGTACGGGCAGTAGCGAAGCGTCTCAGCGCGTCTCGACGACGAGGGTCGGCAGCGGATCGAGCGCCGATCCCGTCGACGAGGTCGCATGCTGCACGGTCAGCTGGAAGTCGCGCAGCGACGGGCCGGAGACCGGATCGTACGAGCACTCGACGAGCGTCGCCGGTCCCTGCACGCCGACGACCGAGACGATGGAGACCGCCACGACCTCGTGCCGGTCGTCCCATCCGATGGCGGAAAGCGTCGGTGCACCGACCTTGATCGTACACCGCGGCTTGCCATCGCCCTTCGCGGGAATGAATCCGGCCGCGTCGGCGAAGCGCAGGGAAAACTCGACGGCGCCGAGCTTCTCGTCCGACGTCATTCGCACGACGAGGCCGGTCGGCAGCGAGCAGCCCTCGGCGAACAGGCCGACGGCGGAGCGAAGCGCGGCGAGCGCATCGCTGGCGGTCACGCGATCGTCGCCGTTGCGATCGCAGTTTCGCAGCGGGCAGCGCGTCGCGAGACCCGTCGCCCGCTTGAGCACCTTGAGCGCATCCGTTGCCGTCACACGCAGGCCGGAGCGGCTGAAGAACCCGCAATCCGGATCGAGCACGCACCGGCTCGTGCAGCCGTCGCCGTCGGCGAGGTTGCCGTCGTCGCATTCCTCGGGACCGATCTCGACGTAGCCGTCGCCGCAGACCGGAAGGCTGCAGTCGGACAGGCACGAGTCGTTGTTGCCGCTGGTATCGCCGTCGTCGCACGTCTCGACGCCGGCGCGAACCACGGCATCGCCGCACCTGGCCACCCGGCAGTCGTTCAGGCAGCCGTCACCATCGACATCGTTCGCGTCGTCGCATTCCTCGTGTCCGGCTTCGACGAATCCGTCGCCGCAGAAGGCGTCGCGGCAATCGACGCACGAGTCGGTGTCGGTCGTGTTGCCGTCGTCGCATTGCTCATCGCCGGTCACGACAAAGCTGCCGCATCCCGTCGGGCGGCAGGTGCGATCGCATCCGTCGGCGTCTACGTCGTTGCCGTCGTCGCACTGCTCGGGCTCGTCGGGCTCGCCGTTGCCGCAGCTTCCGCGCGTTCTCGCGAACCGGATCACGTTGCTCGACGACTCTCGCGCACGCCACGCGACGCCCCATGCTTCGCCCGCGCGGACCAGCTCCGGATTGAGATCCTTGGCCGGATCCTCGCGCGCCTCCGGATCGACCAGCCGCGGGCCCGTCCAGGACGCTGCGCCATCGTGCGAGAACGATGCGACGATATCCGCATCGAGGCCCGCGCCGGCCGAATGCGACGACCACGCGAGGCCGAACAGTCCGTCGCCGGCGGCCTCGAGCGAAGGATAGAGGTCGCGCACGGGAGTCTCGCCGTTCCACGGTGCGATGCCGGCAGGATCGCTCCATTCCCCGCCGCCGCTGTCGCGCCGGGAAACATAAATGTTGGAGTTCAGCGAGGCGGTCACCTCATCCCAGTCGGCGCGTGCGAATGCGATGACCCATTGGTCTTCGTCGGCCGCGACCGAAAGAGCGCGCTGAGGCAGGCGTACGTCTGCAGCTATGACTTCCTGCTCCGACCAGGTTTGTCCGTTGTCGGACGACCACGCTCCGGCGACCGAGTCGGGTCCATCCCAATGCCAGTCTCTCCAGATCGCGAGCCACTGGCCGTCTTTGTCGGTCGCGACGGCGAGGTCGCGCTCGCCGCACACGCCGGCGGCTATCGTCGTCGCTTCGGTCCATGACGATCCCGCATCGAACGAGCGTGCCGAACGCAGCGCGCAGATGAGCACTTTGTCCTTGTAGTCGATGCAGCCGGGATCCTCCCAGCAGGACACGTACTCGACGACGGCTTCGCTCCACGTCGCGAGCCAGACGCCGTCGCCGCCAGGGGTCAGCGCGATGTCGGAGATCCCGACGTACCCGCCGAAGAAGCCCTCGACGAAGCCGACCCCGGCGTACAGAACCGAATCCTCGCTCCACGTCTGACCACCGTCGGCCGACTGGCGCAGCAGGATCGCACCATCCCGGCGCGGCCATGCGGCAAGCGCCACGCTGTCGCCGTCGGTCGCGATCGTTGCGCCGAGCCGAGAATCGTAAGGGTCGAAATGAAACGTTTCGGAAAGGGACCATTGCAACGCGCCGTCGCGCGAGCTCGCGATGCTGGTTTCCATCTCATCGTATTCGTCGGCTGGGCTGTAATCCGGCCATGTCGCTGCCCACCGGCCGTGCACGTCGCCGATCAGTCCGGGCCGCGCCAGGAAGTACGTGTCGTCGCCGGCTGGCGTCGTACCGAGCGAGATCGGCTTTTCGAAGACCTCGGCGTCGGGCTCGAGCGTGGTCGTCGTCGTGCTCGTGGTCGTCACCGGGGCATCGCCCGACACGATTCGGCGTGCAACCCAGCCGGCCTGCTCCGCAACGTTCTGCCATGCAACGATGCTGCGATCGCCGTCTTCGCGAACGAGCACGAGTGGAGCAACCTGATCCAGATATGGAAATTCGCTTGCGGGAACCGGCGGATCGGCCGTTCCGCCCGGATGCACCAGCATCGCGGAGACTGCCGAGGTGCCCTCGCGCCATGCGACGACGATGCTGCCGTCCGATTGAAGAAGGCCGTTGGCCGCCAGCAGGACGGACAGGCGGTCCTGCTTGAAAAGAAGACGTGGCGCAGTCGTCGCCACGCCGTCACCGCCGAACGAACGCCCGACCAGGCCGCGGGTGTAGTCGCTCCACATCACGAAAAACCCGTCGTTCGTCGCGGTCAGCGCGAACGGTCCCCAGCAAGGGCCGCCGCCACAGATCGCAGTGGAAACTTCGAGGAAGCCGTTGCGGTCGATCAATCGAAGATAGCCTTCTCGCAGCACCACGATCCGGCCGTCCGCAGCGCAGTCGTACGGAATCCCGGACGAGCCGTACACCATTCCGATCTCGATCGGTTCCGCGACGGCGTTGCCGTCGGCCGAACGCCATGTGGCAAACAGTGTTCCAATGTTCGGATCGGCGCAGTGCCCGGGCTGCGATTCCTGGCAACGGAACTCGACGAAGCCGGTGGTGCCGTCTCCGGCCGGACATGCGAACTCGCGCGTGCGCTCGTCGGTCGTCGGCCGGAATTCATGACCGATGGCACGGAGCGCGGCGTGCGAAACGCACGGAGCGAGTGCAGCAACCAGGCCGGCAATGAACGCCGAACGTCTTCGCGTAAGCGTGCGCAACGAGGCGACCATGCCTGACGTCGATGCGCCGGTCCAGAGCCGAATGCCGGCAACCGTCGCTTCGGATTGCGTCGACGACTCACGATGTAGCTTCGCTCACACATCGATGAGCGCGCCATGCGTACCGCGCTGGACGATCTCGACCGAAACATGGCGCCGTAGAGGAACGCGAACGTCGACGAGCGGGCGTCGGTCGCCGGTGACCAAAAGCGCGTGCCGGCTCAACGTCGTTTGCGAAAGCAGCCCGGAATCGCGGGCGGCGGCCAGGATTTCGCCTGGACTGCGTCACGGGGGACAGGCGGCCTTGTCTGTCCAGGTAGAACGTGTTCTCTTCTGGCCCTGGCGGGCCGGTTTTTCCCGGCTTCGGCGCGGCCGGCATGCGCGGAGAAGGGCAGTAGCCGGGCGCAACGACGCTGACCGGGCCAGCCCGGCTGCGGTCGCGGAAGGCCGAAGACCCGCCGCGACCGAAGGAGTCACGCGATGACCGAGCTCGACTACCTCAGCTTCGACGGCGACAACCACTACTACGAGACGCGTGACGCGTTCACGCGTCACATCGAGCCGAAGTATCGCGACCGCGCGGTCCGGTGCGTCCAGACCAGCGACGGCGCCGAATCGATCCTGATCGGCGAGCGCCCGTTCACGTTCCTGTCCGACATGGAGCTCAACTACGACGTGACGCTGCGGCCGGGCTCGCTGCGCGATTATCTCCGCTACCTGACCGGCGAGAACGCGGCCAGCGACGACGGCGTCAAGCAGCCTGTCGAGCCGGCGTTCGTGCATCGCGATGCGCGTCTCAAGCGGATGGACGAGCAGAAGCTCGAGAGCGCCCTGCTCTTCCCGACGCTCGCCGTCTGTGTCGAGCACTTCATGAAGGACGACGTCGAGCTCAGCTATGCGAACATTCGCGCGTTCAACCGCTGGCTCGACGAGGACTGGGGTTTTGCATTCAAGGATCGCATCTTCGCCGCACCGATCCTGTCGCTGCTCGACCCGGTCGAAGCGGTAAAGGATCTCGAGTGGGCGCTTTCGCGCGGCGCGCGCATCATCGGCATGCGCCCCGGGCCGCAAGGCGGCAAGTCACCGGCCGATCCGGTCTTCGATGCGTTCTGGTCGCGCGTCAACGAAGCGAAGCTCGCGGTCGCGTTCCACGTCGGCGAGTCGGGTTACAACGAGATGATGTCGGTCGCGTGGGGCGAGCAGGCCAATCCGAGCTCGCACAGCCAGTCGGCGTTCCAGTGGTGCAACTTCTACGGTGACCGTCCGATCATGGACACGATGTCGGCGCTCATCTTCCACAACCTGTTCGGACGTTTTCCTGATGTGCGCGTGGTCAGCGTGGAAAACGGCTGCCTGTGGGTGCCGTACCTGCTGAAAGCGATGGACAAGATGAAAGGCATGGGGCGCAACGGCCCGTGGATCGGCGGACGCTGGTCGGGGCGGCCGAGCGAGGTATTCCGCCGGCACATCTACGTGTCGCCGTACCATGAGGAAGACATCCCGCATCTGGCGAGCCTGATCGGTACCGAGCACGTCGTATTCGGCTCGGACTATCCGCATCCCGAGGGCCTGGCCGATCCGGTCGACTTCGCGCACGGCTGCGAACCGCTCGGTCCCGCCGCAACGCGGATGATCATGCGCGACAACCAGCGGCGGCTCGTCGGCCTCGACGCGTAGCGGGCAGAGAACACCGGCAACACCAGGCGCGCCGATCCGGGATCGGCCACGCTCCACGACCATCGCGATCATGCGGATGCCAGGACAATCCCTGATCGGCCAGATGCAAAGACCGACCGCGAAAAGGAATCCATGCCGAAAGACTTCGTGAACAAAGTTGCGCTCGTGACCGGCGGTGCCGGCGCCGGGATCGGAAGCCACGCGGCGCGCAGGATCGCCGAGGAAGGCGGAGCGGTCGCCATCGTCGACATCCACGAGAAGCGCTGCCGCCTTGTTGCGGAAGAAATCGCGCGTGATACCGGCGCGCGCGTCGAAGCGTTTCCCGGCGACATTGCCGATCGCGCGCGCATGCAGGCCGTGATCGGCGAGATCGAGGGCTCGCTCGGACCGATCGACGTGCTCGTCAACAACGCCGCCGAGAACGTCCTCGCACCGATCCGCGAGTTCACGATGAAGGACTGGGACCGCGTGATCGACGTCGACATCACCGCCGCGTTCCACCTCGTGCGGCTGATCCTTCCCGGCATGATCGAGCGCCGCCGCGGCGCGATCGTGAACATTTCGTCGATCGCCGGCTGGCTCGGCGATGCGAACGAGGGCCGCGAGGCGCCGTATGCGTGCGCAAAGGCCGCGCTGTTCGGTCTCACGCGAAGCGTCGCGTTCGAAGGCGGGCCGTTCGGCGTGCGCTGCAACGCGATCGCGCCCGGGCTGATCTGGAGCAAGTTCGTCGCGCGCTACGCCGACCAGTTCCAGCCCGAGGTCGACCGCACGCCGCTGCGCCGCTTCGGCCAGCCGGAAGAAGTGGCCGAGCTCGTCGCTTTCCTCGGTTCGGATCGCTCGGCGTTCATCACCGGCGAGGCGATCAACATCAGCGGCGGCTGGTACATGCGGCCGTGAGCACGCACGGAACGCCGGCTTGAGCGATCTCGGTCCGCAGAACGCGAGCAGCGCGTCGCGGGACTTCTGGCGCGAGCTCGAACGCGAGCATCATCTCGTCGCCTCCGCGCGCCCTGCGATACCCGGCAACGGTCCGCAGAACGTCGCGGAGATTCTCGCTGGGCCACTCGCGCGCTGCCCTGACCGCGTCGCGCTCGTCGGCCGTCACGCTCGCTACACATATCGTGAGCTCGACGACGCCGTCGCACGCGCTGCCGGCGCCCTGGCCGCGCTCGGCATCGGTCGCGGTGATCGCGTGGCGGCCTGCACGCCCAATCATCCGGACATCGTCATCGCGTACCTCGCCACGATGCGGCTCGGCGCGATCTGGGTCGGCATCGCGCGTGCGCTCGCGGCCGTCGAAAAAGCCGCGCTGCTCCGCGACGCCGGCGCGTCGGTTTTCATCGGCGACCGCGCCGCGTGTGCACAGATCCAAGCCAACCCGGTCGCAACGCTGCGGCACACTCTTGTTAGCGAGGCCGGCGACGCAAGCTGTTCGTGGGCATGCGCAGTCGCCGCGGCAAAGACGGACGCCGCCGCGCGCGTCGAGATCGATCCGTACGCACCGGCGGCCATCGCGTACACGAGCGGCACGACGGGATTTCCGAAAGGCGCCGTGCACAGCCAGCACAACCTGCTTCTGCCCGGCGCCGTGGCTGCCGCGACCGGCGCGTATCCGAACGGACAGGTCCAGGGCGTACTGCTGCCGCTTACGGTCCTCAACCTGATGGTGCTTGTGCCGACGCTGGTGTTCCAGATCGACGGCACGTGCGTCTGCATCGACCGCGTCGATGCGCTCGGGATTGCAGAATGGGTGCGCACCGAGCGCGTCGCGCATTTCGCGGCCGTGCCGGCGATCTACCACGATCTTCTTACGCATCCGGAAGTGCGCGGTGAGGATCTCGCGTCGCTTGCGACGCCGGAAGTCGGCGGCGCCGAATGTCCGCCGTCGTTCCTTCGGCTCTATCGCGAGCGTTTCGGAAAGAACGTCGCGATCGGTTACGGAATGACCGAAGCGCCGACCGCCGTCACGCGTTCGCTCGGCGATCGCGAGCCGGAGCCCGGACTGATCGGCCAGCCGCTGCCGCAGATCGCCATCGATCTGATCGACGAGGATGGGCGCAGGGTTGCCGACGGTGAAGTCGGCGAGATCTGCGTCGCCGCAGCACATGACGGCGCGTTCGCCGGCGTCTACACGCCGATGCTCGGCTACTGGGACAAACCGGATGAGACCGCCAGGGCGCTGCGCGGCGGCATGCTCCACACCGGCGATCTCGGCATGCGCGATCCGGCAAGCGGCCAGCTCTACATCCGCGGCCGCAGGGGCGACCTGATTCTTCGCGGCGGCGCCAACGTGTATCCGGCCGAGATCGAGCGTGTGCTGCACGGCGATCCGCGAGTCGCCGCGTGTGCCGTGCTCGGCATACCGGACGAGCGGCTTGGCGAACGCGTGATCGCGGCGGTGCAGCTTGCGGACGGCGCCGATGTCGCAGAAGACGAGCTCAAGGAAATCTGCGCGGCAAATCTCGCGCGCTACAAGATTCCGGAACGATTCCATTTCGTCGCGAGCATTCCGCGCAACTCGATGGGAAAGATCGTCAAGCGCGAGCTTCGCGCACAGCTCGGCCTCGACGACTGACGGGAACGGTCGAAATCTTGCCGACCATACCGTAGGCAACCTACGCATTAGTCGTGCAGTTGGTGCCCCAGGTCGCCCAACGCCGATTTCGCCTCACGGCTCCGGATACGCCATTCGATAGAGGGAGCTCGCCGTCGTGACGTACAGCGTTCGTTGCAAGCCGTCACCGGCGACGGCGCAATTGGTGACTGGCTCCGGCAGGGCGACGGTTGCCCATTTCACCGCTTGCCACGAGATGGCGACGAGGCCGTCCGGCATACCGACGAACAGCGTTCCCGAAGCCGGATCGCTGCAGATGCCCGACGCACCGGAGTAGCCGGCGTACCCGCGTTCCAGGTACGAAAAGAGCGGCTCTTCGATGTGATAGCGACGCAGCAACGCGTTTGCCGGATCCGCGACGAACAGATGGGTGCCTCCACGGGTCAGCTCGATCCCCACGGGTTGTTCGGGAGAACGGAACGAATCGATCCGTTCCAGCGTCCCGTCGACCTCCAGGCGATAGACCTGATTGAAGAACTGTTCGCGGTCGGCATCAGCAACGCCAAAAGACGGGTCGCTGAAGTACACATGGCCGGCGCCGTCCGTGGCGACGTCGTGTGGCGAATTCAGCCGCAGGTCCTGATAACGATCGGCGAGCACGGTCGTCGTTCCGTCGGCTTCGGCGCGCACGAGGTCGCGTGCGCCATACTCGGCGGCGAGCAGCCGTCCGTCGGGATCGAGCGCAAGGCCTGCGGCACCGTTGAGCCCGAGCGCCAGCGAAGAGATCGTCTGCGCAATGGGGTCGAATTCGTAGACCGCGTCGTTCGCGTGATCGGTCAGGAGAAGCGTCTGCGTCGTGTCGCGCCAAAGCGGGCCATCGGCGGCAACAAAACCGGATGCGACCACTTCGGCCGGCCCCAACCGATCGAGCGGATTGCGGGCGCTCTGCACCGCGATGTCTTCGAGATAGACTATGCCGGCCTCGGCGCCATTGTCCGGCGTAAGCGAGCTGAACGATTCGAATGCGATCCCGTCCGTAACCTGGAGGCCCGCCGACGAGTCGAGGGCGTCGACCTGCCACGAATCCGGTTCGTAATTTCCCGGCATGAACGAGCTTGCCTGAAGCCTCGCTGCGCCGTGCTCGGTCGAGATGCGGAAGCGCGCCCACTCGTGGGCATCGTTCCACAACTGCAGCTCGATTCCGGCAAAAGAGGCGAGATCGGTGACGACCCCGCCGAGAACCCGCTGCAACCGGAGCACCGGCACGCCACCTTCTTTGCGCAGCTGCACCCGGTACGCGTTGCCTGCGCCGTCGTCGCGCAGGCTCAGTCGCCATCCCTGGGTTTCTGCGTCGGTGACGCGAAAATGGATGCGCACATCCACGTCGCGTCCGATGTTTGCCGCATACATCCGCGCTTCTGACGGATGAGCGAGGCGCGGCTCGAGCCTTGCTGCGTCCTCGCCGGTGTCGGCGAGTGCAGGTTCGGCGGCTGCGACCCACGGCGATGGCCACGCATCCTGCGGCAGGCCGTCGAAATCCTCGGCGTAAAGGACGCGCGCACTGCCATCGCCTCCGCAAGCGGCGTCGAGCGGACCCGCCCAGGGAGCGGCGATCTGCATTCCGCAGTCGACCATCGATTCGGTGACGCACGACGCGCAGCTGACCAGATCGGAGACGCTGGCGACCGTCCGGTAACAGCGCCCGGTGACGGGACTCTCGACACCGATGCACGTGGCCGGCATGCCGATTTCGCCTGCCGCAATGTCGTCGCTGCCTCCCGACCCCGCGACACCGCCAGCTAGGCCGTCGCAGCTTCCATCGGGCCCGCCGCATGCGCCACAGACCTTCTTCACGAAGCTCGTGCGGTACTTGTCGAGCAACGTCGAGAGGCTCGAGCCGGGACTCGCACGACATTCGGATACCAGAGGCCCGTCGACCGATTGTCGCAGGCATTTCTCGATCGCCTTCGATCGCTTCTGCAAGTACTTGTTCGATGCGCTCGCGAGAACCTGCTGGCAGCGCGCTACGCCGCCATCGGGAGGCTGGTTGACGAAGTTTCTGTAGAACAGAGACGAGAGGATCCAGCCCTGCGATTCACCCTGGCACTGCGCACACGTGCCGATCCAGCCGGCCGCAGGCAGCAGGATGCCACGCGTCCAGTCGGCGTAGTACTCGAAATCGCACGCGCCATGGATGGACGCGTTGCACGAAAAATCGGTCGACCCGAAATCGTAGATGGTCGCGGCTTCGCTGCCGGTCGTCGTGGAATCATCCCACGGGCATGAGTCCGTACGGAGCTTTTCGAAATCGTCGTAGACCTTCGAAAATGCGTCGTAGTAGTCGAAGCTGTTGCAGACAGATCCGACCGTGCCGTTCTCTTCCTGCTCGCGCTGCAGGCATTCGGTCCAGACCTGGTTCGACCCGCGCAAGAACTGCGCACTCGCCTTGAGAAGCCCGGCACGGCACGAGCGCGCGACGGCAGCGTGCGGAAACATGGACACTGCTGCAGTCACAGCAGCAACACACGACAAATTGACGAAGCGTTTCAAGATCCACCCCCGGCTTTGAAGCGGCGGAATATAAGGGGCGTCCGGACTAGCGGCAACAGCGACAACCCGGTCAACTCGCCTTCTGGCAAGCCCCCGATATTGCGGCCTTTTGCGGCGGGGTGCGCCTGCGGTGGACACGGCCCGGCCGGCGCCTATAATGCGCGACTGGAACACGTTCTAGCTGCCGCCCGAAGCGAATGCGCAGCGGTTACAGCGGAAATCCGCGAACCAGGAGACCATATGACGCCCCAGCAGACCGCGACTCCCGCACCGAGCACCCCGCGCATCTCCCTGCCGCCGTTTCCGAACGGCTGGTTCAACGTCTGCTATTCGCACGAAGTCCAGGCGGGCGAGGTCAAGGCGGTGCACGCGATCGGCCGCGACTTCGTCGTGTTTCGCGGCGACGGCGGAGCGGCGCACGTGCTCGACGCGTACTGCCCGCATCTCGGAGCGCATCTCGGCGTCGGCGGAAAAGTCGAAGGCGACAACATCCGCTGTCCGTTCCACAACTGGTGCTGGAGCGGCGAGACCGGCGCGTGCGTCGACGTTCCGTACGCGAAGCGGATTCCGGCGAAGGCGCAGATCGGCAAGCCCGTCGTTCGCGAGCAGAACGGGTTCATCCTCATCTGGCATCACGCCGAAGGCATCGCGCCGGAGTGGACGCCCGAGATCGTTCCCGAAACACTCTCGGACGACTACTACGTGCATGGCCGCCGCCAGTGGGAGCTGACGGCCCATCCGCAGGAGCTGTACGAGAACGGCTTCGACGTCGCGCATTTCGGAACGCTGCACGGAATGAAAGTGCGCGGCGTCGTCTACGACACCGAAGGCCCGATCTGCAAGCTTCATCTCGACTTCGAGCGCGATTCGGTGCAGTCGAGCGCCGAAGGCATGGCGACGATCCGCTCGTTCATGTTCGGCCCGGGGCTCTCGCTGACGCGCGTCAGCGGCATGATCGACGGGGTTTCGGTGCAGTCGCTGACGCCGCTCGACCCCGAGCGCATGGTGCTGACGCACAACTACTATGTGCATCGCGACTCCAACAAGGAAGCGGTCGCCGATTTCTTCGACTACTACGCGAAGGACTGGGAGCTCGACATGCCGCTGTGGAACAACAAGCTGTTCCGCGAAAAGCCGAACCTTGCCGAAGGCGACGGCGACATCTCGCGATTCCGCCGCTGGTACAAGCAGTTCTATTCGACGCCGGTCGAAGTCGCGTTCTGAACCGGGGTGAATTCATCAAGATCAGCATCCGTGATCCGGAAGGTCTTTTGTTCGCGGTTCCCGCAGGCGCAACGACACCGTGAGAGCCTGCTCGAGAATCATTTTTCTGGCCGCCGCTCTTCTCGGAGCCGGTCTGCCTGCATGGTGCCTGGCCGATTCCGACCTCGCGGTGCGCGTGGAACCCGCGGCACCGTCGTCGTTCGAGCCCGTCGCCATCGTGATCGATGCGGTCTCGCCGGATCTCTGTGTTCCGCAGCTCTCCAGCGTGAATAGAACGGGGAGCGGGATCGACATCGTCCTTTCGGAGCCGCTCGCCCCGTGCGCGGCAGTCGTGACCCCGTGGAAGGTGCGCGCAGAGCTCGGTCTCCTCGCTCCGGGATCGTACTCCGCCAGCGTGCGCCTGGAACACCCACCGCAAATCCCGCCGCAGCCGCTCGGCGACATCGCATTTGCTGTCATCGACCGGCTTGGCGGCTCGCTTCATGGAGCAGACCTGCGCCGGACCGTCTGCAGGAACCGCACGACCGGGCAGCGGGTCTCCGTTGCCGGCAACGCCAGCTCGGCGAACTGTGAGGCCGCCGGACTGATTGTCCGGGACGGCGACCGGATCGCAATTCGTTTGCTTGGACGAATGCCGCGCTACGAAATGTGTGCCGGCATCGCAGGCCTGGAGTGCTCCGCCGGCAACTGCGTGGACGATCCGCGCGACGATTGCGAGCCGGACATCAGCGCCGACTGCCCGGGAATCTGCGTCGGCGCGCCGCCGAAGTAGCGACGTCCGGGAAACCCTGCGGCTACGAGCGCCGGAGCAGCTCGACGTGCAAAAAGCTTCCGACCCTGGCCTCTTACCGTTCTGAGCAGCTCTCGATTTCCGCCCTGCACGTTTCGCGCAGGCACGTAAGAAGCAACGGCCCGGTGCACGGCGTACACGAGCCGCCTACGACCGCGGGGCAGACGAATGAACAGCACGAGTGCAGGCAAGCGATCGTTTCGTCATACTCGATTCGGTCGACGTCGCAGAGATCCTCGGGATGAGCCAGCCCGATCAGAGCGTCCGCACACGGCGCGCAGGTTTCCAGCGTGGTCGTTGTCGAATCGCACGGCGGGCACGCGAGCTCGCCTTGTCCTCCGATGGCAACGCGAAGACAGCGAAGTGCATCGGAAATCTCTATCGAACCTGACCCGTTGACGTCGCAGACACATTCGCTGCACGGCCTTGATCCTATGCTGGCCCTGGCGATGTAGAGACAGTCGGCGATAGCCGGTTTGTCTCCGTCGGTGATCGGCCGGGCGCACGCATCAGCCGCAGCCGCGGGCGAGACGAGCGCAAGGGCAAACCCCAAAGACCAGATCGCGCGGGCCACCATGGAAGTCATGGAGGCATCCTCACCCGCCGACGCGGCAATCGTCAAGTGCGGAGCGCCGGTATCGCAATTGGCGGCCACAGCGGGATAGCACGTACCGTTGCAATCCTGGGATTGGAGGCAGCAATTCGCGCACGCTGCAATCTCGTTGACGCCTACGGCTCTTCGGCGAGAAACGGATCCGTGTCGACCGGGCCTGTCACATGGCTCTGCGGATCCATCGTGCACCAGTAGTTGTTCTCGGCCTTGACGGTCGCGGTCGTCACGTTGTGCACTTCGCGGCTCGTGCCTTGCGGGCTCACGTTGTCGCACAGCACGTTGCGACCGGGGCTCGTGACGAGCTGGCCGTCGATGGTGAGGCTGCCGCCTCCGAGATCGAGCTCGGCCGTATCGGAAACACCGACGCCGCCAAGACCGGCCTCCGAAGTCGCGAGCCCGCCGTTTCCGCGCACGATGTTGTCCCACATCGACACGCGCGCATTCGATGTCGCGAGCAGCCCGCGGAACTCGTTGTTGACGAGCGTATTGCCCCAGACCAGAGCCTCGACGTTGCCGCCGACGCGCACGCCGTTGTCGCAGCCGTCGAGCTCGCATCCGGTCATGTGAACGACCTGAGTATCCCCGGCACTGGTGCTGAAGCGCGGACCGAGGCAGCGGAAGATTCCCGACGCGTAAAAGCCCTCCATTCGCGTGTATTCGATGCGGTAGCGTCCGGCATTGGTCATGCGGATCGGCTGCTGGCAATCGGTGAACAGACTGTCGCGCACGATCGCGTTGTAATGGTCGCGCAGCTTCGGATCGGCCGCGGTTGCCGAGATGACGCCGTAGTTCTGCATGCATTTGCCGCAGGCTGTCCGGGCATGGATGCCGGTGTAGAGATTGCCGACGCCGGCCGTATTGCCGGTCGCCTCGTCGCAGACGCGCTCGAAGTCGACGTTCTCGACGGTGTTGTCGTTGCCGCCGGTCTTGATGCCGTCGAAGAAGTAACGCACGGCAAGGTTGCGCACCGTCATGTTGTTGCCGTTGAGGGCAAGGAAGAGCGTGCCGCTGTTGACGTCCGGACACGAGCACGTGCCGTCCGCATCGAGCGCCACGCGGCACTGGTCGGCCGGGATCGCGCGGCCCCAGCACTTCGGGTTCATTTCGAACGTGATGCCGCGATTCATCCCGTCGATCACCAGATTGTTGCAGCTCGTCTGGCGCGGACCGTTGCTGGCGTCCGAGATGAGAATCGTCGTGTCGGTGCAGTTGAACGTGATCGCACGGCCCGGGCCGCCGCAGCTCTGCAGTGCCGCGTGGAAGGCAGCCTCGGTGCATGCGATCGGGCAGGAGTACGTGCCGGGCAGGTTGTCGCACGGATTTGCGCCGCACGGGTTCGCCGCGCACTCGTCGATGTCGAGGCAGGTCGATCCGGCGAGCGTGTATCCGGCATTGCATACGCACGCCGAGTACGCGGCGTTAGGGCTGGAGCCAATCGGGCAGTACAGGCATTTCGCCGTGCCGGCGACCAGGCCGCAGGTCTCGCGATTGCACACGGGCGAGCAGCCGTCGCCCGCGATGGTATTGCCGTCGTCGCATTCCTCGATCGTCTGACGCCGGCCGTCGCCGCAGTCCTGAAGCTGGCAGCTCGCATCGCAGCCGTCGCCGGCCTGGGTGTTGCCGTCGTCGCACTGCTCGCCGGCCGTCACGTTGACGACTCCGTCGCCGCAAGCGGCCGCAGTGCAATCGCCATTGCAGAACGTTGTCTCGCCGCGGCCGTCGCATTCCTCGCCGGCAAGTTCGTTGAGCGTTCCATCGCCGCAGACAGCGCGCCGGCAGCTCGCTTCGCATGAGGCCGACTGGCCGGACGCGTCGCACTGTTCTCCCGCCGCAAAGTTGACGAGCCCGTCGCCGCACGCAACGGCGGTGCAGTCTTCGTCGCAACCCGCGGTCTGTCCGCCGTCGTCGCATGCCTCACCGGACTGCACGACGTCGTTTCCACACTCTTCGAAGATGCAGGCCCCGTCGCAGTCGTCGCCTCCCAGCAGATTGCCGTCGTCGCACTGTTCGAAGCCCGCACGGATGCCATCACCGCAGGCGACATGCAGCAGTGCAGCCTGGGAGCGAATGGCCTGTTCGAGGCTTGCAACCACGGAGGAGAAGTCGTCCGACGTGCACGGCACGACGAGCGAGGCTTTCGTCCACCCGTCGGCGAATTTGGTACGCGCCCGCTCCGCACACGCATCGAGCTCCTGCACGGAAATTCCGAACCCGCGCCGCACGCAGGAGGCGTACTTCGTCGCATACTTCGACAGCGCGCGTGCGCGCTTCTGTACGCAGACATTCGGCAGCGCGTTTGCCTGGAAGATTGCCGACGACACGAGCGTGTCCTGCCACGGCGACGTTCCGTCGAGAGCGAGACTCTGCAGATCACCGGGGCAGTCGAAACCGGAGTGGGCGACACTCGCATCCGCCGACTGGATGCGCGAATCGGCGCCGCCTGCTGCGGCGGCAATACACCCATCGAACTCCGAAACGGGACCGCCTTTGGCAAGACCACCGTGACAGCGCCCTAGGCTCTTCGCGTGATAGACCGACGCTCCCATCTTGCCGGCGTAACACGCAAGCTCCTCGCTCGTCTGCGCGACGACCGAAGTCGCACCGGCGAGTGCGAGCACGCTGTGAACAGCAATGCTCGCGAACAGTACCTGCCGGTACCGCCGCGCTATGCGTATCCCGCGTTCGAACATCGTCCCCCCAGGCTGTGGTTTACGCGTGATCGCCGCTGGCGACAACGCAAGAAAACCGGAATCGGCATGAAAAGGGGCACGTGTCGCAGTGCGTAACGAGCGGCGCGCATATTCTGCCGGCGCCGATTGCTGCAGATCTCAGTCGTCGAGCAGCGGTCGAGCTGCGCGCTCTAGCAACTCCGCGCAGCGTTCCGGGTCGAGCTCGCGAACGGTGCGCAGATGTTCCCACGCTCCAAACGACAGAATGGCCGACAGCATCTCCCCGCGCAGGAGTCCTTTTTCGCCGGAAAGCTCGTCGGGAAAAGTGGCCGTAAGGTGTGCGCGCAGCACAGACTCGAGCTCCTTGCGGTCCGCGCGTGCGCGCGCAGCTCCTCCACGCTCGCCGATCGGAGT
The DNA here is from genome assembly GCA_035571835.1 of Candidatus Limnocylindrales bacterium. Lineage (NCBI taxonomy): Bacteria > Bacillati > Chloroflexota > Candidatus Limnocylindria > Candidatus Limnocylindrales > Candidatus Limnocylindrales bacterium. The sequence goes on along the minus strand of DATNBU010000008.1, from coordinate 38,738 downwards.
CGCGCGCATGCCGGGCATCACGATCTCGAAGACTTCCCGCCGGCACGCGACGACCGCCCGCAATCGCTGCTCGCGCGAGCCCGTGGACGGCGGTGACTGCAGGATCGGAAGAATCCGGCCGAGAATGTGCTCCCGCATCGCATGCGAAAGTCTCGGGATGTCGCCGAAGTGGCGGCGGATCGTGCTGAGGCTCACGCCGGCTCGCGCCGCGATGTGTTCCGGGGTCACGTCGAGGTCCGCATCCGCGAAGACCTCATAGATCGCGTCGAGCACGCGGGCCCGGCTGCGGCTGGACCGCTGGCGGCGGCCGTCGGCGGTCTGGTCATCCTCGTGCACGGATTTCGTTGACATCAGTGCCCCATTCCGGGTAATTGAACTATTGGAACCCGAAACACCAATATATTGCTCCGGAGATTATTATGCGAATGGCCCTGGCCACACTCTCGATTCTGCTCTTCGGCCACACTGCCGATGCCGCCTATCTGCTCGAGGTCCGCGAGCTGACCGCGGAGAACCCGCCGTTCTCGCGAAACGTCTACGTCTGCAAACCCGAGTGCACTCTGGAGCAGTTCGAAGCGGTCACGCCTCCGCCCGGGTTCGAAAAGGCGCCGGCAAAGCTTTTCCTGCCGACGGAAGTGACCGCGAACCTGCCGACTGCTCCGCCTGGAGTAGCCCAGTCTCTCGACCTTATCCCGGAAGTGCCCGGCGACGATTTCGTCTTTGTTGCCCAGCTCGTCTCCGCCACCGTGGTCGGTAACGATCCGACGTTCGGCATCTTCGCGGTCGCGAGCATTGCGCGCGACACGCGATATCGATTCGCCGCAGGCGAGGTCATTCACGTCGTGACCGACACGCGGGGCGATCGCTACGTGCTGCAGGCCATCGCCGTCAGTCTGCTCGGGCAGTACGATCCCACCGTCGTCGGCGGACTTGCCGGCAGCCCGCTGCCGGATGGCTGGACTTATTCGAGCGAGCTGCTCTCCACCGATCTCGTCGCGGAATCGGAAGGCCTGGCGACGGTCTTCGCCCAAGGTCAATACGCGACCTGGCAGCGACTGCCGCGACATTCCGTCTGCACTCCGACGCCCGCCGACTGCCGCAACCCGCTGCAGGCAGGGAAGTCTCGTCTGGTTTTGATCGACGATGCCGACGACCTCTCCGACCGGCTTTCGTGGAGCTGGCGAACGGGACCGGTGTCACCACGCGACGATTTCGGCGATCCGACCGCAACCGACGGTTACCGGCTGTGTGTTTATGAGGACGGCACCCTGCTCGACAGCTTTCCGATCCCTCAAAGCAATCGTTACTGGACGAGCAGGAACGACGGATTCGCGTACGACAATCCGGGAGGCTCGACGGGTGGGATCACGTCACTGCGGCTGAAAGAGGGCGTGGTCGACGGCAAGGCGCGCATCAGCATGAAAGGCAGCGGCGAATCTCTGGCACTTCCCGATCTGTCGCAGATCAGCGGCGTTGTCGACGTGCAACTGCGCAACGATGACGACATCTGCTGGGGAGCCGTTTTCTCGCCGCCGTTTCAAAGACAGCGATCCGGACGACTCGCGGCCATCTCGGATGAAACGCTGCCCTGAACTTCCGCCCGGGCCGGTCGGCGCGCTTGCGGATCGCTCAATGCGTCGGCGATCGGCACGGCGCCCGCGCTCAGTAATCGTTGCGGTCGCTGACCTCGAGATCTACCGTCGTCGTGTTGCCTTCGGAATTCGCTCCATCATCCACGGCGGGATCGGTGTCGAGCGCGACCACGGAAACGTCGAACGAGCAACGATACGGGTTGTGCGAGTCGACCGTGGTCACGTTCTGGAGCTTCATCGTCGCGACCAGCGACGCGCTCATGTAGCCGCCGAGGTCGACCGCTGCAGTAGCCTGCAGGCCGTCGGTGCGCGTGTCGGCATCCACCTGGGAGACGACACCACCGCCACAGCTGCCGCTGGTGGTCGTGATCCGATAGGACCGCGACGGCGGCGCGCCGGCGCCGAACTCGGTGTTGGTGATCTTGAACGTCAGGCGTCGCGAGCCCGCGAAATCGCCTGGCGAAATCGTAATCCTTGCGGGCCTGGCGGCCGCGATTCGAAGGTCGGGGCCTTCGGCGCGTGTGGTCGCGATTCCGTCGGCGCCCGAATTCACGACGACATCGGTTGCCGCACAGGGCATGCCCACGGCCGTGACCTGCACGTCGTCGCCGGCGCCTGCATTGTTGGCCGACGTGTCGACGACGAGATTGGGCCCGCACAGCACGACCGCGGTGTTGGGAGCGGCGCCTCCGGCAGCGAGAACCTGCGAATCATCGCCCAGCGGTGCCGTCGTTTGCGCAACTCCGTCGGCACCGGTCATCACGCAGGCCTGATTGGCCGGTGAGACGCCGACCACGATCGTCTGCGTGTCGTCGCCGGCGGCGGTCGTGTCCGCGATCCCATCGTCGCCGGTATCGATGATTGCGGTCGTGGTGTTCTTGCAGGCAGCTCCGAGCGCGATCAGCTGCACGTCGTCGCCGATGGCCAGCGTTTCGACGACCTGGTTGGTCCCGCAGCGGATCTCGGTGCGATTGGGGCTTCCGCTGCCGACAGCGGCGAACTGCAGGTCTCCGTCGGCTGCAGTCGTGTTGCAGATGCCGTCGGCGCCGGTGTCGATCACGACCGAGTTCTGCTGCCCGGTTCCGGGCGCGATCTGCTGTTCGTCGCCTTGCGCCGTGACGACGCTCGCGACGATCGATCCCGTGATCAACCAGATCTTCACAACATGAGGATTTCGCATGGAAGCTCCTTGCGGCGCCAGGAGAATTCGGCGCCGTCGTCCTGCAGTCCGAATTGTCGGCGCTCGCGTCCTCCTCAGCAAGAGCTTCCGGGCAAGACCTTCTGTCGCCGGTCGCGCAGGAACGATGCTCGCCGATGATCTGCGCGATTCGGGTCCCGGATGCGCCACTGCGTCGACGTTCGCCCGCGGAAACCAGCGGAAACATCCGCCGAGACCCTGGGCTCCCTGACGAAAAAAAGGCGGGGACCGATGTCGCCATCCGTCCCCGCCTTGCAACGCCGATTCGGCGTCAGCGTGGCGGCATTCTCAGCGCACCGTCGAGCCGGATCGTCTCGCCATTCAGATACGGATTCTCGATGATCGCGCACGCGAGCTGTCCGTATTCCTTCGGCTTGCCGAGGCGCTGCGGGAACGGAATGCCTGCGCCGAGTGCCTTGCGATTCTCTTCCGGGAGCAGCGCGAGCATCGGCGTGTCGAATGTGCCGGGTGCGATCGTGCAGCAGCGGATGCCGTCGCGCGAAAGGTCGCGTGCGATCGGGAGCGTCATGCCCACGACGCCGGCCTTGGATGCGGTGTAGGCCACCTGCCCGATCTGCCCGTCGAACGCGGCGACCGATGCGGTGTTGATGATGACGCCGCGTTCGCCTTCGTCGTTCGGATCGTTGCTGAGCATGCGCGTGGCCGCGAGGCGCAGCACGTTGAACGTACCGATCAGGTTGATCTCGATCGTCTTCGCGAACAGCGCGAGCGGAAACGGGCCGCCCTTGCCGGTCGTCTTCATCGCGGTGCCGATGCCGGCACAATTGATCGCCGCGTTGATCTTGCCGAATGCGGCGATCGCCGCATCGAGAGCCTTGTTCACGTCGTCCTCGCTGGCGACGTCGGCGGGCGTGAAGATCGCATGATCGCCGAGCCCGGCAGCCACCTCGACGCCGTTCGAGCGTTCGAGATCGAGAATCGCGACGCGGCCCCCGCCGGCAAGAATCGCCTCGGCCGTGGCAAGCCCGAGCCCGGATGCACCGCCGGTCACGACGGCGACTGTTTCGGAAAGACGCATGATAAGATCCTCCTTGGAGTTGCTTGAAGCTGCTTGAAGATGGGGTGCCGGTGTCCGGCGCGCCGCGCGTACTTACCAATCAGCGCACCCGGCGCAAGCGCGAGCAGTCGCTTCGTGCCTGCAGTGACCCGCCGCGTTCCGGGGAGCGATCGGCATGATCCGTCAAAGCGCAGCGACGGGAACCGCCGGAGCGCTGGATGGCGGATCGAGGCATTGATAGCAGGTCGCCGTGCCCGTGTTTCTGCTCGCCATCCTGCTGTCGCTGACGGCCTCGTGCTCGACGCTCGGCGATCGCGACGTCGCCAACAGCCCCACGCCCACGGCGGATACGGCCGACCTCGGCGCGACATCGACGCCGATCGCACGACGCACCGGATTCGCGAAAGCCGACGACGGCACCCGCATCTACTACGAAGTCTGCGGCAGCGGACCGGCGATCGTTTTCGTGCACGGCCTTGGCGGCAATCATGCGGTCTGGTTCCAGCAGGTCGCTTCGTTCGCCCGCAGGTACACGGTCGTTACGCTGAGCCAGCGCGGCTTCGCACCGTCGGGCGAGAGCGGCGGATTCGATTCGCGGCGACTCGCCCGCGACGTCGTCTCCGTGATGGACGCCGCGCAGGTGCCGACTGCCGTGCTGGTCGGCCAGTCGATGGGCGGCTGGACTGCGCTGCGCACGGCGCTCGATGCGCCCGCCCGCGTGTCCGGCCTGGTGCTCGCCGATACGACCGGCGGCATCAGCGACCGGCAGATTGCTGCGCATCTTCGCACGATGACGGCGCAAGCCGAGAAACTGCGGGCAGCGCCGCCACCGCTCGGAATCCATCCGGCGCTCGATCCGTCGTTCAGCCGCGAGCATCCGGACCTCGCGTACCTTTACCAGACGCTGTCGACGTTCGGCTCGCCGGCTCCCGACGCGATCGCGAAGCAGCTTGCCGCGCAGACGGTGCCGTTCTCCGAGCTGAAAGGCCTTCGCGCGCCTGCCATGTTCATTGTCGGCCAGCACGACCACCTGTTTCCGCCGGACCTCGTTCGTCACGCGGCTTCGGGAGTGCGCAAGGTCGAGGTTTCCGAGCTCGGCGGCACGGGCCACTCCGGATACTACGAAAACCCCGGGCTCTGGAATGCCGTGGTCGGCGGCTTCATCCGGCGACGAGTGCACTGACATGACCGAAATCGCGCGACAGACGGTATCGGCCGTCGCAGACGACGGCGTCCGCATCTACTACGAGTCGTGCGGCAGCGGGCCGGCAATCGTTCTGGTGCACGGTCTCGGCGGAAACCATGCCGTGTGGTTCCACCAGGTCGCGCATTTTGCGCGCAGCCACACGGTGATCACGCCGAGTCAGCGCGGGTTCGCACCGTCGGGCGGCGATCAGCACCGCTACGACGTCGCAGTCGTCGTTCGCGATCTCGAAGCGGTCTTGAACGCAGCATCCGTGACCAAGGCCGTGGTCGTCGGGCAATCGATGGGCGGCTGGACCGCGCTCGGAACGGCAATGCGCGCGCCGGAGCGCGTCTCCGCGCTGGTGCTCGCCGATACGCTCGGCGGCATCAGCGACGATGCGATCGGTGCGCACATGCGGGAAGTGTCGGCGGCAGTCGCGAGCCTTCGCGGTGCGCCGCCCGCGCTCGGCGTCCACCCTGCCCTGTCGAAAGGTTTCTCCGACCAGCATCCGGAGCTCGGCTATCTGTATCAGACGCTCGCGACGTTCGGCTCGCCGCCGCCGGACGGGATGGCGCGGCAGCTCGGCGCCGCGCGCGTTGCGGGCGAGTCGCTGAAGGACCTGCGCGTGCCGACGCTGTTCGTGGTCGGCACGGAGGACCGGCTTTTTCCGCCGGCGATTGTGCGCAAGGCGTCCGCGTACATTGCCGGATCGGAGGTCGCCGAGATCGCGAACGCCGGTCACTCGCCGTACTTCGAAAATCCCGACGCGTGGAACGCGGCGGTTTCACAGTTCATCGAACGCCACTGATCCGTCGAGCCTGGAGCGAGCCGTACGCCAGAAAAAGGCCGTTGCGCGAAGCCGCCGGCTCGAACGCACGGCGGCCCGTCAGGCGTGCGTCGCTTCGTCGCGCTGCCGTTCGCGCTCCCTGCCGATCAGCACCGGCGCCGTCACGGTCGTGTGCGACGGAGCACGCTCACCGCGCGCATAGACGCTGAACTGCATCAGCCGGAGACGCACGACGGCACCGACCACGAAGGCCGGCACGTCGTGGTGCAGGTGCGGCAGATCGACGTTGAGGGCTACGCGGTCGGATGTCGTTTCAACGCTTGCCCGCACGACCGGGCCGGTACGCTGAATGCCGGTCACGCGAACTTCGACGCCCGCACTGCCGCGGTCCGCGAGTCGCAGATCGCCCGGTCTTACGTAGACGTCGACGAGGCCACTTGGATGAATGCTGTCGGTCGAGATCGGCTGATCGGAACCTGGCAGGAAAACGCTTCGGCCGCGCACCGCGGCCGCAAGCACGTTGGTCTCTCCGAGAAAATCGAACACGAACGGCGTCGCCGGCCGCTCGTAGAGATCCTCGGTCGAGCCGATCTGCTCGATGCGTCCCTTGTTCATCACGACGATGCGGTCGGCCAGCTCCATCGCTTCTTCCTGGTCGTGCGTGACGAAGATGCTGGTCACGTGCAGCTCGTCGTGCAGCTTGCGCAGCCATTGCCTGAGCTCCTGGCGCACCTTCGCATCGAGCGCACCGAACGGCTCGTCGAGAAGCAGGACCTTCGGCTCGGCGGCGAGCGCACGCGCCAGCGCGACGCGCTGGCGCTGGCCACCGGACAGCTGCGCCGGATAACGCGCGCCGAGTCCTTCGAGCCGGACCAGGTTGAGAAGCTCTTCTGCGCGAGCGCGACGCTTCGCTTTCGCGACGCCGCGCACCCGCAGGCCGTAAGCGACGTTGTCGGCCACCGTCATGTGGCGAAACAGCGCGTAGTGCTGGAAGACGAAGCCGACGTTGCGCTCGCGCGCGGACTGCTCGGTGATGTCGTCGCCCTGCAGCAGCACCGTGCCCGAATCGGCGATTTCCAGTCCGGCGATGATCCGAAGCAGGGTCGTCTTTCCGGAGCCCGACGGGCCGAGCAGCGCGAGCAGGTCGCCGTCCGGAACCTCGAGGCTCACGTTGTCGAGCGCAGCAAAGCTGCCGAACGCTTTGGAAACGTTTTCGATGAGAATGCTCATGCTTCGATTTTCTCCAGCGCCGGCTCGAGGCTCGTCATCGACGGCGCCTTTCGCTCGAGCCTGTACTTTGCGACCAGCGTGACCATGGCGAGCAGCGTCAGCACCGATGCCACGGCGAACGATCCGGCCATGTTGTATTCCTGGAACAGCTTTTCGATCCGCAGCGGCATCGTATCGGTCAGTCCGGCGATGTGCCCGGAGACGACGTAGACCGCGCCGAATTCTCCAACCGCGCGCGCGTTGCAGAGGATGATCCCATAGACGAGACCCCATTTGATGTTCGGCACGGTGACGTGCCAGAACATCTGCCAGCCGCTCGCGCCGAGGCTGACGGCCGCCATGTCCTCGTCGGGCCCGACCGCTTCCATCACCGGGATGAGCTCCCTCGCGACGAACGGAAACGTGACGAACGCCGTCGCGAGCACGAGCCCGGGAAGAGCGAAGATGATCTTCAGGCTCTGGTTGTGCGGCCACACGTCGAAGTGCAGCTGCACGAACACGAGCAGCGCAAACACGAGCGCGCTACCTGCCGACACCACCGGCCACGGATGATTCCACAGCGCATGCCGCGCCTTCGATCCACTCGGACGAAGCAGGAAGAACATCAGGATGAAGACCACCCCGGCCAGACCCGCGATCAGCCACGGCATGATGGAATAACCATCGTCGCGCAGGAACTGGCCGAGGTAACCCTGCAGTCCGAAGATCAGCACGAACATCAGTCCCGCGACCACCGGCGATACCGCAAACGGAAGGTCGATCAGTGCGATCAGAAGAGTCCGCCCGCGGAAATCGAAGCGCGCGACAGCCCACGCCGCGGCGACGCCGAAAATGATGTTGGCAACCAGCGCGATCGGAACCACCGTCAGCGTCAGGATCATCGACTGGCGCGTGTCGGGGTCGGCAAACAGGTTCTGCAGATACACGCCGAGACCCGGGGTCAGCGCCTGGACGAAAATGTTGACGACTGGAATCACGATCAGTACGCCGACCACGAGCAGCACGAACGCGGTCAGGCCCCACCGCACCCAGGCCGGATCCTGCTGTGCCTTGCGGAATCTTCGCGGCGGCAGCACCGCGGCGGTCGCCGAAACTTCAGTGCTCATGGCGCATGCTCCAGCGTTCCAGCCGGTTGGTCAGGATCAGCAGCGCAAACGAGACGACGAGCAGCACGACCGCGATCGCGGTAGCCTCCCCGTACGCAAACTCTTCGAGCCGCGCGACGATCAGGATGGGGGCGATCTCGGTCTTGTACGGCATGTTGCCCGAGACGAAGACGACCGAGCCGTACTCGCCGATGCCGCGGGCGAACGCGAGAGCGAAGCCCGTGATCAGCGCAGGCAGCACGGTCGGAAAGATCACGTGGCGGAATGCCTGCCAGCGCGTTCCCCCGAGGGAAGCGGCGGCCTCTTCGCACTCCGGATCGAGATCTTCGAGAATCGGCTGCACGGTGCGCACGACGAACGGCAGCCCGACGAAGACGAGCACGAGAATGATCGCAAAGCGGCTGTATGCGCCGTAGATTCCGACGGGCACCAGGTACTGGCCGAGCCATCCTTTCGGCACGTACAGCGCGGAGTAGACCAGGCCCGCCACTGCCGTCGGCAGCGCGAGCGGAAGATCGACGAGCGAATCGACGATCCGCTTTCCCGGGAACGTGTAGCGCACCAGCACCCACGCAAGCACGAGTCCGAGCAACGCGTTGACGAGCGCGGCGACGAACGCTGCGCCGAAAGTAAGGGCGTAGGCAGCGCGCGCGCGCTCGGTCCAGACCGCGCCCCAGAACTCATCGAAGCTGAGCGAGCCCGCCTTGACGAAGCACGCGGCGATCGGAATCAGCACGAGGACGCCGAGGTAAAAAATCGTATAGCCGAGGCTTACGTGGAACCCCGGCAATACCCGCCGACTTACCGTTGCCATGACTGCGTAGCCTCCCCCCGAAACGTGATGGTGCGCAGCCGCCGTGCTTCGCGCGCGACGCGGCCGCTGCGCTCGTCGAGATTCATTTCGGTTTGTAGATGGAGTCGAACACGCCGCCGTCGGCGATCAGCTGCTTGTGCGCGTCGGGAAAGTCTTTCGCGATATCCGTGATCGGGAAGAGCCGGATGTCCGGGAAGTTTGCCTTGTACTTCTGCAGCACGGCTTCGCTCACCGGCCGATAGAAATGCTTCGCGATGATGTCCTGCGCCTCGTCGGTATACAGGTACTTGAGGTAGGCTTCGGCAGCCGGTCCAGTGCCTTTGCGTGCCACGTTGATGTTCACGACGGCCACATGCGGCTCGGCGCGGATGCTGATCGGAGGATAGACGAGCTCGAGATCGCCGCCGGCTTCCTCCACTTCGAGCCGTGCTTCGTTCTCCCATGCGAGGTGAACGTCGCCGATTCCCTTCTGCACGAACGTGGTGGTCGCGCCGCGCGCGCCGGAATCGAGAACGGGGACCTGGCCGTAGAGTTTGGTGACGAAGTCGATCGCGTCCTGCCGCGACCCGCCGCGCAGGATCACCGAGCCCCACGCGCTGAAGAAGCTCAGGTATCCGTTGCCCGACGTCTTCGGATTCGGCGTGACGATCTCGAGACCTGGCTTGACCAGATCGGGCCAGTCCTTGATGCCCTTGGGATTTCCCTTGCGCACGACGAAGATCACCGTCGACGTGTAGGGAAGCGAGCGGTTCGGGAGTGCGTCGACCCAGCCTTCCTTGATCAGCCCTTTCTTCGCGATCGCGTCGGTGTCGAGAAACGATGCGAGCGTGACAACATCGGCATCGAGCCCGTCGATGACCGCTCGCGCCTGCGAGCTCGATCCGCCGTGCGACTGGTTGATCGTCAGCTTGTTGCCGGTCTCTTTTTCGTACGCGGGAATGAAGTGGCTGTTGATGTCCTTCCACAGCTCTCGCGTCGGATCGTAAGACACGTTGAGGAGCGTGATGTCCCCGGCCATCGCCAGCCGCGAGACGGCGGCGGCGGCGATCAGCAATGCAGAGACAAGCAGCACACTGGGCTTCATGGGAGCAGCTCCTGGGAGTGCCGCTCGAGCTGGAGCCCGGCGACGATCTCGCGGGCGGCATTGAGCAACCCACGTGCCAGCAGCTATCTCATTGAAAAACCAGTCTTTGCGTAGGGCCCCGTGATCGCAGCCGTCAAATACGACGGGCCCGCGTCAGCGAAACCGTGATATTGCCGGGACCAGCAAGTCTGCCGGAAGCGTCGGACCGGCCCGCACCCGGTCGTTGCCCGGCGTCCCCGGCCCTCAGTCTCCCGAAGCTGCGCCGCGGAACTTTCGCCAGTCGATGCCGAGCTTTCGCATGCGCGCGCGCAACGTATGCGGATTGATGCCGAGCCGCTCGGCGGTTCCGCCGTGCCCTTCGATGCGCCCGCGGCACGAGCGCAGCATCGACTCGATATGCTTGCGCATCGCTTCATCGAGAGCCGCCGATCCGCGTGATGCGTCCGGTGCTGCCGGCGCCGACGTACCGCGCCGGTGAAGTCTCGGATCGGGACTGCCGAGTGCGGCCGCCAGCTCGAGGCGCTCGCCTTCGCCGAGGATCGCCGCGCGGTCGATCACCGAGATGAGCTCGCGCACATTGCCCGGCCAGTCGTACTCCGTCAGCAACTCGACGTCTTCGGCAGCAAGACGCGTCGGACGCAGGCCGAAATGCCGGGCGGCACGCGCGGCAAAATGCGCGGCCAGCGCCGGAGTATCCTCGCGGCGCTCGCGCAGCGGCGGTAGCACGATCGGAAACCCCGCGATCCGATACCACAGGTCCTGGCGGAACTCGCCGTTCTGGATCATCGCCGGCAGATCGCGATGCGTGGATGCCACGATGCGCACGTCGACGTTCACGCTGCGCTCGCCGCCGACGCGCTCGAAGCTTCCTTCCTGAAGCACACGCAGGAGCCGGACCTGCGCGGGCAGCGGCAGCTCGCCGACTTCGTCGAGCAGCAGCGTGCCGTTGTCGGCGCGCTCGAACCATCCGCGACGCGACGACGTGGCGCCGGTAAATGCGCCTTTTTCGTGGCCGAACAGCTCGGAATCGATGAGCTCCGGCGGGATGGCGCCGCAGTTCACGCGGATGAAAGGTCCGCGGCTTCGCGACGACGCTTCGTGGATCGTGCGCGCAATGACTTCCTTTCCGGTTCCGGTCTCGCCGAGCAGCAGCACCGGAACGTCGAGGCGCGCAACGAGGTTCACCCGCTCCATCACCTGCCGCAGGCCGGCATCGGCTCCGATGATCGTGTCGCGCAGGTCGTCGCGTCCGAGGCGTGCGAGAGCCGAGCGCTTGTCGGCCTCGGCTGCCTCGCGAAGTGCGGCCAGCTCGTGAAGACGGCGGTCATTCTCGAGCGCAGCCGAGAGCGGTTCGAGCAGGGCTTCGAGCATCCGCTCGTGCGTCACATCGAAATCGGCGTCGGGCTTTGCGCGCAGCACGACGACGCCGGTCGGACCATCGTCGCTGCGAAGCGCGCCGATCATCCAGCTCGCATCCGAATGCGACGGCAGCAGCAGCTCGTGGATATGCGTATCGGAGGCGGAGGATGCGGAGGCCGCAGCGGCACTTCGGTGCAGCACGCGCGAGCTGCGCGCCCAGCTGAGCAGCAGTGCTTTCTCGGCGTCGCTGAGATTTCGGTCGAGCGCCGCCGGGCGACCGCCGTCGCCCAGCCCGCCGGCGCGCTGCTGAACGCGGGCCCGGTTCCAGTCGATCGCGAGCACGCCGATGTGGTCGATCGGAAGACGCGTCGAGACGAGGTCCGCGATCGTCGCGGTCGACGTTGCGATGTCGGTGTGGCGACAGGCTTCGCGCCACACTTCCAGCAAAAGGGCTCGGAACTCGTCCATGCGGCCTCCACAGGCCCGTGATGGCCTGAACCCGTCAAATATAAAGGCCGGCCGTGAAAACAAACGAGGTGTTTCCAGCAATGTTCACGGCGCAAAGCTAAAAGCAGCGCGGGTTACCAACAAAAACTTCATGAAATCGAGGCGTTAGTGGATGCCGGCCCGTGAGGCACGGCCATTGCTCAGGCAGCGGAGTCCGAAATCGGTCCAGTCGACGTGCCGGATGGAAGCATCCGCCCACAAAAGGAGAAAGAACCGCCATGAAGCCGCCAGGAACCATCTACCGAGCTCGAGCGTCGCTTGCCGCCATCGCAGTCGCCTGCGCGTGTGGCCTGATGCCCGCGAGCGCGCTGGCGGCATCGCCGACCAAGGAGACAACCAACGCTGCGCTTCTCGAGCGCATCGATGCGCTCGAAGAGGAGATCAAGCAGCTCAAGAAGGATACGCGCGTGCTCGAGGTCTCCGACGAGAACCGCACGAAGGCGAAGCCGGTCGCCGGCTACCAGGACGGATTCTTCGTCGGTACGGCCGACGGCAAGTACAAGCTGAAGGTCGGCGGCTACGTGCACGCCGACAGCCGCTGGGCCACGGACCACGCGGACAACCCGACCGTCGATTCGTTCACGATCCGCCGCGCGCGGCTCGACATTCGAGGCACGCTCGCCGAGCGGTTCGAGTTCCGCCTGATGCCCGACTTTGCCGGCAGCTCGCTCGTGCTCCAGGATGCGTATCTCGATACCAGGTTCGCGCCGTGGGCCGTGCTGCGCACCGGCAAGTTCAAGACGCCGTTCGGCCTCGAGCGACTGCAGTCCGCGACCAATCTTCTGTTCATCGAACGCTCGCTCGTCGACAACCTGGTGCCGAACCGCGATCTCGGCGTTCAGGTCTACGGAGACGTCCAGCAGGGACTGCTCGGCTACCAGGTCGCGGTGCTGAACGGTGTCGTCGACGGCGGAAGCACCGACGCCGACGTGAACGACGCCGTCGACGTTGCAGCGCGGGTGTTCTCGCATCCGTTCATCAACACGTCGATCGTGCCGCTGCGCGGGCTCGGGATCGGTGTTGCGGCAACCTACGGTGAGGAACAGGGTTCGGCTTCTTCGCCGCAGCTTCCGCAGTTCCGTACGTCGTCGCGTAACACGTACTTCCGCTACTCGGCCGACAACCCGTCGACTCCAGGCGGAACGACCATCGCCGACGGCACGCACTGGCGCGTCTCGCCGCAGGCGTACTACTACTTCGGGCCGTTCGGCTCGATGTTCGAGTACGCGTACTCCTCACAGGACGTCAAGAAGGATCCCGTCGAGGGAACGGTCGATAACAGCGCATGGCAGGTGCGCGCGTCGTACCTCGTGACCGGCGAAGCTGCCAACTACAAGCAGATCGTGCCGAACAACAACTTCGGGTTCGGAACAGGCGGCTGGGGCGCGTGGGAGCTGGCGCTTCGCTACGCGAGCCTGGACGTCGACAACGATGTCTTCGACAAAGGCTTTGCCGACAAGACCAGATCCGTCACCGCGATGGATTCGCTCACGGCGGCCGTCAACTGGTATCTCAACAAGAACGTGATGTGGGCGCTCAACTTCGAGCACTCGACGTTCGCAGGCGGCGACAAGGACGGCGGGGATCGCCATGACGAGGATGTCTTCCTGACGAGGGTGCAGTTCGTATTCTGATGGGCCTTGCCGACCGGCTGCGAGACCAACCGGGCGGACGCATCCCGCGCGTCCGTCCGGCTCGAAGCCGGCATTCGGGATGCATCGCGCGCTGCGACACTCCTCCGCAGCGCGCGATGCATCTCTGTTTTGGCTTCGCGGGTTGGTGTGCGTCCTTCGAGGTCCTGAGCCGCGCGCAATACAGATCACTTTCAGCGCTGATGCAGGGACGAGACCTGCATCACATTCCGCGCGGAATGCTCGTGCACCAGGGATGCCGCCGCCAATCTGACGGATCCCGTTCGATCAAAAAACCCCGAAACAGGGGCCCACACGAACCCACGAAGTCCCTTTCGGAGACACGTCGTGACGAGATGGTCAGGCGGTGCCGACCCGTCTCGGTCGCAGCCGAAGATCAGAACATCGCGCGCGGCAATCTCTACCAGGTATTCATCCGAAGCGCGTTGTCGATGCGCCCGAGCGATCGCAGCTGGTTCGATGCTCCGCTGTACGCACCGTTGCTGTTGGTGCAGCGAGTGCCGAAGTCGCCGCAGCCGGGAAGCAGGCACGATCCGCAGCAGCCGTATTTGAATGCGGTTCCGCTTCCATTGCCGTCCTGGCGAAAGACGTCGGTATCCGCCGGACCCACGCCCTTGCCGGCGTTGAAGTATTCCTCGTGCCCGTAGCCCGGATTCGCATAAACGGCCTTGTGGTCGGCGCCGTTCCACGTCGAGCTTTCCGGCGAGACGATATCTCCGGTGAGACCATGGCACTTGATTTCGAACCCGCCGATCGCGGTCCAGTCGGTTCCGCCGGTGCCCGCCGGATGGCTGGACAGTGACGTCAGGAAGGTGCTGCCGACCGCCATCTGGCTGGTCTGGAAATCGTCGCAATCCCAGCCGTTCAGCGTCGGATTGATTCCTCCATGCGGCGTCGAAACGGTCACGACGTCTTCGATCATCAGCGATGGCGGGAAGTCCGCGTGGCCGGCCTGCACTTGCTGTAGCGCGTAACGAATGACGAGGCCTCCCATCGAATGTGCCACGACGTCGACGGATTCCCCGTTCGATGTGTACTTGTTGTAGATGGCCCAAGCGACGTGGTACGCGAGATGCCGGATGTCGCACTTGCCCGTATGCGACCAGTCGGCGTCGCCTGACCACTTCACGTGGCAGCCTGTCCGGTCGAAATGCAGATTATGGTTGCTCGTATTTCCGCTCGCGCTGCCCTTCCAGTGCTTGAGCGCCCACACGTCATAGTTGCTGGCGCCGTTGACGGTATACGTGTCCGAGTAGTAACCCATCTTGATGACGCTGATGCCGCTGCCGCTCCAGCCGAGCGACTCCAGCGTCGAGTCCGCATTGCGCCACCAGTCGGTCTGCATGTGGTTCTTGTCGTTCGACGTGTAGTTGGCGTGGCATTGCCGCCCGTGAAGCAGAAGCACCTTGCTGTCGCGGCCCGCTGTGTAGGCGGAACTGTCGCCGGGCAGCGCGACGACGCCGAGCGCCACGGCGATCGAAGCCCAGACGCGAAATGTACCCTTGGTCATCGGGATCCCTCCTTCCGGGAGACATCCTTATAGCCCGGTTTCCGACTCGCGGTCCTTACGAAGGGATTACGGAAGCGCCGCACGCCGCAGGAGACGAGTGCCCGCGGTCCAGTCCAAAGGTCGGCGCGACGAAGCCCCACCTCTCGCCTCGCCTCGAACGCATTTCCCGTTCGGCCCGAGCGCCAGCGGCAGCACACGTGAAGCGGGTCACCGCGAACCGCACGCGTGGAAGGAGCTCCGCAGTCTTGGCCGGCCCGCCTCTCCGGCCGCTGCCGCGTGCCGGCCACAGATGCGGGCGGATGGTGCCGGCCGGTGCTTCGCAACTCTCGGCGACGTGGCGCCGGCAGACCCCGGCGTGCGAGAGCTCGACCGGAAGAGCCGAGACCGTCGGCGCGACCCTGCGCATCCATCGGTTTGGCCGCGTACCAGACGTTCGTCGCCTGACTCGAAGATGCAAACTTGCACGATTTTCGTTGAGCGCGATTTCCTGACTCACGGAAGTCGATATCCGCACGACGGTCTTTTACTCGCGCGAAATACCCAGCACACTCCGCATCTTGAAGGGAGCAGGCGCGATCCGAACTGCACCGGAATCCCGACGGCGATCGTGCAACATCGCACGACTCCAGCAAGGAGAGAGACAATGACAAGCCCAGAGCAGACTAGTGAATTCCAGGACGATCAGCGCTTTGCCCGCATGAATGCGCTGTACGACGCATACCTTGGTAACGCAGCTTCGGACCGACCGGCCGTGTCGGATGAGATGAACCAGGACCTCATCGAGGTCGCATGTGAGCTCGCGCCCTCGGTGCGCCGCCGAACGCGACGCGTCTCGCACTGATGTCGCAATCGCGTCAGCCAGGCGGCTTGTGCGTCGGCGGCTGACGCACCGGCGTGGCATCGCCATCGCCACATGCGCCGTGGCCTGATGAGCCGGCCTGGGCCGACCGCGAAACTGCAGAGGCTGCGTCCCCGCCCGAGCCGTTGCGGCGAGCATCCGCGGCACGCGTCGCGCTACCACACGGCGGTTTTTATCGAGCTCCGTGCGGCCCAACGTTATCCCACATCGCAGAAGCGAAATGCGCCCTTTCGCTGTTTTCGGAGCGCGGCAAGAATTGACTTGTGAGCGATCGATGCGCGTCGAGCGCATCCAATTGTAAGCGGGCGACTCTGGTTCGCGCGGAGCTGCGGTTGCACGGAGCGCGTCCGCCTCCGCACAGCGCGGAGGCGGACGCGCACGCTGCGTCAGTGTTTCAGATCTTCCTTGGCATCGTGGGCGGCGTCCTTGATGTCGCGTTTTGCGTCATGCGCTGCGTCTTTCACGTCGTGGGCGGCGTCATCGATTTTCTCGCCGACGCGTTCGGCGGGACCATCGTGGTGCCGCTCGCAGGCGGTTACTCCCAGACCAAGTGTGAGTGCGAAAAGCAGGGCGCTGAGGGTTCGGGTAATCAACATCGTGTTCTCCTGGCGAGTCGGGAATGGTCATCCCGGCGGCTCGTGCTGCCGGTGCCTCCCGAATTGCTCGCGAGCATGACCCGCCTCCGCCCGATCAGCCACGCCCCGGCGTGCTTTTCCGCCGCGAATGCGCCGTTCTTCCGCCACATCCGTAGAAGGTGGGCGCGAGCGCCCGGTCCTTGACTGCCCGCATCTCGCGTTGGAAGGTGCGCGGGCTGCGTCGCCCCGTCGAGTTGACGATGCTGCGAGCGGCAAAAGCACCTGCGAAACGCGGCCGTCGCCGCGTCGCAAGCTCAGAGTCAGCAAGTTCAGAGTCAGGGGGATCGGTTCACTGGAAAAGCTCGACAAGCCGTCGTCCGACCGGCGTCCCGGGTCGTTCGATCAATCCGGCGAGGAATCCGTCGCGCCGCAGGGCAAGCGCTGCCCGCACTGCGGAGCCACTGTTCGAAGGAATGCGGTTACGTGCGATGCGTGCCGCACGTCCCTGATCGGACGCGGCAAGAAAACCGCCTTCGCAGCGATCGTCCTCGTGTTCGTGCTCGGCACGGTCGAGCTCGTGCTGCGCGCATACTTCGCAACGCTGCTGGGACCGAGCGTGTTCTGGTTCGGCACGAGCGTCCAGCGCCTTCAGATCGGCGGCTCCGTCGAGAGCTCTCCGCTACTGCTCAGCCTCTACCAGAGGCGCCTGCGCGGCAGCGACGACGAATACCACAACGTACGCCAGCACACCTTCGTCGCCGGCAACTACACCAAGTACTTTCCGAACGAATCGCGATTCACGTACGACGCGGACACCGGCGAGGTCTATCGCGCGACGATCAACGCGCGCGGATTCCGCGGCCCGGAAATCGTCGAGGCCAAGCCGTCGGGCACCATCCGCGTCGTGACCCTCGGCGCGTCGTCGACGTTCGGCTACCACGATCCCGACGACGGCACGTACCCGGCCACGCTCGAGCGCGTTCTGAACCAGCGCTGCTCCGCCGGCACTCGCTACGAAGTGGTCAACCTCGGCATCCCGCACCTGACTTCGAGCGAGATCGCTTCGCTGTTCGTTGCCGAAGGTCTGCCGCTCACGCCGGACGTCGTCACGTTCTACGAAGGCATCAACGACAGCTCCGAGGGCGTCGAGGGCGACCAGTCCGCCGCGACCAAACAGCGCAGCGTGACGAGCGAGATCAAGCACTGGGCGCGCGAGCATTTCCTGATCTCGTTCCTGTACCACGAGATGGTCACGGACCCCGCCGAGAGCTTCGATGCCGCACACGTCGAGAAGGTCGCAGCCGGCCGTCCCGAGCATTTCGTGGAGAATCTGGCGCGGGTTCGCGACGAGTGCCGGAAGCGCGGCATCCTGCTCGTGGTCGGCAAACAGCAGGCGCGGTCCCTGCTGGTTCCGCGCGAGAAGATCAAGGGCGTGACGTACGCGGACGAGATTGCGCGCGTACGCGAGAAGCTTTCACGCGAAGGTCACGTGAGCCGGATGGAGATGAACTTCCTGATCCACGAGCGCGTGCTTGCAGCCGAGGAACGCTGGGCGCGCGAGAACGGAGTTCCTGTGGCCGATATCGTCTCCGCGCTGGATCACGATCGCGACCTGCTCGTCAGCTGGGTGCACCTCAATCCGCGCGGCAACGCGATCGTTGCCGACACGTACGCACGCGAGATTCTCGGACGAACGTGTCCGGCTTCCGGTCAGGGCACGTCGTAGTCTTTCTGCCTGAGGACCCAGTGGCCGGGCTCGCCGGTCCATAACGCCGTCACGTAGCCGACGTCGTCGCCGAAGTAGACCTGCGTCGTCATCAGCGCGAGCGTGGCCCGCGAGAAATCGCCGATTGCCCGGACACGGAACGCGTAGCCGACCTGGCCGCCGTAGGTGCGTTGCTGAATGCTGAGCTTTGCGATCCCGCCGTCTCTTGCCACAGCGCCGAGATCGGTCGCGTAGTACCGGAACCGCTTTCCGTCCGCCCGCAGGCGGCTCGGATCCAGCTCGGCACGGTAGATCACGCCGTTGTCGTTCGAGAGCGTGAGGACGAAGCGCTCGCGGAGCGGATCGATCTCCGTGGTCGGAATCAGCCTTGCGTGGAAACTGAACTGGCCCGGGGGGCCGGCCGACCGTTCGCCGCTTCCGTCGGAGCTTTCGGACGTCGCCTCGGTGCCGCCGAAGGAAATCAGGGCAGGATCGTTTCGCAGCGGCTGGCACGGCGGAACCGGATGGCAATTGTTGTCGCAGGTCTCGAAGACAAGGTTCGCACAGTCCGGATCCGCGCAGTCGATGAGGCCGTCGTGGTCGTCATCGATGTCGTTGTTGCAGATCTCGCCCGTGACCGGACCGTCGTCGCAGACTTCTCCGCAGACGCCGTCGATCACGCCGTTGCCGCAAAGCGTGCCGTTGGGCTCATGAACGCAGCGGTCGATCGTTTCGTTGCAGGAATCATCCGTGCAGACGAGCACGTCGGCGCAGATCGGAGGCGTACCGGGCTGGCAGCCGGTTAACGGGTTGCAGACCTCGACGCCGTCGCAGAACTGACCGTCGGTGCAGAGCTGGTTGTTCGGCTGGTGCACGCAGGCGTTCTGGTCCTCCGAACAGAAGTCCGTCGTGCACGCAATGGTGTCCGCGCAGTCCGGCGGCGTTCCGAACGTGCATCCGAGCGTCGGGTTGCAGACTTCGGAGCCGTCGCAGAACAGGCCGTTGCTGCACGGAAAGTCGTTCGGCATGTGCGCGCAGGTGTCGGTTTCCTCGACGCACACGTCGACCGTGCACGGGATGGCATCGGCGCAGTTCGGCGGCGTTCCGTGGTGGCAACCGATCAGGATGTCGCAGATTTCCGGCCCGTCGCAGAACTGGCCGTTGCTGCAGGCCGTGTCATTCGGAGTATGGCTGCAACCGTGCGTGGCCTCGATGCACTGGTCGGTCGTGCACGGGATGTTGTCGGCGCAACTCGGCGGCGTCCCCGGCTGGCACCCGAGCGTCGGGCTGCAGACTTCGACACCGTCGCAGAAGATGTTGTTGCTGCAGTTGCTGTCGCGCGGCGTGTGCTCGCACGAATCGGTGGTCTCGACGCATCGGTCGCTCGTGCAGGTGACATTGTCGCTGCAGTTGGGCGGCGTTCCCGGCTGGCAGCCCTGCGTGGGACTGCAGATCTCGACGCCGTCGCAGAACAGTCCGTCGCTGCACGGAGCATTGCTCGTCGTATGCGAGCAGACGTCGTTGGTCTCATCGCACGCGTCGGCCGTACAGAGCACGTTGTCGTTGCAGTTGGGAGGCGTTCCGGGACGGCAGCCCTGCGTCGGGCTGCACGTCTCGACGCCGTCGCAGAACAGTCCGTCGCTGCACAAGGCGTTGTTCGCGACGTGCGAGCACGTGTCGTGCGCCTCGTCGCACGAGTCGGCCGTGCACGGGATGTTGTCGTTGCAGTTCGGCAGTGTCACCGGCCGGCAACCGGAGGCCGGATCGCACGTCGAGGTGCCGTCGCAGAACAGGCCGTTGTTGCACACGGAATCGTTCGGCGTGTGCGCGCAGACGTCGTGCGCCTCGTCGCAGAAATCGGTCGTGCAATCGACCTTGTCGCCGCACTTCGGCGGAGTTCCGTCGATGCAGCCGCGAGTGGCGTCGCAGATTTCCTTTCCGTCGCAGAACAGGCCGTTGCTGCACAGGGAATTGTGCCTGGTGTGCGTGCAGCCGAGCTGCGCATCGCACTGGTCGCCGGTGCACGCGATGTCGTCGTCGCAGTCGGGAGGCGGTGCGTCCCGGCAGCCGTGCGCGTGCAGGCAGAACTCGACGCCGTTGCAGAAATTTCCGTCGTCGCACTTGCCGTCGTTCGGAATCAGCACGCAGCCGATGTTGTCGGCGTCCGGATCTCCCGGCCTGCAGATGCCGTCGTCGCACGGTGTCCGGCCCGGATCGCACTGCGCCGCGCGGCCCGCGCAATCCTGGTTGTTCGAACAGGTGAAGTTCGCCCGTGCAGTCCCCGGCCAGGCGGCAGCGCAGAGCGCTGTGGTCAACGTCGCTGACAGGAACCCGGACCGAAACAGAATCGAACCTTTCCAATGCGCTATCGCGGTCATCGCTTCCCTACCCTTACAGCGGCGTGATCATCCCTGGCTTGCCCGGCTTGCCCGGCTTGCCCGGCATGGCATCGCAGCGCAGCCCCGCTGCTGCACTGCGAACGAACTTCGACATTTCAGTCGGACCATAGAGGAAAGATGGCTCTGTGAATAGCGCTAACGCGGCGCGCCAGAAGCTGTGCACGCCTTGCTGTCGCCGGCGCGGGCCGAAAAACATCCCTGTCGTCAATCCGGCGCATTCCATAGGAAACGCACGTGACGAGTCTTCGCACGGATGTGGTCGTGGTCGGTGCAGGCCTGGCCGGCCTCGCGGCCGCGCGGGCACTTCGAAAAGCCGGATGCGACGTCGTCGTGCTCGAAGCGCGCGATCGAGTCGGCGGAAGGATCTGGAACCGCATGCTCGAAGACGGGACCGTGCTTTCGGCCGGCGGTACCTGGCTCGGTGCCGGGCAGCATCGCATGTTCGCGCTCTGCGACGAGCTCGGCCTCGAGACGTACCCGCACTCCCACGCCGGAAGCAAGATTCTTCGCATCGGCGGCAGGAACCATCGTTACGCGGGCCTGCCGCCGGGCATTGGCGCGTTCGCGCTCGTTTCGCTCGGCGTCGCGCTCAAGCGCCTCGAGCGCATGGCGATGAGCCTGCCGCTCGACCGTCCGTGGGATGCACCAAAGGCGCATCGCCTCGACTCGCAGACCCTCGGCGCGTGGATCGACGCGCGTCGCAACGTGCCGTCGCGCGCGGCGCGCGAGCTTCTGGCAACCACAATGACGCTTCTGTTCAGCGTCGATCCGCGCGAGGTTTCTCTGCTTGGCGCGCTGGTGCTCGCCCGCGGCGGCAACGGCTTCGACTACTACATCGAAAGCACGAAGACCGAGACGCACCTCGTCGACGGCGGCGTGCCCGAAGTGGCGACGCGCATGGGCGCAGCTCTCGAAGGCTCGCTGCACGTCGGCTGTCCGGTGCACCGCATCCGTCAGGACGGCGGCGGCGTCGAAGTCTGCTCCGGAAATGTCCGCGTGACGGCCGCACGCGTTATCGTGGCGGCACCGCCGCCGCTGGCCGCGCGTATCGATTTCGAGCCCGCGCTGCCGCCCGCGCATTCGGCGCTGCTTGCGCGCATGCTTCCCGGCACGATGATCCGCGTGCAGACGGTCTATACCGAACCGTTCTGGCGCGCCGACGGCCTCAGCGGCGAAGCGGCATCGGTCGGCTCGCTGCTTCCCGTCACGATCGACCAGACGCCGCGCGCGGGACGTCCCGGCGTGCTCAGCAGCTATGCGTTCGGACCGGGTGCGGTCCGTGCCGCCGCGATGAGCGCGGACGCACGCCGGCGCTCGTTCCTCGCCGCGCTCGCCGACTGCTTCGGTGCGCGTGCGGCCGAGCCGGTGCATTACCTCGAGACCGACTGGCAGGCCGAGCCGTGGTCGCTCGGAGGCATGATCGGCCATTTCGTTCCTGGTGCGCTGACCTCGTTCGGCGAGGCGCTGCGCGAGCCCGCCGGGCGCGTTTACTGGGCCGGAGCTGAGCGAGCGACCGAAATGCACGGGCTGATGGAGGGCGCGGTCCGGTCCGGCGAACGGACGGCCGCCGAGGTGCTCGCGGCCGGCTGAAAATCGGGGACAGACACCGATTTCCGGAAATCGGTGTCTGTCCCCGATTTCCGCTACGCGAACCTGCAGCAAACCCGGGCGAAAAACCGGATTGCCGGTTGACTGAGCGGGGTCCCGCCGGGATACAAGTGTGTTCCAGCCATGACCGGATCGTCGCGGTGTGGGACCGCAAGTGTCCGGCCGCGCTCAACAACGCATCCTCGGGGGATCGGACTTGAAACGCATTTTTACCGCTCATCGCGGGCTCTCGCTTCTGGCCGCGCTGTCACTCTTTTCCATTGCCACGCCGTCATCGGCCGTCGTGGAGATGATCAACGGGTACGACCACGGCCTGCCGATCAAGCTGTTCGACGAGCACATGGTCCTGCAGCGCGACGCGAACGATCCGGTGTGGGGCACGGCGGCTCCCGGCGAACACGTCACCGTCACCATCGCCTCCCAGACCAAAGAGACGGATGCGGCCCCGAACGGAACCTGGCGGGTCGTCCTCGATCCGGTTTCGGCCGGCGGGCCCTACGAGATGGTCGTTGCCGGAGCCAGCAATACGCTGACGTTCGGCGACATCCTGTTCGGCGACGTCTGGCTCATGGCCGGCCAGTCGAACCTGATGATCCACCGCCCGTTTCCGGGCGTGATGGCCGACAATCCCGATTCGCGCGTGTTCAAGCGCACGTGGTTCGACCGCGTCGGCGGCATCCCGTTCCACTTCGCAAGGTCGATGACCGAAGAGCTCGGCATTCCCGTTGCCGTGCTGCAATGCACCGCGCGCGGTTCGTCGGGCCTTGCCCGCACGTGGATCGCCCCGGAGGGAGCCGACCTGGGCGATCAGGTCATCGCCGACATCATTGCGACCGGGAACTTCGGGCAGAGCTACGAAGCCTCCGTCGTTCGCGACGAAGGTTTCAAGATCAAGGGATTCATCTGGTGGCAGGGCGAGAGCGATACGCGAAGCCGCAACGATCCGGGCGAAGAGTACGCCCACGTGCTGCCTGCCGTCGTCCAGTCGTGGCGGCACATGTGGCAGGACGACACGCTTCCGTTCCTTTTCATGATGGAGCCGGTCGGCGGCGGCATGCTTGCCGAGCAGACCGTGCCCGATCCGCTGCCGGATCCGAACTACACTCCGCAGCAGTCCGCGCACATGCGGCAGGCGTTCATCCGCGCGCTACGGATCCCGAACACGCAGGTCATCACCAACGCCGACCTGGTCGCCGGGCTGCACCCGAGAGATCGCGAGGGCTACCTGCAGCGCATCGTCGACGCGGTCATGGGCTTCGTCTACGGCGCGCCGATCATCTTCGCAGGTCCGACGTATCAGGGCATGTCGATCGAATCCGGGAACCATGTGCGGATCCGTTTCCGCCCCGGCACCGCGACCGGGCTGCAGGCTCGCGGCGGGCCGCTTCAGGGCTTCTCGATCTCGGGAGACGGCGTGACGTTCACGTGGGCGACGAATGCGCAGATCGAAGGAGAGGAGGTCGTCGTGTGGAGCGATGACGTTCCGTCACCGACGATCGTGCGTTACGGCTACCACAAGGAATACGGGTTCGCGAATCTTGCGAACGGCGCCGGCATGGGCGCACCGACGTTCACGACCGACGCAGAACCGTACGAGTAGACTCAGGCGTGAAGCAGAGATGCGGACTGCGGCCGCGTGCAATTGCCTCCGCGCAATTGCATGAGCAGCAGCCGCATCGGCTTCAGTGAACGGTCGAACGGGTTCAGCACCAACGCAAGGCTCTCCAGCGTCACTGCGCCGACCAGGGCCACGTCTCCCGCTTCTCCGAGGATGACCGGCGACGGAGCCTCGATCCCTTCGTAACAGAACCGGCAATCCGAAATTGCACGCGCGATGACCGTGCCGTCGGCGAGCGCGAACTCGCACGTGCGACTCGGTTTCAGGCCGAGCGCTTTCCAGTCCACCTCCGGCAGTAGCGACCAGACCGCACCCGAATCGACGAGCATGCGTACGGTGCGGCTGCGTCCGCGCGTGCCCTTGACGAGCATCGGCACGTGCACGAGTCCCATTGCGAAAGGTTCTGCCACCACCCCGGAATCAGGACAAGACTCGACAAGCCATAAACGGGCAACGCGTCAGTCGCCGCGATGGAACGGCAGCTCGACGGCCTCGGTCAGAAATTCCATGAACGGCGCCAGCGCCTCGAACGACTTCGCGACTTCGCGCACGAAGTCCTTCGACTGGATCACGTCGGGCTTCACCGTCTGGACTGCGAAAAAGCTCGTACGCTTGAGATCTTCGATGGCCGGATGGTCCGGATCGAAGCCCTGCGGCGGCCTCTTCAGGCTGTCGCCTTCGACGGCTCCGAAGCGGCGGCGGAACGCCGGCGCGCGCGTGATGCTGTTCCAGCGTTCGGGATCGGCCGCGATCGCCTCGCGCACCTGACGAAGCTGCGGTCCCGGCGGACGCCAGATGCCGCCGCCGAAGAAGACTTCCTTCGGCTCGAAGTGCACGTAAAAGCCGGGCGCGTGCGCGTCCTTGCCGGCTTCATGCCGGAACTGGCACGCAGCGTGTTCCTTGTAAGGCTTCGCCTCATGGAAGCGCATGTCGTTGTAGATGCGGAAGATCGAGCGCGTGTCCGCAACGAAACAGTCGGCGAACCTGCCGAGCGGCACGTCCATGGCGATGACGAACGAACGCAGCGGGGCCTGGATCGAATCGAGATAGCGCTGCTTGTTGGCGGCAAACCACGTCCGCTCGTTGTTCTTCGCGAGCTCGCGGAAGAACGCGAGGAAGTCTTTCGGGAACCCGGCGAACGGCGGCGCGGCGACGTTGCCTGCCTTTCGCGGCGCCGCCGGTTTGCCGGGCTTTCGCGGCGCGGCGGCCGCCGGCTGCAGCTTCTTCTGTTCTGACTTCTTCGCAGGCGTCCGGGCGGGCTTCTTCGAGGGTTTGTGTGCCGGCTTCGCGGGCATCGTCGCTTCTCCTATTTCCCCTGGTTCGTATGGTCGGTATCGCCGCGCGCGAACAGCCGGTAGGCGGGATTTCGTGTCTCCTCGAAATACTCGAATCCGAGATCGTCGAGGCGACGCCGGAACGCCTCGTGGCTGCCCGCCGCGCCGACCTGCACGCCGACCAGCACGCGGCCGTAGTCCGCGCCGTGATTGCGATAGTGAAAGAGCGAGATGTTGCAGCCCTGGCTGACGGCCTCGAGGAAGCGCGCGAGCGCGCCGGGCCGCTCCGGGAACTCGAAACGATAGAGGACTTCGTCGGGCACCACGGCGCGGCCTCCGACCATGTGACGGATGTGCAGCTTGCTCGTCTCGTCGTCGGAAAGATCGAGCGCCGGCAGGCCGGCGCGATGCAGCATCGCGACCAGCGCGGATCGTTCGCTGCCGTCGCTGATCTCGACACCGACGAACACGTGGGCCTCGCCGGGATCCGAGAACCGGTAGTTGAACTCGGTGATGCGGCGTTTGCCGAGCAGCGTGCAGAACGCACGGAAGCTGCCGGGCTTTTCCGGAATCGTCACGGCGAACAGCGCCTCGCGCTGCTCGCCGACGTCGGCGCGCTCGGCGACGTGGCGGAGCCGGTCGAAGTTCATGTTCGCGCCCGACGCAATCGCGACGAGGCGCCGTCCGCGCACGCCTTCGCGATCCGCCCACACCTTGAGCCCGGCAATCGAAAGCGCACCGGCGGGCTCGAGCACCGTGCGCGTGTCCTCGAATACGTCCTTGATCGCAGCGCAGATCGCATCGTTGCCGACGACGACCACATCGTCGAGGACTTCGCGGCAGATCCGGAACGTCTCTTCGCCGACCTGGCGCACGGCGACGCCGTCGGCGAACAGGCCGACCTGGTCGAGCACGACCCGCTTTCCTTCGCGGATCGAGCGCGCCATCGAATCCGCATCGTCGGGCTCGACGCCGATCACGCGCACGTCGGGCCGCAGGCGCTTGACGACGGCACCGACGCCGGCCGCGAGGCCGCCGCCGCCGATCGGAATGAACACGGCATCGAGACGCCGTCCGGCTTGGCGAAGGATCTCGAGCCCGATCGTTCCCTGACCGGCGATCACGTCGGGATCGTCGTACGGATGCACGAACGTGAGTCCGCGCTCGGTGGCCATCACGAGCGCATGGGCAGCGGCGTCTGCATACGTCTCACCGACGAGCTCGGCATTCGCGCCGCGTGCGCGCACGGCGTCGATCTTGATCGTCGGCGTCGTCACCGGCATCACGATCCACGCCGGGCATCCGAGCCGCTGCGCAGCCAGCGCAACGCCCTGCGCATGATTTCCTGCCGACGCGGCAACCACGCCGCGCGCGAGCGCCTCGGGCGAAAGCCGCACCATCTTGTTGTACGCGCCGCGAACCTTGAACGAGAAGACCGGCTGCGTGTCCTCGCGCTTGAGCAGGACTTCGGAGCCGGCGCGCACCGACAGCCTGGTCAGAGGCTCGAGCGCGGTCTCGATCGCGACGTCGTAGACGGCCGCGTTCAGGCTGCGCTCGAGGTAGTCGGAGAGCGAAGCGCTCATGCCACTCGGAAATCCAGCGGCGCCTGCACGACGGTCGCCCAGTTTTCGGGGTCGTGGCCGTAGACCATCGTCGCGCCGGCCGCGCGCAGCGCCGCGAGCTTCTCGAGCGACGCGGTCATCTGCCGCTTGCTGAAGACCACGCTCGGCAGCATCATCTCGTCGAGGTTGCGCTTGAGATAACAGGCGTCCGAGCACAGCACGACGTCCGTGCCGTCGTCCATGCGGATGCGCAGCGACTGATGTCCCGGCGTATGCCCGTGCGTCGGAATGCAGACGACGCGACCGTCGCCGAACACGTCGTGCTCGCCGTCGACGAGCTCGACGTCGTGGCCGAGGTCGTAGTCCTTGCGATCGAAGCCGCAGCGCGCGGCAAGATCGGCGTCGCCGCCGGCTTCCCACTCGCGGCGCTGCACGACGAGGCGCGCATTGGGCAGCAGCTCGACGCCGCCGGCGTGATCGAAGTGCAGGTGCGAAAGAATCACGCGGTCGACGCGCGCGGCGTCGACGTCGAGCGCCGCCAGGCGCGACGCGACGTTCTCGTCCTCGCCGAAGAACACGTCGAACATCGGCGACAGCGCGCCGAGACGCGTGTCGGGGTCGGTGCCGGCCGCCGGATGCATGCCGGTATCGAACAGCACGCGGCCTTTCGGATGGTCGATCAGGAATGCCGGCACGGGCACCTTGACGCGGCCTGGAGCTCCCGCGACGAATCCGGCCATGTCGCTTGCCAGCCAGCCGCACGAAAATGCGTAAACATGCATGCGGTCGGATCCGTGCGCCCTCGTCGCCTTGCTCGCACTGTCGGACATCTCCATCACGCTTCTCCTTTTCCGTTGCTGGTGCCGCTGCCGGGCAGTCCGGCACCGGATGCGGTGTTCGCACCGGCATCCGGCCGCAGCAACCCAGCCTCGGCGAGCCGCTCCTCGAGCAGCGGCATCCGGTCGTGGCCCCAGAACGGCTCGCCGCGAAACACGAAGATCGGAACGCCGAAGATGTGGTCGCCCGCAGCCTCCTGCTGGCAGGCCTCGAACTCGGCGGGCCCGCTGCCGGCGAGATACTCGCGATACCCGGCGCCGCTCTGGCCGAGCTCGTCGATCAGCGCAGCCACGTCGTCCGGCCGATCGATCTCGAGCCGTCGGTCAAAGAACCGGGAGTAAACCTCGTCGGTGTAGCGGCGGAAGAAACCGTGGCGCATCGCGAAGAGGCCGCCGATCAGCGACGGCACCGAGTCGTAGATCTTGAGCGGCCCCTTGATCGGGAACCCTCCGCGGCGATTCGCCCAGCGCCGCGCGTCCAGGTACGAGTAGCGCGCCTTGTACTCGGAATAGATGCTGCGCTCGCCCTTGCCCTTGATCCTCAGGATGAACGGGATCCAGCGCACGGCCAGCTCGAAGCGATTTGCCAGCTCGAACGCAGGATCCTTTGCGAGATAGGCAAATGGACTCTTGTAATCAAAGTATAACTTTACCTCTTCCACGGATCCCTCCGGCGGCGCGGGAGTACAGCAGAGGTCGATCGGAGAGAAAACCGGCACGCTCCGGGATCGCGTAGAATCCTCGCTCCACAGGGCCGGCGTGAGTTCGTTTCTCCCGTCCCAATGTTACGAACCCTTGACCAGCAGTTAGCAGTTTCGTAAGGTTCGGCCACGTGAAACCGCGGCCGAAAAGCGTTGTCCTCGACCTGCTCTCGACCCTGCGAGGGCGCTCGGCACCGGTACGCTTCCTCGTCGCCGCCGCCGAGATCTTCGACATCGATTCCAATGCAACGCGGGTCGCGATCACGCGCCTGCTTTCCTGCGGGTTGATCGAGCGTGACGAGCGCGGCGCGTACCGAACCGGCGCCGCCGCCGCTCCGATCCTTCGCCGCCTCACCTCCTGGCGCAGCATCGAGAAGCGCACGCGCGACTGGGACGGCACGTGGATCGGCGCAACGCCCGATGCCTGCTGCTGCTCGAAGGATGCCCGGGCTGCCAGCGTGCGCGCGCTCGAGTTCACCGGAATGCGCGAGTTCTCGAACGGCCTGTGGATCCGGCCGGACAACCTGGACGGCGGCCTCGTGGCCGCACGGGAAGCGCTGCAGGGTCTGCGCCTTCCCGAAGGATGCCCGGTCTTCCGGATCGAAGACTTCGACGAAGCCGGCGAAGCCCGCGCCCGCGCGCTGTGGGACGCCCGCCGGATCTGCGAATCCTACCGCTCGCTCGCCGAAGAGCTCGAAAAGAGCGCCGCCGCGCTCCCCGGCATGGACGAGCGCCGTGCGATGTCCGAAAGCTTTCTGCTCGGCGGCGAGGCCATCCGCCGCATCGTTCTCGATCCTCTTCTTCCCGACGCGATCGTCCCGACCGGTGAGCGCGACGCGCTGATCCGCGTGATGAGCGCGTACGACGAAGTCGGGCGGCGCTGCTGGGCGCCGTTCCTCAACCGTTTCGGGGTGCTCGTCACCGAATCCCCGATGGACCGGCAGATCTGGCGAAGCGCCGCTGCCGTCAGCTATGTCACGCGCTCCGGAGAACCGTCATGACAACTTTGTTGCGGCCAGCAGCCCTGCAGCCGACTGCCGACGATACGGCGAGCCCGAACGAATCCACGACGACGAGCGACGGCGCGCGCGTCGAACGCACTGTCGCCGCCGAGCGCTGGCTCGACCGCTTCACGCGCGCCGAGATCGTCGAGCTGCTTCAGTTCGAAGACCGGCATTCGTGGGCCGCGTTCGCGGTCAACTGGGGCCTGGTCTTCGCGTCGATGGCGCTGGTTGCGCGCTGGCCGAATCCGCTGACGATCGTCTTCGCGCTGTTCGTGATTGCCGGCCGCCAGCTCGGCATGTCGATCCTGATGCACGAGGCCTCGCACCGCACGCTGTTCAAGGACCGTCGGCTGAACGACTTCATGGGAAACTGGCTGGCCGCTTATCCGGTCTGGTCCGATCTTGCGCCGTATCGCCCGTACCATCTCAAGCACCACGCCAAGAACTGGTCCAAGGACGATCCCGACCTCGACCTCGCGACGCCGTTTCCGATCACGCGCGCGAGCCTCCGGCGCAAGATCTGGCGGGATCTTTCCGGACAGACCGGATGGAAGAGGTTCAAGGCGCTGCTGCGGCGCGACCTTGGAATGAGCGCCGGAAAGAGCAAGCGCCAGGCGACGAGCGCAAGCGAAGCCCTGCGCGGAGTCATCGTCAGCAACCTCGTGCTGCTGGCGATCCTCACGGCCTTCGGGCATCCGGCGCTGTATCTTCTGTGGTTCGGAGCGTGGATGACGACGTACAGCCTGGTGCTTCGCATCCGCGCGATCGCCGAGCATGCGATGCCGAAGGACCCATCTGATCCTTTTCACAATGCGCGCACGACCATGGCGAGCTGGTGGGAACGTTTGTTTCTGGCACCGAACTACGTCAATTTTCACCTGGAACATCACCTGCTGATGACCGTACCGCACTACAAATTGCCGACGTTTCACCGCATGCTTCGCGATCGTGGCCTGCTCGCCAACGCGAACGTTGCGCACGGCTATCTCGGCGTCCTGCGGGTCGCTTCTTCGAAGGCCGAAACCTGAACAACAGCGTCAAGATGCTCAGCGGCTGGGGTCGCTACCCTGTCGCGAGCGCCACCGAGCTCGAAGATCCCGACCTCGAAAAAATTACCGACGGGGCCGTGCTGACGCGCGGCCTCGGACGTTCGTACGGCGATGCATCGCTGCCACCGGCGGGCCGCGGACCGGTTGCATCGAGCCTTCGTGCCGATCGAGTCCTCTCGTTCGACGAACGCTCCGGCGTGCTGCGCGCCGAGGCCGGCCTTCGCCTGGACCGCCTCATCGAGATGTTCCTTCCGCGCGGCTTCTTTGTTCCGGTCACTCCCGGCACGCGCTACGTGACCCTCGGAGGCATGGTTGCCGCCGACGTGCACGGCAAGAACCATCACGCTGCGGGCACCATCGGCGCGCACGTGCGGTCGATTCGCATGCGGTTTCCCGACGGCCGCGTCGAGGACGTCACGGGAGAGACGCATCCGGAGATCTTCTGGGCAACTCTCGGCGGAATGGGGCTTACCGGTCACATCCTCGACGTGACGCTGGTTCTCGAGCGTGTGCCGTCGAGCTCGATCATCGGCACCTCGCGGACGTTCGTCGACCTCGAGTCACTGATCGATGCGCTCGAGGATGCGAGCCACCGATGGCCGTTCACGGTCGCGTGGTCGGACCTGATGGCGCGAGGCGGGTCCTTCGGTCGCGGCATCCTGTTCTACGGCCGCTGGGCAAGCCCTGAGCAAGCGGCTCTGATTCACCACCGGGAGCTGCCGCGTGTCGTGGTTCCGCGCCGGGTGCCCGCCACGTTTCTGAGCAACGCGACGATCCGCGCCTACAATGCGCTCCGCTACAATCTCGCGCGCCAGTCGCACGCGCGCGATGGCGCGGACGGCACCGTCGGCAGCGCGTTGTCGTTCTTCTATCCGCTCGACATCGTGGAGAACTGGAATGTGCTCTACGGGCGCGGCGGGCTGACGCAGTATCAATGCGTGCTGCCGCGCGACGCAACGATGCGCAGCTACCGCCGGATCGTCGACATCGCCGGTAGCGGAGGCCCGGGCCCGTTCCTGGCGGTGATCAAGGATTACGGCGCCGAGGGCAAAGGCATGCTGTCGTTTCCGATGCCTGGCATTTCCTTTGCGCTCGACTTCCCGATCCACGCCGGGACGGCGGCGCTCGTTTCGCGTCTGAACGAAGCGGTGATCGATGCGGGCGGCCGCATCTATCTGGCGAAGGATGCCTTCACGACCGCCGAACAGTTCGCACGAATGGAGTCGAGACTGGAGCGCTTCCTCGATGTGCGCCGCCGGATCGATCCGGACGGCACGATCGCGAGCGGTCTTTCCCAGCGCCTGTTTCCCGACCGACGCGCTAGCTGAACCGCTGCCTCACGAAAAACGGCGCAGGATCGCGAGCACGCCCTGCTTGATCGCCGACTTGTGCGGCGACGCGGTGCTGTCGGCGAGCACTTCGGCTTTGTGCCGGATGTACCAGTCGTAAGACTCGCAGATCATCTCTTCGTTCGACCACCGCGACTTCCAGTCGAGCTCGCGCTGCGCGCGGCTGGTGTCGAACCACAGGCTGCGTCCGTACATCATCGAATGATACGGTCCGAGAGGCGACAGCCCGAGCATGCTCGTCACCTGCATCGCGGCCACCGCGAGCCCCATCGGTACCGAATAGACCTTGCTGCCGGTGCCTGCGTGGCGGCAGAGCGCCTCCAGGATCTCGCGCATCGTTCCGAAACGTTCGGCTCCGATGTTGTAGACCGCAAAGCCCGGCCGTCCGCCCGCGCGGATGCAGGCGTCGGCAAGGTCATCGGCGTGCACGAACTGGTAGAGGTTGTCGCCCTTGCCGAGGACCGGAATGTTGCGGCCTTCCTCGATCCAGTTGAACAGGATCTGGAAAATGCCGAGGCGGCCGTGGCCGACGATCGTGCGCGGGCGAATGATCGTCGCGTCGATGCCGTGCTCGGCCACGTGACGGCGCACGAGATTCTCGGCCGCGAGCTTGGCCTTGCCGTACTGCTCCATCGGCGTCGGTTCGGTCGACTCGTCGACGGGATTTTTCTTCGGCACGCCGAATATCGCGCTCGACGACGTGTTGACGATCTTCGCGACGCCGGCCGTGCGCGCCGCGTTCAGCAGATTCTCGGTGCCGCCGAAATTGACGGACCAGAACGCCTCGCGGTCCTTGGCGAGCGGCACCTGCGCAACGTTATGGTAGACGACGTCGACGTCTTCGCAGGCCCGTGCGATCGCACCCGTGTCGCGAATGTCGCCCTGGATGAATTCGACCGACGCGGGCCGGTCCTCGACGTCGACGAGATCGAACACGCGCACCGTCTCGCCACGCTCGACCAGACGGTCGCGCAGAAGGCAGCCGAAGTAACCGGAGCCTCCGGTGATGAGCGACAGGCGAGCCCTTGATGGTTGTTTGTCCTGGTTCATATCCGTTGGCCGTTGGCGAGGCACCACTCGATCGACGCACGCATGCCGCCCTGCAGCTCGTAATTCGGCTCGTATCCGAGCTCGGCACGCGCCTTGTCGATCGAGCAGGCAATCGACTGGTGCATCTCGCCGAGCACGTGAAATTTCTGATGGTAAAGCCCGACGCTCTGCAGAGCTGCGTCGATGACGCGCGCAGTTTCCCCGACGATGGCGGGAAGGCGGACCTGCGATCCCTTGCAGTGGAAGCCGAACGACTCGAGGACTTCGGTCACGGTCGCGACGACCTCGTTGATCGAGTACGGGCGCGCATCCGCGATCCAGTACGTTTCGCCGTTCGCCTTCGGGCTGGACGCGGCGAGCAGCAGGCCCTGGCAGATGTTGTCGACGTAGGCCATCGAGCGCTTCTGATTGCCGTCGCCGAGAATCGGGAACCGTCCGTCCTTGATCATCGTGAAGAACAGCGTCTGACGCGGCGGCTGGTGCGGCCCGTAAAACCACGGCGGCCGGATGATGACCGTCTCCATCCGGCCGCTCGCCTGCACGTCGTGCACGAGAGCCTCGGCACGGGCCTTGGAACGGCCGTAGCCCATGTACGGATTGTACGGTGATCGCTCGTCGAACAGGTGATCCGGAGACGGATTGCAGCCGATCGGCGAATTGGACGAGACGACGACCACGCGCCGCACGCCGGCTTCCTGTGCCGCAGCAAGAAGATTGCGCGTGCCTTCGAAGTTGACGCGATCGAAGTCGCGAACGAAGCGCTCGGGATGAATGAGCCCTGCCGAATGGAACAGCGTTCCGCCTTCGGCGCCGCGGCAGAACTCGCGCAGCGACGCAGGATCGGTGAGGTCGCCGGCCGCGATCTCGAGGTTGTCCGAAAGTCCGGCGAGTGACGACGGGTCGTCGGACGGTCGCACCAGACAGCGCACCGTGCGCTCTGCCGGGCCCGCCAGGTTCGCGCTGCCCGGCGACTGCGCAGCCGACGAATCGTCCATGCCGCGGACAAGGACCTCGACCAGGCGCGTGCCGAGCCAGCCGGGCGCGCCGGTGACGAGCACGTCGGCACGACCCGGAGGTTTTGCGACCGTGCGCGGCATCGTCCTCTGCTTTGCTTCCATGAAGTGCTCCGCGTTGCGGAACGCAATCGCCATCGTCGTGCCCTGCGGGTTGACGCCCGGTGCATCGGGAATCAGGCTGGCGTCGTTGACGAAGAGATTGCGGAATCCGTACACTTTTCCATACGAGTCGGTCGCACAAATGTCGAGATTCTCACCCATCGGACACGTGCTGAACGCGTGCACGTTCGAAAGACTCATCGACGTGATGGGAATCTGCTGCTGGCCGAGCCCGCGACACTCGTCGGCCGAGTGCAGGATCGGTGAGCCGGCGACGGACGGATACACCGCCTTCGCGCCCGCAGCGAACAGGAGCTCACCGAGCCTTGCGAGACCTGTCGTGAGATTGCGCTCGTCGGCCGCCGACGGTTCGTAGCGAATGACGACTCCGTCCTCGACGCCGGGCACCGCGCGAATCGACCCGCGTCCCATGCTGCGCGTCGTCGCGTAGTAGAGCGCCATGCGTGTCCAGTCCTGCATGGCGTGCTGATACGGTGTCCAGTTGTCCGACAGCGTCATCGCGAGAAAACCAGGGCTGAACACCGCGCCGCCGAGCGAGATCGTCGGCCAGAACTCCTTGACCTGGTAGACCGGCAGCGCGGCGTCGTGGGCCTCGACCTCTTCGTCGAACAGCGCGGCCGCCTTGATCATCGGATGAATGCAGAGCCTGTCGCCGACGTTTTTCCGGATTCCGCTGCGCCGGAGCAGTGCCGGCGTCTGAATCGCACCGCAGCACAGAAAGACGGCGTCGGCGCGTACTTCGAAGCGCCGCCGGGTGCCGTCGGTATTCTGCGTGACCTCCACGCCGCGCACGTATCCGTTCTCGTGGACGATTCGCGTCGCCTTGCAGTCGGCAAGCAGGCGCGCTCCGGCCGCGATCGCTCGTGGAATGTACGTGCGCTGCATCGACTGCTTCGCGCCCGGAGCGAACTGGCTGCCGGACTCCTTCTGGCAGCGCGGCACCTCGACGTACTTCCAGCCGAGTCGCTCGGCGCCTTCACGAAACAGCACGGAGCTGCGCGGAATCTGTTCCGGCCGCATGTGGGAAACCGACAGGTCCGCTTCTATGCGCTCGAAGTACGGCGTCATGATCTCCGCCGTGAAATCGGCAAGCAGCTCGTTGGCTTTCCACCGCAGGTACGTGTCTTCCGGCAGACGGTGCCAGAAGCCGCTGTTGATCTCGGTCGACCCGCCGACGCAGCGTCCTTCGACGAATGCGGTCGACTGGCGGCCAAGCATCGGCGTCATTCCACCGTTGCGATAGAGAAGCGAGATGGCGTCCGTCGAGTTGGACGCGATACGCGAGGTATCTACGTTCGGGCCTTCCTCCAGGATCAGCACTTCGCAGCCGGCTTCGGCCAGGGCGGTCGCCGTCGCAGCGCCGCCCGCGCCCGAGCCCACGATGAGGATCTGCGTCGTCATCGCGGCGCCTGCATCGCTTCGCTTCATGCGGGTTCTCCGATGCTTTCCCGGGAACCTTCTCCGCCGGCTTCGGCTTCCAATGCCTCGAGCAGGAGCGGGTGGTCGTAGTACGCAAGCAACGCGCAACCGCGAATGAGCTTGACGAAGTTCCGCATCGCGCCCACCGGCGAGTCGCTCCAGAGCGCGATCCAGGCGGCTTGCCTGGCCGCGTCGAGCGCCGTGAACGGCCGGCCCCACCGGACGACGGCGAGCCATTCAAAACCGCTCAGCGCCATTTTGTATGGAGGTCGCAGGAAATCCGGCAGTGCCTCGATCTGCGATGCGACGAACCGGGTGACATCGGCGAAGACGACCGTGCGCTTGCCGGAATCGAGCGGCGGGAATGTCGGAGTGATGGACTCGACAATTCTCGCGACGGTGGCTTTGTGTCGCGCGCCGAGCCGGCGTGGTGCAGTCATCGACCCTGGTACTTCGCTGCTCGAGTTAATCGGGCGCGCCGGTTCGAGCGCGATCGAAGCGAATAGCTACCACAGGAGATAGCAGGATTCGATCGCACTGCGGTGCCGATGCCGGTGGTTGCGGGCCCGATTGACGCGCCGGGCAATGAGGACGCCGGCTTGCGGCACGGAGAAATCGTCGGTAAAGCGTGGCTGACCCGATTCCCACCTTGCGGTCCGCATCGAGCGCTTTGGCAATGATTTCACGCCCCATCTCGACCTCCGCCGAGCCGCCGCTCTGTGTCGACATGGACGGAACGCTCGTCAGGACAGACACACTGTTTGAGTCCGTCCTTCTTCTGCTCAAGGCGAATCCGCTCCTGATCGCGGCGTTGCCGATCTGGCTGGCCGGAGGCAAGGCCAACCTGAAGCGCCAGATCTCGAGAAGAGTCGAGCTCGACCCTTCGACACTTCCGTATCATCAGGAGTTCGTCGCCTTCCTGCGCGACGAGCATGCCGCGGGTCGCAGGATCGTGCTCGTATCTGCGGCCGACGAGGCCATCGTGCGGCCCGTCGCAGACTACGTCGGCGTATTCCACGAGGTCATTGCGAGCAACGGCACGAACAACCTGAAGGGCGCAAACAAGCGCGCCGAGCTCTGCGAACGCTTCGGCGCCGGCGGCTACGATTATGCAGGCGACCATGTTGCGGACCTCGACGTCTGGTCGAGCGCGCGCAACGCAATCGTCGTCAGCTCCGACGCTCGCCTTGCCGGTCGCGCCGGCGAGCGCGTCACGCGCACATTCCCGTCGCCGCCGTGGAGCTTTCGCACGCTGGCACGCGCGCTGCGAGTTCAGCAGTGGGTCAAGAACCTGCTCGTCTTCGTTGCGCTGCTGATGGCACCGGAAGCGCGCGATCCGGAACTTTTCGTGAACGCATTCCTTGCATTCGTCGCATTCAACCTGTGCGCGTCCTCGGTCTACCTCGCCAACGATCTGCTCGATCTGGCGGCCGACCGCAGGCATGCCACGAAGTGCAGGAGACCGTTCGCCTCGGGCGACCTTCCGCTGGTGGCCGGATTCGCCATGGGGCCCGTCTGCCTGCTTTCCGGCCTCGCTGTGGCTGCGCTGCTGCCGCCGTCGTTCCTGGTGGTGCTGCTGATCTACCTCGCCGCCACGACGGCGTACTCGTTTCGTTTGAAGCACGTGCCGCTCATCGATGTGCTCCTGCTCGCCATGTTGTACACGGGACGCGTCATCGCGGGCGGCGCGGCGACCGGAATCGTTCCGTCTCCATGGCTTCTCGGGTTCTCGCTGTTCTTTTTTCTGAGCCTGGCGTTCGTCAAGCGCTACTCGGAGCTCTACGGAGTACGGCAACAGCAGCAGCCGGACGGGCTGAAGGTGCGCGGCTATTACCATTCGGACCTGGAGCTGATCGCAACCAACGGCGCCGTCAGCGGCTATATTTCGGTGCTGGTTGCCGCCCTCTACATCAACAGCGACCGCGTCGTCGGACTTTACGCGCATCCCGCGGCGCTCTGGCTCATCTGTCCGATGCTGCTCTACTGGATCAGCCGCATCTGGCTGCTCGCGCATCGCGGCGTGCTGAAAGACGATCCAGTGCTCTTCGCCATCAAGGATCCGTCCAGTTATGTCGTAGGCGCGACCATCGCAGTTCTGCTGCTTGCCGCTCGCCTGTAACCGCGTCCTGCGAGAACCTGGATGCCACGGCGTCGATTGTGGACCCCCGGATGCACGGGTATGAATCCGATATGGATTTCTTAGCGCCCGGGCAGGATCCGTCGTGACGCCCGGAAGCGATCGCGTCAAAGAATTTGCGATGCTCGGCCTGCTGGCGGCCGTCGTCGTAACGTTCGCGACCGGACTGGCCGGCCGCAACGCATTCCCGTCCTTCGACGTATACGCAGCGCACTATCCCAACATCCTCTATGCGCTCAACGCGCTCCGCGACGGGCATGGCCTGCTCTGGAACGCATTGCAGAATTGCGGCCAGCCGTTTCTCCCGAGCACCCTGCTCGGGATGTTCTATCCGCTCAACTGGCCTCTTTTCTTCATCGACCTCGATTTCGGGTTTCGCCTGCTCGCCGTCGTTCACATGGCGATCGGCGCGGTCGGAGCCTATCTGTTATGCCGGCAGCTGGGTGCTGGCCGCGTCGGAGCACTGGTCGGCGGTCTGTGCTTCGGAGTCGGTGGGCCGATGGTGGAGCTGGCCATGTGGCAATCCACCAACATCCTCGGGATCTACGTCTGGACACCGTGGGCACTCTGGCGGTGCGAACGCATCCTCGCCGCTCCGACTGTCGGAAATGGTGTCGTGCTCGGCCTCGTACTGACGCTGCAACTCTTCGGCGCATACCCGCAGATCCTGTTGTTCACTTGCCAGGTCATCGGCCTTCGGGTGCTGTGGGAGCTCGCCACCGGTCACCTGACGCGGCCGCTGCGCACGTTCGGGGTGCTGGCGCTCGCCGTAACGATCTGCGTCTGTCTCGGCGCGATTCAACTGCTTCCGATGGCAGAATTCGCTCACTTCTCGGTTCGCAGCGGACCGCTGGAGAACGCGGATATACGAGTCGAGAAGTGGGACTGGCCCATCTTTCGCGACCATGTCACCCGGCAGGTCACGGGCCGCGGCACCCCGATCCCGCTGCTGCCTCTTGGACTGCTCGTGGCGGTCGTTGCATCGCGTCAGCGCCGAATGGGCTTGTTCTACGCGCTGGTGGCCATGCTGTATCTCGCGCTGAACTTCGACAACTTTCTGTATACCGCCTACCAGGCGCTGCCGGCGGGGAAGTTATTCCGCGAGCCCAACCGTTTTATCTGGGTGTCGAGCTTCGCCGGCAGCATTGCCGCAGGGCTCGGCGTGGGCGCACTCGTCGACGCGCCTCCCGGGAAGTGGAGCCGATTGACGGCGTTCGTCGCAATCGGGATCGGCGTGGCCGCGCTGCACATGGTGACACTCACCGGCCTGCGGGTATGGGAGTGGCAGCTCGCCGGTGCGATCGGCGCGGTCGCCGCCGTCTCCATGCTGCCCGCCGGCGCACGGATCGCCGCAACGATCCTGCCCGTACTCGTGCTCGTGAACCTGGTCGCCGTGAACTCCACACCGTTCCTC